>NZ_VMQU01000178.1 GCF_007714205.1 Mycobacterium helveticum | reverse complement strand
GCCCCGGTCCACCGGGAGGCAAGGGGACGATCATCCCCGGGCCCCCGGGCCCGCCGAACTGCCAGGGGCCGGGGCCGCCGGGCCCGAAGACCCCGGACCCCGGGCCGAACGGGCCCATGCCGGGCCCGGGGCCCGGCATCGGCCCGTCGGGGCCGTCGGGGCCGAACATCATGCCGGGGTGATGGCGGTGGTGGCAGTCGTGATAGCCGAACACCATGGCGCCGGAGAAGAAGACGACCGACAGGATGAACACGATTCCCGCGACGATCACCACCCACGCCGCGGCCGTGTAGAGCCTCGGCGGCTTGGGCCGCTGCGCCGGCGGTGGCGGCACCGGCGGTGGCGGCGGCGGGGTCGGGGGAACGGACGTCGGCTGCGCGGACGGCTCGGGTGTTTCGGTCATGATGTGAATACTGCCCTCGTGGCGACCGCCTTAACAGGCCCCGGGGACAAAAATGCTGTGAATTGAGATCCGGCGGTGACAGCGGGCACGCGGGACGGCCCGGCGCTCGCTCGAGCGCCGGGCCACCGCCTGGCCGATCCTTACGGCGCGGGGGTCACCGACGGGGACACCGATGACGGGACCTGTCCGGGGCCGTTACCGGGACCGTTCCCGGGGCCGTTCCCGGGCCGCATCATTGCGGGCCCGCCGCCCTGGAACGCCGCGGGGCCACCGCCACCGGGGCCGCCCGGACCGCGCGGATGGCTCATCATCGCGTGGTGCTTGTGGCCCTGGTGATGGTAGCCGCCATGGAATCCGTGGCATCCGGCGTGGCGGCCCAGCATGAAGCCGGTGAAGAAGATGACCGCCACGATGAACACGATGCCGGCGACGATGGCGACCCACGCCGCGAATTGGAAGACCTTCGGGGTCCTGTGCGGCGCCTCGGCCGGGGGAACGGGCGCCGGGTCGGTTGCGGCGGAGGACCGCACTGTGGTGTTTTCGGGTGTTTCACTCATAAGACAAATGATGCATGCGTGAACAATGGCCGCGGCTATGCCTTACATATGTAGCGGCTATGAACGAATGCTCACCCCATGCCGCCGCCGGCGCCGCCGCCGAGGTCACGCGGCTCCTCTTCGATTTCCGTGGGCGGCGGGGACGGGGGACCGGGCTGCTCGGACGTCGTCGGCGTCGGCGGAGCCGCCGTGGTGGTCGCCGGACCTGCGCCGCCGCCGACGCACAGGGCCGCCAGCACAAGCGAGGCGGCACCGGCAACGAGCGCAAAACGCTTCCCCGCTTCAGGCATCATCAGATCCTTTGCTCTCATCTCGGACGCGATGACTTCCCCCGCTTGTCGCGCGCGAAGGCTGGTTGACTTCGTGCCGTCGACCGTAACGCCTCGCAGGCCGGGGCGCACCCGGTCGGGCACAGAAGAAACGGCGCCGAAACATTCGCCCCTCAGGCGCATACGCGATATCAGCCGGGCGTGCCCATCCAGTCGTCGGACACCGGGAACGGTCGGACCCAGGCCTTCAGGCGACATCCACCACCAGGGCCACAACGGCGCCGTCGTCAACCGACAGCTCATCACCGCTGATGTGGTACAGGACAGACGTTGCCGCCCACGCCGTGCGCTTGTTTCCGTCGACGAACGGGTGGTTACGCGCCAGCCCGTGCAGAAGTGCTGCGGCTTTCTCGTGGATAGTGGGGTACGCGTCGTCACCAAATGCGCTCGCCTGCGGACGCATCACCGCCGAATCGAGCATCCCGAAGTCTCGGAGCATGTCGGGGCCAACGAACCGGTCGTTGAGCATCTCCACGTTGTCGCAGTTCAAATACCGTTGTCGCAGGTCAGATACAAGGTGAACATCAGAGGTCGGCCAACTTGTCGAACGCAACCTTGTGCTGTTCCAGCGCCTTCTCGAAGGCCGCGCGAACCATGTCGGTTTGCGCATGTGCCTTCATGTACTCGATGACGGCACGCTTGATCACCTCGTTGCCCGAAGTGTTCGTGAGAAACGCGTAGTTCTTGACCGCTTCGGCCAGCTCGGCCGGCAGGCGCAGTGTAAGGGCGATGGTTCCCTGTGATGTGTGCGCGGCGGTGGTGTCCATGCCACCATGGTGGCATGGTGGCATGGTGGCATGGTGGCATGCCAGCAGTCGACATCGAGTACCGAGTTTTGCGGGTCAAGTCCCGCACGATGCCCTGCAGCGCGCCCTCGGCCACTCGTCGGCGTCCGTCACGTTGGACACCTACAGCCATTTGTGGCCTGACGCGAACGACCGGACGCGCAAGGCCGCAGCTGGGCTCGCCGACCAGGTGCTCGGATCTGCTGCGGACGCACTGCGGACGGAAGGCTGAAAAATCGCCTCCGATCAGGGCTTGAACGGGTTGACCGCGAACTGGATCACCCGGTACGGCGCGGTCGCCCGCGCCCGGGTGTCCCACTGGCTGACGAAGATGCGCAACTCGTCGAGAGTCGAACCCGGCGAGATGTACCCGCCGTAGGGCTGGGCGAGCCGGTTGTCGAACGGCGGCGGCAGGCTGTCCGCGGGTTCGGGCCAGTCGTCGTGCTGCACCACCGTGGTCACCGGGGCATCGCCCAGCGATGTCGGGTCGTCGGCCACCCGGACCTCCATGTTCTCGGTGCCCGCGTTGAAATACGACAGCACGGTCTTGCCGTCGATCTGCCGGATGGACATCTCGCCGACCTTGTCGGGCCACAACGGTGTCGGCGGCTTGTTCCAGCCCCCGCCCGGCCCGGACGCCCAGCCCTGCCACCGGGACCGGTCGGTGAACGTCTGCGGCGTGGCCCGGTAGAGCAGCACCGGATCCCGACGGGTGAAGCTGTCGGCCACGATGTAGACCCACCCGCGCGGCGAGTCCGGGGTGGGGATCGGGTCGTAGTAGCCGCTGATCTGCGTCTGCGAGCCGCCCCGGTAGGACGCGGCCCGCCGGGATCCCGGCACCGTCCGCCAGCCCGGGCGCGACGGCTCGGCCGCCACCAGCCGGGAACTGACCGGCTCCAGGTCCCTGGCCGTGGTCACCATCAGGTAGTTGCGCCGGTTGACCTGCACCACCCCGGCGGGCAGCTGCGAGTCCCCGGGCGGGGCCGCCTCGGCCAGCAGCGGCCTGCCGACCCCGAGCACGCCCGTATAGCGCACCCCGCCGGGGTCGTCGACGGACGCGGTCTCCACGTGCAGCGCAACCGGGGAGTACCAGCCGCCGAACCCGACGCCCTGGCCGGCGAAGCTGTCGCCGCAGACCTGCAGCAGCTCGCTGGGGAACTCGACGAACTCGCACAGGTCGGTGGCGCCGATCCCGTAGTCGCCGGTCGGGGTCCCGGTGCCGGCCGTCGGACCGATTCGCAGCACCTGCCCCGGGGCCAGGGGCTGCAGGATCGGCTCGGGCGCCGGCGCCGGCGGGTCCGCATGGGCAACCCAATACCCTTGCAGCACGAGCAAGGAAGCAAAGATCGGTGAGCACCGCGCGACCAGACGGGTGTGGGCGGAGCTCACCCGCGGGTCACCGCGCGGCGGCCAGCAGCTCGGCGATCTGGATCGTGTTCAACGCCGCCCCCTTGCGCAGGTTGTCCCCCGACACGAACAGCGCCAGGCCGCGGCCGTCGGGCACCCCCGGGTCCCGCCTGATGCGGCCGACCAGCGATTCGTCGACGCCCGCCGCCGCCAGCGGGGTCGGCACGTCGACCACCTTGACGCCCGGCGCGCCGCTCAGCAGCTCCACGGCCCGCTCCGGCGACAGCGGCCGGGCGAACTCGGCGTTGATCGACAGCGAGTGGCCGGTGAACACCGGGACCCGCACGCAGGTGCCGCTGACCGCCAGATCGGGAATGCCGAGGATCTTGCGGCTCTCGTGGCGCAGCTTCTGGTCCTCGTCGGTCTCCCCGGAGTTGTCGTCCACCAGAGATCCGGCCAGCGGCACCACGTTGAACGCGATCGGGGCGACGTAGGTCTTCGGCGCCGGGAACCTCACCGCGCCGCCGTCGTGCACCAGTTGCTCGGCGTCGTCGATGACCGCGCGCGCCTGGGTGGCCAGCTCCTCCACACCGGCCAGGCCGCTACCGGAGACCGCCTGGTAACTCGACACCACCAGCCGAGTCAGTCCGGCCTCGTCGTGCAGCACCTTGAGCACCGGCATCGCGGCCATCGTGGTGCAGTTCGGGTTGGCGATGATGCCCTTGGGTCGACGGTGCGCATCCCTGTCGAAATTCACCTCGGACACCACCAGCGGCACGTCGGGGTCCTTGCGCCACGCCGAGGAGTTGTCGATCACCGTCACCCCGGCCGCGGCGAACCGCGGCGCCTGCACCAGCGACATCGCCTTGCCGGCGGAGAACAGCGCGATGTCCAGGCCGGCCGGGTCCGCCGTCCCGGCGTCCTCGACCTCGATCTCCTGGCCGCGGAATTCCAGCTTGCGCCCCTGCGAGCGGGCCGAGGCGAAGAACCGCACCGTGCTCGCCGGGAAGTCGCGCTGCTCGAGCAGCGCGCGCATCACCTGGCCCACCTGGCCGGTGGCACCCACGACGCCGATCGACAGACCGGTCGCGCCCATCTACCGGCCCGTCCCGGCATAGACCGTCGCGGTCTCCTCACCGCCGAGCCCGAACGCCTCGTGCAGCGCCACCACGGCCTTGTCCAGCTCGGTGTCGCGGCACAGCACCGAAATCCGGATCTCGGAGGTGGAGATCAGCTCGATGTTGACGCCCACTTCGGCCAGCGCCTCACAGAACGTCGCCGTCACGCCGGGATGGCTGCGCATGCCCGCGCCGATCAGCGACACCTTGCCGATGTGGTCGTCGTAGAGCAACTGGGTGAACCCGATCTCCTCCTTGAGCGCGTTCAGCTTGGCCACCGCGATGCCCAAGCTGTCGCGGGAGCAGGTGAAGGTGATGTCGGTCTTGCCGTCCTCGACCTTGGAGACGTTCTGCAGCACCATGTCGATGTTCACCTCGGCGTCGGCGACGGCGCGGAACACCCTGGCCGCGTAGCCCGGGATGTCGGGGATGCCGACGACAGTCACCTTCGCCTCGCTGCGGTCGTGCGCGACTCCGGTCAGGATGGGGTCTTCCATTGGCTTGTCCTTGATCGATCCGACGACGACGGTGCCCGGCTTGTCCGAGTACGACGAGCGCACGTGCACCGGAAGGTTGTAGCGGCGGGCGTATTCGACGCAGCGCAGCATCAGTACCTTGGCCCCGCAGGCCGCCATTTCGAGCATCTCCTCGAACGTGACCGTGTCGAGCTTGCGGGCGTCGTGCACGATCCTGGGGTCCGCGCTGAAGATGCCGTCCACGTCGGTGTAGATCTCGCAGACGTCGGCGCCCAGCGCCGCGGCCAGGGCGACGGCCGTGGTGTCCGATCCGCCGCGGCCCAGCGTGGTGACGTCCCGGGTGTCCTGGCTGACGCCCTGGAACCCGGCGACCAGCACGATGCGGCCCTCGTCGAGCGCGGACTGCACGCGACTGGGCGTGACGTCGATGATCTTGGCGTTGCCGTGGGTGCTGGTGGTGATGACGCCGGCCTGCGAGCCGGTGAACGAGCGGGCGTGGGCGCCGAGCGATTCGATCGCCATGGCCACCAGCGCGTTGGAGATGCGCTCGCCGGCTGTCAGCAGCATGTCGAGCTCGCGGGGCGGCGGGACGGGGCACACCTGCTGGGCCAGGTCCAGCAGGTCGTCGGTGGTGTCGCCCATCGCCGAGACCACCACGACCACGTCGTTGCCCTGCTTCTTGGTTTCGACGATGCGCTCGGCGACCCGACGGATCCGGTCGGCGTCGGCGACCGACGATCCGCCGTATTTCTGCACGACGAGTGCCACTGCTTTTTGCCTGCCCTTCCGGCCCAGCGAAGTCCACGCCCGGTGTGAGTCCACAACAGAATACGTGCACGCGCATCCGCATATTTATCGCGGTTTTGGCACACGGGGTCGGCGCGGTAGAGTTGCGCTCGTGCAGCGGGTGCTCCTCCTCGGACGCCGCGGCGGGGTCTGATCCAGACCGGCTTCCCGTCGCGGGCGTTCGCGATGCGCCGGTCTGAGGTTCCTTCTGACACCCCCGGAGCAACTACCGTGACCAACATCCAACCGTCGGATCCCGACGCGTACACCTCGTCCCGCGCCATCGTCACGCCCGCGGGCCCGCCCGCACCCGGCCAGGCCCCCTGGAATCCGCAGCGCGGCTCGTCGATGCCGGTCCACCGGTACCGGCCGTTCGCCGAGGAGGTCGAGCCCGTCCGGCTCACCTACCGCACCTGGCCCGACCGCGTCATCGACCGCGCCCCCCTGTGGTGCGCGGTGGACCTGCGCGACGGCAACCAGGCGCTGATCGACCCGATGAGCCCGGCCCGCAAGCGGCGCATGTTCGACCTGTTGGTGCGCATGGGCTACAAGGAGATCGAGGTCGGCTTCCCCTCGGCCAGCCAGACCGACTTCGACTTCGTCCGCGAGATCATCACCGACGGCGCCATTCCCGACGACGTCACCATCCAGGTGCTCACGCAGTGCCGGCCCGAGCTGATCGAGCGGACCTTCGTCGCGTGCGAGGGCGCGCCGCGGGCGATCGTGCACTTCTACAACTCGACGTCGATCCTGCAGCGCCGCGTGGTGTTCCGCGCCGACCGGGCCGCGGTGCGCGCGATCGCAACCGACGGCGCCCGCAAGTGCGTCGAGGAGGCCGCCAAACATCCCGGCACCCGGTGGCGGTTCGAGTATTCGCCGGAGTCCTACACCGGCACGGAGCTGGAGTACGCCAGGGAGGTCTGCGACGCCGTCGGGGAGATCATCGCGCCCACCCCCGACAACCCGATCATCGTCAACCTGCCCGCCACCGTGGAGATGGCCACGCCCAACGTCTACGCCGACTCCATCGAGTGGATGAGCAGCAACCTGGCCAACCGGGAGTCGGTGATTCTGAGCCTGCACCCGCACAACGACCGCGGAACCGCCGTCGCCGCGGCCGAGTTGGGCTACCAGGCGGGCGCCGACCGGATCGAGGGCTGCCTGTTCGGCAACGGCGAGCGCACCGGCAACGTGTGCCTGGTGACGCTGGGACTCAACCTGTTCTCCCGCGGCGTGGACCCGCAGATCGACTTCTCCAACATCGACGAGGTGCGCCGCACCGTGGAGTACTGCAACCAGCTGCCGGTGCCCGAACGTCATCCCTACGGCGGCGACCTGGTCTACACGGCGTTCTCCGGCAGCCATCAGGACGCCATCAACAAGGGCCTGGACCAGATGAAGGTCGACGCCGACGCCGCGGACTCCGACGTCGAGGACATGCTCTGGCAGGTGCCGTACCTGCCGATCGACCCCAAGGACGTCGGGCGCACCTACGAGGCGGTGATCCGCGTCAACTCGCAGTCCGGCAAGGGCGGGGTGGCCTACATCATGAAGACCGACCACGGCCTGGCGCTGCCGCGCCGGCTGCAGATCGAGTTCTCCCGCGTGATCCAGGAGATCGCGGAGGGCACGGCCGGCGAGGGCGGCGAGGTCTCGCCGAAGGCGATGTGGGAGGCCTTCTCCGAGGAGTACCTCGCACCGGTACGGCCCCTCGAGCGGATCCGGCAGCGGGTGGAGGCCTCCGAGGACGACGGCGGGACGACCAGCATCACCGCGACCGTCAAGATCGACGGGGTGGAGACCGAGATCAGCGGCGTCGGCAACGGCCCGCTGGCGGCGTTCGTGGACGCGCTGGCCGGCGTCGGGTTCCGGGTGGCCGTCCTCGACTACTCCGAGCACGCGATGAGCGCCGGCGGTGACGCGCAGGCCGCGGCGTATGTCGAAGCGTCCGTGACGATCGCGAGCGCGGCGAAGCCGGGCGAAGCGGGTCGGCACGAATCGGGGCACGTGACGATCGCGAGCGCGG
>NZ_VMQU01000177.1 GCF_007714205.1 Mycobacterium helveticum | reverse complement strand
ATGCGGGCCGGGCAGCGGCCCGAGGAGGAACCGCGGCATTGACACCGCGGTGACGATGCGGGCCGGGCAGCGGCCCGTCGGTGACGATTAGCCCGAAGTTAAGGCCCGGCTCGGGTCTTGGCTGCCGGTTTACCGGCTGGTTGACTGGATATGCCGGGTGGTGTCACCGCCACCGTCTGAGGAGTTACGCACATGGGCTGGTTGTCCGCACCCGAATACTGGCTGGGCAGACTGGTGCTCGAGCGCGGCACCGCGGCCGTCTACCTGTTGGCATTCTTGGCGGCCGCCTTGCAGTTCCGGGCGCTCATCGGGGAGCACGGAATACTGCCGGTGCCGCGTTTTCTGGCCGGAAGGTCGTTCTGGACGGCGCCCAGCGTGTTTCAGCTCCGCTACTCCGACCGTCTCTTCGCGGGCGTGTCCTGGTTCGGTGCGGCCCTGTCGGCCGCCGTCGTCGCCGGCGTCGCCGACCTCGCGCCGCTGTGGGCAGCGATGCTGATGTGGCTGGCGCTGTGGGTGCTGTACCTGTCGATCGTCAACGTCGGGCAGGCCTGGTACTCGTTCGGCTGGGAGTCGCTGCTGCTGGAGGCCGGGTTCCTGATGATCTTCCTCGGCAACGACCACACGGCGCCGCCGGTGCTGACGTTGTGGATGGCGCGATTTTTGTTGTTCCGCGTGGAATTCGGCGCCGGGCTGATCAAGATGCGGGGCGACCCGTGCTGGCGGGACCTGACGTGCCTGTACTACCACCACGAGACGCAGCCGATGCCCGGGCCGTTGAGCTGGTTCTTCCACCACCTGCCCAAGCCGCTGCACCGCGTCGAGGCGGCAGGCAACCACTTCGCCCAACTGATCGTGCCGTTCGGGTTGTTCGCTCCGCAGCCGGTGGCCGGCGTGGCCGCGGCGATCATCGTCGTCACGCAGCTGTGGCTGGTGGCCTCGGGAAACTTCGCGTGGCTCAACTGGGTGACGATCCTGTTGGCGTGCAGCGCGATCGACGACTCGGCATGGGCCGTGCTGCTGCCGGTGCCCGCGCACGCCGCGCCGGCTGCGCCGCCGTCGTGGTTCGCCGTCCTGGTGCTGGCGTTCACCGTCGCCGTGGTGTGCCTGAGCTATTGGCCGATGCGCAACATGCTGTCCCCGCGCCAGCGAATGAACATGTCCTTCAACCCCTTCCACCTGGTCAACACCTACGGTGCCTTCGGCAGCATCGGGCGCGTCCGGCGCGAGGTGGTGATCGAAGGTACCGGCGACGCGAAAATCACCGGCCAGACGCTGTGGAAGGAATACGAGTTCAAGGGAAAGCCGGGCGCGGTGCGCCGCCTGCCCCGCCAGTGGGCCCCGTACCACCTGCGGCTGGACTGGCTGATGTGGTTTGCGGCCATCTCCCCCGGCTACGCCCAGCCATGGCTGCGCCCGCTGCTGCAGCGGCTGCTGCGCAACGACCGTCCGACGCTGCGCCTGTTGCGACACAACCCTTTTCCTGACTCCCCGCCCCGGCATGTGCGTGCGCAGCTCTACGAATACCGGTTCACCACACCTGCGGAGCTGCGGCGTGACCGGGCGTGGTGGCACCGCACTCCGGTGGGCGGGTATGTCGCGCCGATGACGCTGCGGGAGGCGGCGTCTCCCACGCCGTGAGACGCCGTGATACGGCGCGCTACCTCTGACCCGATTCCGCGGGTAAGCCGGACGGTTGGTCTTTGGGTCTTGGGGTCTTGATTGCGGTGGAGGGTATCCGCGTCTGCCGGGGTGCACCCGGTTTGCGTTTCGTTGTGGGTTTGCCCGTGAGGGTGTAGCGTCAGGGTAGCTAGTACTCTCAGTGCATCCGGAACGGCTCAGCTTCTGACCGCTGATCTGCCGAGCATTCGCTCACGCCGGACACATCGCTTACCGCTCAGTCGGGATAATTTTGAATGCTCCATCGTTGGTCCAGCCGTTGATTGCTCCCTTTGGGATGCAACACTTTTCGTACATGCCGAGCTTCGGTATCCTCAGCACTCATCCACCGACTCCGTGCGGGCTGGCGACCTTCAGCGCGGCCTTGTCCGACGGGTTGGCCGCCAAGGGCGCCGCGGTCAGCGTGGTACGCATCGCCGATGATGAAGTGTCTACCCGCCCCAACGTCGTCGGTGAGCTCGTCAACGGCTCACCGTCGTCGATTGCGGAAACCTCAGAGCTGCTGAACCAGAGCGACGTCGCCGTCATCCAGCACGAGTACGGCATCTACGGCGGGCCCGATGGTGACGAAGTCGTCCAGATCATGGAAAACTTGCGCGTCCCGTCGATCGTCGTCGCTCACACGGTGCTCAAAGACCCGACGCTACAACAACGTTCGGTGCTCGAACGGGCTGTGGCACTGGCCGATCAAGTCGTCGTCATGTCGGAGACCGCCCAGCGCCGGCTGTGTGACGGGTTCCCCGTCCAACGCCACAAGGTCGTCACGATCCCCCACGGTGCGGAGCTCCCCAAGACCGCCGCCCTGAAGCGTTCCGCCCGCCCCATCATCTTGACGTGGGGGCTCATCGGCCCGGGCAAGGGCATCGAACGCGTCATCGACGCGATGGCCGTGCTCAAGAAGCTCCCGGGCCGACCACGCTACCTCATCGCCGGCCGCACCCACCCCAAGGTCCTGGCCGCCGAAGGCGAGGTCTACCGCGAAGCCTGCCTCGCACGGGCTCAGCTCCTCGGCGTCGCCGACTCGGTGTCCTTCGACCCCATGTACCGCAGCCCCGCCGCGCTGACCACGCTCATCTTGGAGGCCAGCGTGATCGTCCTGCCCTACGACTCGAGGGAACAGGTCACCTCCGGCGTGCTGGTCGACTCCGTCGCAACCGGTCGGCCCGTCGTCGCGACCGCCTTCCCCCACGCCGTCGAGTTGCTCGGCAGTGGCGCGGGCCTCGTGATCCCACACGACGACCCCGACGCACTGGTCGGCGCCCTGCGACTGGTTCTGACCGACCCGCGTGCGGCTGGCTCCATGGCCTCGGAGGCTCGTAAGTTGGCGCCGACGATGGCCTGGTCCACCGTCGCCGACGCCTACCTCGACATGGCGAAACGGCTCGTCGCAGCGCGCTTGGCACGAGCATGACTGCCACTGCGCCCAACCCGGTATTCGCACACCTACTTCGGATGACGGACCACCGCGCCACGTACGAGCATGCGCTCCTCACCGAACCGCGCCGCGAGCACGGCTACTGCACCGACGACATGGCCAGGGTGCTCGTCGTCGCCACCCGGGAGCCCGAAACGCCGCGTGAGTTGAACGGTCTCGCCGGTAAGGCGCTCACGTTCCTGAACGATGCCCAGTCCTACAACGGTGCCTGCCGCAACCGCATGGACAAAACAGGGCATTGGACCGATCAGCCGACCACCGACGACCACTGGGGCCGCTGCATCTGGGGCCTCGGCACGGCCGCCGCGCACAGTGACGTCAGTCTGGTCCGCCGGCTGGCCACCATTCAATTCGAACGCGCCGCCAAGGCCAGATCACCGTGGCCGCGGGCAATGGCCTTCGCTGCCGTCGGCGCGGCCGAACTCGTCACCGCCGAGCCCGAGCACCCAGCGGCGCTGAGACTCCTCGCCGACTACGCCGCCAATGTATCCAGTCGCAACAGCGACCCCGACTGGGCGTGGCCTGAGGCCCGACTCACCTACGCCAACGCGGTGCTCGCCGAGGCGATGATCGCGACAGGTGTCGCACTGGACGACCCTGCGCTGTCTCGGCGTGGCTTGGAGCTATTGGAGTGGCTGCTCGACTACGAGACGGCCGACGGTCAGCTCTCGCCCACCCCGGTCGGGGGTCGGGGACCCCACGACGGCCAACCGGCGTTCGATCAGCAGCCGATCGAGGTCGCCACGCTCGCCGACGCGTGCGCGCGCGCCGCAACCGTCGATCCGCGACCACTCTGGCCCGAGGCCATCCGATCCGCCGCCGCCTGGTTCCAGGGCGACAACCGCGCCGGCCAGGTCATGTGGGATCCGGAGACCGGTGGCGGCTTCGACGGCCTGCTCGCCGACGGGGTGAACCTCAACCAGGGCGCCGAGTCGACCCTCGCGGTGATATCCACCTTTCAACAGGTTCGCCGTTTCTCCACTGTCCCACAATGACTTCGGTGAGATCTGGGCTCGTCACACGCAACCCGCAACGACTCGCCGCCGACCCCGCCCGTGTGATCACACGGTTCTTCGTACCGGGCCAAGAGGGCTTCGAGCCTCAGGAGTCCCGCGCGGGCGTGGTGCTCTCGCGCATCCTCGCTTTGACCGATGACGACGTTCAATCCACCCTCGACGATGTCCTCACCCGCTTCGACGGCCGGCACCGTCACCTCAAGGACACGTTTCGTCGGCACGCCCGCGAACTCGCCGACCGGCTGAAGCCCGACCGCCACCTCTCCGATGCGCGAATGCTGTTGCTGGGCGCGGCTTTTACCATGGAGTACGCCATCGAGGGCGCGGCGCTGTGCAACCCGAGCATCGTGGCCCACCCCGACCAATCCGACACGGCGCCAAACAGCCTGCGTTTCGTGATGAGCGTGCGGGGGATCGGGGAGGGACACCAGTCGTCGATCGGGTTCCGCACCGGTGTCGTCGACGCTGCGGGTCAGCCCACGATCGACGAACCAGCCCCGTACGCCGCAACCGGACGAGTCTCCGGCGCGCTGCTCGACGCATCGGTGTTCGGCGTCGAGCTCGGCCGCATCGCCAACGCGGGCGACGCCGCCGCCTACGTCTTCGAAGCGCTCGGTGACCGCTTCACCGGACCCGAACTCGACGAACGACTCGACAGCCTGCGCGCCCACCTCAGCACCCGCGGACACGCTCAGCGTGCGGTCGACCTGATCCGCGCTATCGCCTCGCGGTCCTACACCGTCGAATTCCCTAGCGAGGTAATGCTTTCCGAGCGGGTGCTCTGGCCATCGATGGAAGCCGAGCAGGCCGGCATGGAGGATGCCCGCTTCGTCCGCTTCGTTGACGACGACGGATCGGTCACCTACTACGCCACCTACACGGCCTACACCGGATCCCATGTCAGCCAACAACTACTCCAGACCAAGGACTTTCAGTCGTTCACCTCCGGACCGCTCGTCGGCCAGGCCGCGGCCAACAAGGGCCTGGCGGTGTTTCCCCGCCGGATACGCGGCCGCTACGCCGCCATGTCGCGATCGGACCAAGAAACGAACACCGTCGCTTTCGCCGACCACATGTCGATCTGGACCAACACGTCACCCTGTCAGCGGCCGGCCGAGGCGTGGGAGACGCTGCAACTCGGAAACTGCGGTCCGCCAATCGAAACCGATGCGGGTTGGCTGGTGCTTACCCACGGAGTGGGACCGATGCGCACGTACAGCATCGGCGCGATCCTGCTCGATCTCGACGATCCGACGAGGGTGCTCGGGCGGCTGCGGCGACCGCTGCTGACCCCCGCTCCCGACGAGCAGAACGGCTACGTGCCGAACGTCGTCTACTCCTGCGGCGCACTCGTTCACGCCGATACCCTGGTTATCCCCTACGGCATCGGCGACAGCGCCATCGGTATCGCCACCATGCCACTTCCAGAGCTGTTGGCCGCGATGGCCCAGCAACCTGAACGCCCGAGATGAGGTCACGATGCGAAAAAACCGACGACAGAACGCACAATCCGCTCGGCGAGTACATGCTACGCATGGGTGCGCGATTCGTCGCCAAGGAACGTCCGCACGGGCTGGAGGCGTTGGCGACGCGCGGGGCGCATCTGGGTCGGTGGGACCCGAATGACGTCAGCCTGGAAGTCGCGTTGCATGAACGCGGCCGCACGGAGCAGCGCGTCACGCTGCGGACGACCTTACCCGGGCTCACGCCCCTGATAGTGGTCATCGATGACCCTGACATCGCTCGTGCTTGACGACGCCAAGCACGAGCTGATCCGGCAGCTTGAACATCAGAAGTCGACGGGCGAACCGGTGCACAACCGCACGCTCACAGGCAGGACCATCCGCCATCCGGGTGCTCGGGCACCAGCGGAAAGCGCCCCGCCTGCCGGATGAATTCGAAGTCCGACATCTTCGACTTCAGCCTCGGCGCGACGAGATGGACACCATCACCGGCCTCGGCCGCGGCGAATTGGGGCGTACCGGTCCAAACCCTTGTCGATGCGTATCCTGCTCACCCGGTGGGTGCCCTTCCGCGCCGCCGGACAATGTCGTTGCACAACAGGAATCGCCCTAGGCCGCAACGGAATCCATCGCATCTTCCCGCGCGTGTCACCCGCTTGCCCGCGGAATCGTCTGATAGGAAAGGGCTCCCGTGCCCGCGAGCTTCCCGCCCTCGACGATCAGGTACTCGGGACGGATGGGCGTCCCCGCGAAGAAGCACTCCAGGATCTCGCGGGTTCCGGCGGCGTAGCGCGCCTGGGCGGACAGTGTGGTGCCCGAAACATGTGGCGTCATCGCATTGTTCGGCATGGTGCGCCACGGGTGGTCGGCCGGCGGCGGCTGCGGGTACCACACGTCACCGGCGTAACCGGCGAGTTGGCCGCTCGCGAGCGCCGCGGCGATCGCGTCGGGGACGGTCTCCTCGCCCCGTGCGGTGTTGACGATGTAGGAGCCGCGCCGCATCGTGGCCAGCAGCCTCTCGTCGAACATCCGGCGGGTGTCCTCGTAGAGCGGCGAATGAATGGACACGATGTCGACGGAACTCACCAGCGACTGCACGTCGGGGTGGAACGTCACGTTCAGGTCCATCTCCGCTTCCGGCGGGAGCCGGCGCGTGTCGGTGTAGTGCAGGTTGACGTCGAACGGCGCCAGCCGACGCAGTACCGCCCGCCCGATCCGTCCGGCGGCGATCAGCCCGACGTCCATGCCCTCCAGGTCGTAAGCGCGCTCCACACAGTCGGCGATGTTCCACCCCCCTTCGGCGGCCCAGCGATGCGACGGGAGGAAGTTGCGCACCAGCGCCAGAATCTGCATCACCGTGTGCTCGGCGACGCTGATGCTGTTGCTGTACGTCACTTCGGCCACCGTGATCCCACGACGCTTCGCGGCCTCGAGATCCACGTGGTCCGAGCCGATTCCCGCGGTCAGCGCCAGCTTGAGTCCGGGGGCTTTCGCGATGCGCTCCTGCGTGAGGTACGCCGGCCAAAACGGCTGGGAGATAACGATATCCGCGTCGGGAAGTTCACGTTCGAATTCCGAATCCGGCCCCTCCTTATCCGACGTCACCACCAACTCGTGCCCGCGGTCCTCGAAGAACTTCCGCAGACCCAGCGCGCCCGAGACACAGCCCAGCAGCTCCCCGGGGGTGAAGTCGGTCCGCGAAGGGGTCGGCACGGTGCTGCCGTCGGGGTAACCCGCGATCGCCGGAATACTGTCGCGCGCGTATTTGGGCGGGTACCCGCCGACGGGATCGGGATAGAGCACCATCACGCACTTGGCCATTGAGAATCCTCCTTCAGGGACAACCCAGTCTCGGGGGACTACGACGAAGGTGTCCAAGACGTGTTTCCGACCGGGCGATAGGCCGCGCCGATCACCGTTGATCACACCCCGTCGAGCGCCTCGTGGATGCCGGCGTCGTGCGCGGCCCGAATCAGCGCGCGGGTGACGGGCGAGCCTGGCTCCGCCTTGTTGGTGACGAGCGCGATGAGAGCCCGCACGGGTGGCTGGTCGAGCGGCAGGACGGCGACCCCGGCGGGAGTGCCGAGGGTTTCGAGCCATGGTTGCGGGACGATGCTGGCCCACCGGCCCGTGCGCACGTGGGCGAGCAGGGTCACCAGGGAATCGGTCTCCAGCTGCGGTGTCACCGTCCTACCCTGACCTGCCAGCGCGTCATCGATGAGCCGGCGGCCACGCATGCCGGGCGTCAACAGGCACAACGGCAATTCGATCGCTTCGGACCAGGTTATGGTGCCCGACCGGCCGGTGAGCAGCTCGGTACCGGCGATGAGCACCGGCCGCTCCTGGTACAGCGGGGTGACGACAAGCTCGTCGGTGTCCTGTTGGTCGGGGTAGAGGACCCCGGCGTCCAATTCGAACCGGCGGACGCGTTCGACGATTCCGGCGGATCGCAGATTCATCTCGAGTCGGACGCGGACCAGCGGGTGCGTGGCGCAGAACGGATCCGTAAGCAGCGCAACGGTAGTCGAGGCCGCGGGCACCACACCCACTCGAAGTTCGCCGGTCAGACCGGTCTGCAGCGCCGCGGCTTCCTGTTTGAGGGCGTCGCGGTCGGCCAGGATGCGCCGCGCCCAATGCACCAGACGCTCGCCTTCGGGAGTGAGGCCCTCGAATTTCCGGCCGCGCCGGACCAGCGGCACGTCGAGTTCCTGTTCGAGCTTGCGGATGGCTTCCGAGAGCGCGGGCTGCGACACGTAGCAGGCGCTGGCGGCGCGCGCGAAATGTCGCTCGTGAGCGAGCGCCACGAAATACTCCAGCTGACGGAACAACACGGCTTCATTCGACCACGCCGCACGGGCACCACCGCTGCCGCTATGCCTCGTCCTCGTCGTCTCCGTTTTGGAGGAGTTTTTCGGGGTGCCAGTAGGTGTTGGTGCGGGGTTGGCCGCGCTCGAGGTGTGGGGGTGGGATCCATTCGGTGTCGCC
>NZ_VMQU01000176.1 GCF_007714205.1 Mycobacterium helveticum | reverse complement strand
CCCCCCCCCCCCCCTATTTTTTTTTACACCACAACCCCGCATTCCTCCTTTTCTGCCTGTCTCGTGGGCTCGGAGTTGTGTATATGAGACTGGGCGGGGTGGGCGGCGCGCTGCCGGTGAACGCGGCCGAGAGCTCGGCGAAGAGCCAGGGCCGGCCCAGGCAGCCCCGACCGATGACGACGCCGTCGCAGCCGGTGCTGGCCATCATCGCCAGCGCGTCGCTGGCGTCGTAGATGTCGCCGTTGCCGAGCACCGGGATCGTCCGTACGTGCTGCTTGAGCTCCGCGATCTGCTCCCAGTCGGCGGTGCCGGAGTAGCGCTGCGCCGCCGTGCGGGCGTGCAGGGCCACGGCGGCGGCGCCTTCGTCCTCGGCGATGCGGCCGGCGTCGAGGTGGGTGTGGTGTTCGTCGTCGATGCCGATGCGGAACTTGACGGTCACCGGGATGTCGGAGCCTTCGGTGGCGCGCACGGCCGCGGCGACGATCCGGCCGAACAGCCGCCGCTTGTACGGCAGCGCCGCCCCGCCGCCGCGCTTGGTGACCTTGGGTACCGGGCAGCCGAAGTTCATGTCGATGTGGTCGGCCAAGCCCTCGTCGGCGATCATCTTGGCGGCGGCATACGTCGTGACGGGGTCGACGGTGTAGACCTGCAGCGACCGGGGCGACTCGTCCGGGGCGAAGGTCGTCATGTGCATGGTGACCGGGTGGCGCTCGACTAGCGCGCGGGCGGTCACCATCTCGCAGACGTACAGTCCGCTGACCGTGCCGGCCTTCTCCTTCTCGAGCTCACGGCACAGCGTCCGGAATGCGACGTTGGTCACGCCTGCCATCGGGGCCAGCACCACCGGGCTGGCGAGCGTGAGCGGTCCGATGCGCAAGGTCGTTACCGGCGGCTCAGCACCAGCTTGCCCGCCGTCTTATGCAGTTCCTGGGCGGTGGCCCGCTTGCCCGTGCGTGCTTCGCGGTCGAGTTGGCGCTGCTTGGACACCTCGAACTTCTCGCAAGCCTGCTCGAGTTCCTTGACCAGCACGGCCAGGTCGTCGCGCAGCTCGGCCCCCTTGCCGGTGAAGTCCTCGCGCTCGAAGATGCGCCATTTCTTCAGGATCGGCATCACGACCTCGTCGAGGTGGATGCGCGGGTCGTAGACCCCGCCGACGGCGATGAAGACGGCTTTGCGCCGGAACTCGGGCACCTGGAAGCCGGGCATCTGGAAGTTCCGCAGGATCAGGTGCAGCGACTTCATCGCCCGGTTGGGCGCCAGGTCGAACGCCGCCTCGCTGACGTCACGGTAGAAGATCATGTGCAGGTTCTCATCGGCCGAGATCTTGGCCATCAGCTGGTCGGCGACCGGGTCGTTGCAGGCCCTGCCGGTGTTGCGGTGTGAAATCCGGGTGGCCAATTCCTGGAAGCTGACGTAGATGACGGAGTGGGTCAGGGTTTCGGCGAAGTATTCACCCTGGCGGTTCTGCCCCGGGCTGAAGCCGCGGTTCACCACCTCGATGCGAAGCTTTTCCAGCTCCACGGGATCGACCGCGCGCGTGACCACCAGGTAGTCGCGCAGCGCGATGCCGTGCCGGTTCTCCTCGGCGGTCCAGCGGTTGACCCACTGCCCCCACGCGCCGTCCATGCTGAAGTTCATCGCGATCTCACGGTGATAGGACGGCAGGTTGTCCTCGGTGACCAGGTTCTGCACCATCGCCACCTGGGCGACGTCGGAGAGCTTGCTCTGCTCGGGATCCCAGTCCTGGCCGCCGAGCGCGTAATAGTTCTTGCCGTCCGACCACGGGATGTAGTCGTGCGGATTCCAGTTCTTGTGCATGCTCAGGTGCCGGTTCAGGTTCTTCTCGACTACTGGCTCGAGTTCCCGCAACAGCTGTAGGTCGGTCAGCTCGGCTGACATGGCTCCTCCAGTTATCTGTGTCGATTAGTAGCGGTCAATATATCTGTGTACCCCAGTAGCATCAAGTTTCCGCGCCCGCGCGGCCCGCGCGGGAAGGTTACAGTTCGGCATCCGGCCGCCGGCGTACCGGACACTCGGTTCGCCGGTGCGGCGCCGCTGAAACCCGTTACTCCGAATTACCCGGCTCGGGGGCAGGGACGTAGGGGGCCGCCGTGGCGAACAGCATGTTGACGCAATAGTCGATGAACTGTTTTCGGGTGGCGCCGAGCTGGCCGTTGAGGTATGCGGTGAACAGGCTCGACAGACCGCCGACGAGGCTGGTGGCGATCATCTTCTGCAGCACCGGATCGCCGATCCGGGACAGCTTGCGCTGCAGTAGATCGATGAAGCTGGGCATCCACTGCGCTCCCGAGCGGGTCAGGATCGGCTCCACGGCCGGCGCGAGCAGGAGCACGCGGCCCCGGACCGGGTCGTCGACCATCAGCTCGACGAAACGTTCGACGGCGTCGCGCGGCGTTCTCGCCGAGGTGAGCGTGCTCATCGCCCGCGTGCACACGTCGTCGTAGACCGCTCGCACGAACTCGTCGCGGTCGGAGAAGCTCTCGTAGAAGTAGCGCTCGGTCAGCGCGGCCGCACGGCACACCGCGCGGACGGTCAACGCGGGTCCGCGGTCGCTGCCGAGCAGTTGCACACCGGCGGCAACGAGGTCGTCGCGGCGCAGCGCGTGGCGACTCTCCAGGGGGACGCCGGTCCAACGGCTCCGTCGTTGACCGGACGGCACATCGCTCCTAAGCTGAAAAATGACAACGCATGTAGTCAAAATCTACGACAGCCACGGGGATCTCAACAGTGACTCAAGATACGTCCGCAGACTGTCCGCTGACGAGCACTGTGGACGGCGCGACCGGTGCCGGCGGCATGGCCACCGGATGCCCGGTGTCGCCGCTGGGCTACGAGGCTCCGCCCGTCCCGCTCGGTCCGGATTCGCTCACCTGGCGGTACTTCGGGGACTGGCGCGGCATGCTGCAGGGCCCGTGGGCCGGCTCCATGCAGAACATGCACCCGCAGTTGGGCGCGGCCGTCGTCGAGCACTCGACGTTCTTCCGCGAACGCTGGCCGCGCCTGCTGCGCTCGCTGTACCCGATCGGCGGCGTGGTGTTCGACGGCGACCGCGCTCCGGTCACCGGCGCCGAGGTGCGCGACTACCACACCGCGATCAAAGGCATCGACGACCGGGGCCGCCGCTACCACGCATTGAACCCCGACGTCTTCTACTGGGCGCACGCCACCTTTTTCGTCGGCACGATCCACGTGGCCGAGAGGTTCTGCGGCGGGCTGACCGAGGCGCAGCAGCGGCGGCTCTTCGACGAGCACGTCCAGTGGTATCGGATGTACGGCATGAGCATGCGGCCGGTGCCGGCGTCGTGGGAGGAATTCCAGGTCTACTGGGATCACATGTGTCGCAACGTATTGGAGGACAACTACGCGGCGCGTGCGGTGCTCGACCTGGCCGATCTGGCCAAACCCCCGTTCGCGCAATGGTTTCCGGACTGGCTATGGGCCGCCCAGCGCAAACTCATGGCGCCGTTCTTCGTCTGGGTGACCGTCGGCCTCTACGACCCGCCGGTGCGCGCGTTGATGGGCTACACCTGGTCGGCGCGCGACGAATGGCTGCACCGGCGGTTCGGCGACGCCGTGCGCCTGGTGTTCGCGCTGGTGCCCGGGCGGTTCCGCAAGCATCCGCGGGCCCGCGCCGGGTGGGATCGCGCCAACGGGCGAATCCCGGCCGACGCGCCCTTGGCGCAGACTCCGGCGCGCAACCTGCCGCCGGTGGACGAGCGCGACAGCCCCAAGCATTACTGCCCGAACGTGTCGTAACACCCTCGGGCGCCGCGCATCTCAAGCGTGGGCGTGCTGATGAACCTCTTCGAGGCCGGACTGGTGCACGTGCTGATGGGCGTGCTGGGTCCCGTCGTCGTGGGTGTGCGGGTGTTCGTGCGTGACGTGCTCGTGTTCGTGTGTGGTGTGCGCGTGTGCGTGCGCGACGTCGCCGTGCCGGTGTTCGTGCGCATGTGGCACGTCATGGCTGTGCTGTTCGCTCATGATTCTTTCTCCTCACCCGGCGGGATGCGTGCCAGCCTCCGGCCATCGGACCCTCCAGCGTTAATTGCATTGATACGCAGATAATATCGAAGTGGCGGGTAGCGCTGTCAAGGTCAGGTGTTCAGCCGCCGGGACGACGGTCGACGTGCGCCGGCCGCCGTTGCGCTCGTTCCAGAACCGATAGACCTCCACCGCGGCGTCTCGGGGTTCGTAACGCATCGGCAGCCGCCGGCGCTCCCAGCTCGTCGCGAACTCGTCGTAGAACGTGGCGAGTTCGAAGTATTTGCGGTCGTCGAGGTAGTACTGCGCATAGGCCTCGCGGGTGGTCAGGAAGACCACTTCCCGCGGCGAGCAGTAGTAGAGCGAGCCCAGGCACATCGGGCACGGGTGGGCGAGCACGTAGATGGTGCTGTCGACCAAGTGCTCGGTGCCCAGCTTCCGGCACGCCTCGCGGACGGCGAGGATCTCCGCGTGGGCCGTCGGGTCGTTGGTCTGGGCGGCCTGGTTGGCGCTTTCGGCCAGGACCGCACCGTCGTTGACGATCACGGTCGCGAACGGGCGACCGCCCTCGGCGACGTTGCGGCGGGCCAGGTCGATCGTGCGCTGCGCGAAGTCGGTCATGGGTCGCAGGCTAGTCCCGACGGCGGGGGAGGCCGGGCCTGTGGTAGTAACTAGATTGTCTAAATTTTGTTTGTCCGAGTCGGCACAGGAGCACCATGGCGCGCACCGACAGCGATCGTTGGGATCTGGCGACGAGCGTCGGGGCGACGGCGACCATGGTCGCCGCTCAGCGGGCGCTGGCTTCCGACGCGGCGTTCATCGACGACCCCTACGCCGCGCCGCTGGTGCGCGCCGTCGGGATCGACGTCTACGTCCGGTTGGTCAACGGCCAGATTCCGGTCGGTGGGGAGTCGGGGTTCGATCCGTACCGGATGGCCGAGGGGATGGCCTGCCGCACCAGGTTCTACGACGACTTCTTTCTCGACGCCGCGGGCGGCGGCGTCGGCCAGGCGGTGATCCTCGCGGCGGGTCTGGACGCGCGGGCCTACCGCCTGCCGTGGCCGGCCGGGACCGTCGTCTACGAGGTCGACATGCCCGAGGTGATCGAGTTCAAGACGCTGGCCCTCGCCGAACTCGGTGCGGAGCCGACCGCGCAGCGGCGCACGGTCGCCGTCGACCTGCGCGACGACTGGGCCGCGGCGTTGCGGGCCGCGGGATTCGATCCGCAGGTCCCCACGGTGTGGAGCGCCGAAGGTCTGTTGGTCTACCTGCCGGACGCCGCGCAGGACGCACTGTTCGACAACATCACCGCGCTGAGCGCTCCCGGCAGCCGGCTGGCATTCGAATTCGTGCCCGACACCGCGATTTTCGCCGACGAGCGCTGGCGCGCCCACCACGACCGGATGAGCGAGTTCGGGTTCGAGATCGACTTCAACGATCTCGTCTATCACGGGCAGCGCAGCCACGTCGTCGACTACCTGAACCAGCGCCGCTGGCGGACCTCGTCGACCAGCGTCCAGGAGCTGCACGCGACCAACGGGTTCGCCTATCCCGACGACGACGTCGCCGCGGCCTTCGCCGACGTGACCTACACGAGCGCGGTGCTGGGACGCTGAAACCGGCGCCCCAGCACCCGGCTGCGCCTACGAGCTCAGCAGATCGTCCCTCAGACGGCTCGTGAGCATCTCCTGGAATACGGTGCGTGCCGGGTCGTAGAGGTCCTGGAAGGTCGTCAGCACCGCGTTGCGGTCGTATTCGGGGATGGAACCGGTCGGGGTCCAGAAGCTGTCGATGTCCAGCAGGAAGAACGGTCCCTGCTGGGTCGGCATGGTCCGGCGCAGGTGGTAGTTCTGGTCGAGCGCCTGACCCACCCCGGGGCCGTAGCGCACGATCATCGACTTGCCCGGGTTCGCCTCGCGGTAGACCGCGGCGCCCTGCCACTCGGTCAGCGTCAGGCCGGCGGGAGCGATGCGCTGCGGCCCGAGCAGCGGCTCGGCGATCCAGTTGGCCCACTCGACCCGTCCGTCCACGCCCACGGGGACCCGGACCTCGAGGACGTAGCGCAGGCCGATGCGCTCGACCCCGACGATCGAGGAGACCTGTGAGCGGGCGTCGACGACCCGCATCATGATCTCGAGCAGCGTCTCGAAGTTCGAGTAGGCGGTGGTTTCGATCACGACCGCCTGGTTCTTCATCGAGGCGGCCAGCGTGTTATCGCGGTTGACATAGCGGTTGAAGCGCTCGGCGGTCGGCTGCGGGCTTCCCCCGGCGCCCATGCCCCACGCCACATCCTGGGCCTGGCGTTCGATGGGGAGATGGTCGGCGAGCAGACGTTTGAGCGCTCCGCTCGATGATTCGTTGAGGGAATCCGTTGCCGGGTGACGGACTTCCATCGTTACCAGGGCTACGGGCGCGTTGGGTGAGGCCGCATCGACAGTCATCTTGGGAAGCATAGCCAAGCCATTTTCAGGCCAAACCGGGGCCATCCCGCGTGTCGGCCGACGCATGGCGGACAGCGGCAAGCGGGTTGCATCCGGGTGTGCCCGCCACTGCTCTCGAGGCCCGTCAGCAGCGCCGATACGCCACCCCGCGCGCCGCGCCGCGGGGTGTCCGCCCCGATCGGCGCGGGCAGCCGACCCGGCACGCGCGCGGCCGGTGCACCTTGGCCCGGCGGCGGCCCGCCGGGCCAACCGTCAACGGCCGGTCGGCCGCCGCTGACCATCGGATGACGCTCCGGTGCCGGTCATCTTTCGAGGTGACGGGCCATGTTCGTCGCCGGCGTGGTGCCCCCACTAGGACTCGAACCTAGGACCTGCGGATTAAAAGTCCGTAGCTCTACCAACTGAGCTATAGGGGCCGGAAAAATCAGGATACTGGGTGCCGGAAAGGCGCTCGTTTGAGGATTGGGGCCACGGTGACCTAAGCTGGCGAGGCTCCCAACGTAACCATGTTGCGGGTACCCCGGAGAGATTCGGTTCTGGCCCCCTTCGTCTAGCGGCCTAGGACGCCGCCCTTTCAAGGCGGTAGCGCGGGTTCGAATCCCGTAGGGGGTACGGCGACGCGGTGACGCGGAGCAGCAGCAAGGCCCTGTGGCGCAGTTGGTTAGCGCGCCGCCCTGTCACGGCGGAGGTCGCGGGTTCGAGTCCCGTCAGGGTCGCCAGCACGGCGAGGCACTCATTGCCTTCCGGCCAGGTAGCTCAGTCGGTACGAGCGTCCGCCTGAAAAGCGGAAGGTCGGCGGTTCGATCCCGCCCCTGGCCACCAAGTATCTGTGCATTTCAGCGCCCCTTTTCGCTCTGTCTACGAACTCGTCATCACCGATTCGGACTCGGCGATGGGGCCAATATGGGGCCAAAAACGAGGTGCCGTCGCTGCCAACTCTGTATCGGATCCGTCCCCCTCGACTCTCCGCTGTCTTCGAGCGGAGCCCTACGCGACATGCGCGTGGCCAGTGGCGATTGCACTAGCACCTGCGAGGCACAATTGCGTCGTGCCCGTTCGCTGGTCAGTCGTGGCTGCCGACGACTGGGCTGTCGCTGGCCTCGAGAGCCAGGGCCAGCATCCGCACGACTGGCTCAAACATCCGTCGAGAGAGCGTACCTGGCTGTTCAAACCCGCACGGCCAGAGCGCGATCGTTCCCTCGGGGAAGACACTGTGGAGAAGCTCGGAAGCGAGATGGCTCGGCTGGTCGGAGTGCCGGCGGCCACGGTCGAACTAGCCACTCGGGGCGGGGTGCGTGGCGCATTGGTTGAAGACGTGCGATTGCCAGAGTGGGAATTGCAGGCAGGGCAGGCGCTAATGCTAGAGGTGGTTATCGATTACGACCCGACTGATCCTGAAGCGCGCGGATACAATGTCGGCTCTATCAGGCAGGCACTCACACGGTTTGGATCACCGCCAGGCTCATCGATGCCTACGTCGTTTCGGGCTTTCGATGCGTTCGCAGGATATCTCCTGTTTGACGCGTTGATCGCGCATGGAGATCGCCACGACCGCAACTGGGCCGTCCTTGTGCCGCCGCCGGACGTATCCGAGCCCTCTTTCGACCACGCAGCTAGCCTCGGCTTTACGTTGAGCGACGAACTGCGCGCCGAGCACTTACGCGACGGAACAGTGATGAAATGGGCAGAACGTGGGCACGCGAGCCGATTTGAGCATCGCAAGGGCACGCGTTGGCAGACACTCGTGGACCTGGCAGGCGACGCCATCAGACTCTGTGGACCGAGCACCCGCGAGTACTGGCGTGAACGGATACTGTCGCTTGAACGGCGGACCGTTGAGGACCTATTTGCTTCTGCCCCAGGGATGACGGAGACTGCGCACCGTTTCACGGTCGAACTCGTCAAGATTAATCGAGAGAGGTTGCTCGATGTCCTCGCCTGAATTGCTGTTATCGCGGACGTCAATGGCCACGCGACGCTTCGCTGTCGCATGGCGGAACCGGCGGCGACGCTTAAATTACGCCGGTGGCCGTACTAGACCACGGTGCCAAAGGCTATCGATTCCAGTACCTAGTTGCGTCCAGCAGAGTGGTGTACGAGCCGGTGATGACCGGCGTGTCGTAGCCGGATGAATGAAGGTCATCGCGTG
>NZ_VMQU01000175.1 GCF_007714205.1 Mycobacterium helveticum | reverse complement strand
CCCCCCCCCCCCCCCGCGCGCGCGCCCGGGCCCGGGGGGCGGCGGGGGCGCCGAAGGGGCCTCGTGCTTACCGGATTGCGGCTCAGGCCCACCGGCGGAACCGGGCGACGACGGAGGCGGCGGGTAAGCGCCGGATGGCGGTTGATCGGTCATGGGCAACCTTCCGCTGCGGATTGGGCGAACCGGGCCGCATCACACTACCTGAGCAGCGCTGCGGCCCGGGACGAGTCCCCCGGGGCCCCCTAACGCCGGCGCGGCGCCTCCGAGAGAAACCCCAGCACGTCATGCCGGGTGATGACACCGACGGGTTTGCCCTGCTCCACCACCATGAGCGCGTCCGAGTCGCGCAGGGCTTTGCCGGCCGCACCGAGCGGCTCGCCGGCCCCGATCATCCGCAGCGGCGGGCTCATGTGTTGCGAGACGGCGTCGGCCAGCTTGGCGCGGCCCTCGAACACCGCCGAGAGCAGTTCGCGTTCGGAGACGCTGCCGGCGACCTCGCCGGCCCGGACCGGGGGCTCCGCGCCGACCACCGGCATCTGGGACACGCCGTACTCGCGCAGGATGCCGATGGCGTCGCGCACCGTCTCGGAGGGATGGGTGTGCACCAGGTCGGGCAGCGCGCCGGATTTGCGGCGCAGCACCTCACCCACCGTGGGCTGCTCGGTGGAGCCGTCGAGGCGGCTGCGCAGAAACCCGTACGACGACATCCACGCGTCGTTGAAGATCTTCGACAGGTAGCCGCGGCCGCCGTCGGGCAACACGACGACGACGAGGGCATCGGGTCCGGCCCGCTCGGCCACCTCCACCGCGGCCACCACCGCCATCCCGCACGAGCCGCCGACCAGCAGCGCCTCCTCGCGGGCCAGCCGCCGGGTCATGTCGAACGAGTCGGAGTCGGACACCGCGATGACCTCGTCGGGCACGCCCGGGTCGTAGGCCGCCGGCCAGAAGTCCTCGCCGACCCCCTCGACCAGGTAGGGCCGGCCGCTGCCGCCCGAGTACACCGACCCCTCGGGGTCGACCCCGACGATGCGCACCCGCCCGCCGGACACCTCCTTGAGGTAGCGCCCGGCCCCGGTGATGGTCCCCCCGGTGCCGATCCCGGCCACGAAGTGGGTGACCCGGCCGTCGGTGTCGGTCCAGATCTCCGGGCCCGTCGTCTCGTAGTGGCTGGCGGGTCCTCCCGGGTTGGCGTACTGGTCGGGTTTCCAGGCTCCGTCGATCTCGGCGACCAACCGGTCGGACACGCTGTAGTAACTGTCCGGGTGTTCGGGCGGCACCGCCGTCGGGCACACGACGACCTCGGCCCCGTAGGCGAGCAACACGTTGCGTTTGTCCTCGCTGACCTTGTCGGGACACACGAAGACGCACCGGTAGCCGCGGCGCTGGGCGACCAGGGCGAGACCGACGCCGGTGTTGCCCGACGTCGGTTCGACGATGGTGCCGCCCGGCTTGAGCTGCCCGCCGGCCTCGGCGGCGTCGATCATCTTCGCGGCGATCCGGTCCTTGGAGCTGCCACCGGGGTTGAGGTACTCGACCTTCGCCGCCACGGCGCCGGCACCGGCGGGGACGACGGCGTGCAGGCGCACCAGTGGCGTACCGCCGATCAGGTCACTGATGTGCTGCGCGATTCGCATGCGCTCATCGTCTCAGGCCGACGCCGATCAGCTACCCGGTGGCCTCGCGGATGTACTCGCCGATCTGGCGCAGCGACCGGACCGCTTCCGGCACCATCGGAGCGGCCAGCTGGAAGTCGTGGATCTGACCGGGCCAGACCCGCAGTTCGGCCGGCACCCCGGCCGCCGCCAGCCGGCGGGCCGCCAGCTGGGCGTCGTGCAGCAACACCTCGGACCCCGAGACGTGGATCAGGGTGCGCGGCAGTCCGGGAGTGATGTGCTCCAGCGGCTCGTAGATCTCCTCGGGTTTGCCGTCCACCGTGTTCTTGGCGGCCGAACTGGTGACGAGAACGTCGAGAGCGTCGAACGCCTTCGGGGGAAACATCGCGTCGGTCCTGATGTTGGGGTGCGCCTGCTTGCATTCCTTCGCCAGCTGCAGCAGCGGCGAGATCGCCACCAGCGCGGCCGGCACCTCGTTGTCCCCTTCGCGTTGCAGACGTTGCGCCAGCGCGAGCGCCAGGTAACCACCCGCCGAGTCACCGGCCAGCACGATCTGGCCGGGCTGGTAGCCGCGCGACCGGAGCCACCGGTACCCGTCGTGGCAGTCCTCGAGGGCCATTCCGATCGAATGTTTGGGCAGCAGCCGGTAGTTGACCACCAGGACGGGCGAGTCGGCGAACGCGGACAACGCCTCGACGAGCCTGCCGTGCGAACTCGCGCCGCAGGTCAGGAACGCGCCGCCGTGCAGGTAGACGACCACCCGGCGGGTGCCGTCCGCGGGCAGCACCCCGGGGGCGCGCACCAGTTGCGCCGAGGCGTTGCCCAGGTTCACCGTCTCGCGGACGGTGGCCGACACCGGGAGCAGCACCCGCGACGCGAGGTCGATGAGGCCCCAGGGCCAGGGCACGTGGGGGGCAAGGCTGCCCACGGCCAGCACCGGCCGGATCGTCAGCCGCGAGGCCAGCCCGGCCACCCGGGCGGCGATGCTGGGCCCGGATTCGAGGACCTCGACCGGCGCACCGTCACTGATGGCGAACCGGCGGGCCGCAGTCCTGCGCGCCGCCAGGACGTCGTGGGTGCGGACGGCAGGTCGGGGCGAGCTGTATTCGTCGCGAAATGCGGTCATGCTCACCACTTCCTACGCCTTTGTAGTCCGATACGGCATGTGGCGGGGCAGCTAAGCTTCTGGTTCGCCGAAACCCGCCCAGCCATTCAACTAACCCGTCGAGGGTTAGCTTGACACGCGTTGTCACAGACGGCGTTTCAACGGCCGGTTTTGATACCAGTTCTGATCCACAACGTGATCAGTTCGTTCAGAACGCGCCCTTGCAAACCCCGGAGCCGGTCTAAAATAAGCACCGTGACCATCCGGGTGCCGCGTCGTTCGACGATCGCCCTGGCCACGGCGGGGGCTCTCGCCTCGACGGGTACCGCGTACCTGGGCGCTCGCAACCTGCTGCTCGGCCAGGCGACGCACGCGCGCACCGTGATCCCCAAATCCTGGGACATCCCGCCGCGGGCCGACGGCGTCTACGCCCCCGGCGGCGGGCCGGTCCAACGGTGGCACCGCGGCATTCACTCCGACCTGCACCTGATGATCTTCGGCGACTCGACGGCGACCGGGTACGGCTGCATGAGCGCCGAGGAAGTGCCGGGCGTGCTCATCGCCCGCGGGCTCGCCGAGCGGACCGGCGGTCACATCCGGCTGAGCACGAAGGCCATCGTCGGCGCGACGTCGAAGGGGGTGTGCGGGCAGGTCGACGCGATGTTCGTCGCCGGACCCCCGCCGGACGCGGCGGTGATGATGCTGGGCGCCAACGACGTGACCGCCCTCAACGGCGTCGGCCCATCGGCCCAACGGCTGGCCCTGACGGTCCGCAGGTTGCGCACCCACGGCGCGGCCGTGGTCGTCGGCACCTGCCCGGACCTCGGGGTGATCAGCGCGATCCCGCAGCCGCTGCGCTCGCTGGCCCACGCACGCACCTCCCAGCTGGCCCGCGCCCAGGCCGCGTCGGTGCGAGCCGCCGGCGGGGTGCCGGTGCCGCTGGCGTATCTGCTGGCGCCGCAGTTCCGGGCCACGCCGGAGGCGATGTTCTCCGCCGACGGCTACCACCCCTCGTCGGCCGCGTATGCGCTGGCCGCGGACGCGCTGTTGTCGGCGCTCTACGACGCGCTCAGCGACACCGGCGAGAGCCCCGAGCCCGCGCTCCCGCCGTCACCGGCGCCGCCGGCGCAGTCGGGACTCCCCGTGGTGGCGCGGCGGTGGCGGCGCCCGGAGGCGGGGTCAACCCGCCCCGTCGTCATGCCGGCCGGTGGGTAGCGATTAGATTTGAGTCGGTCTCGTCCGGGCCGTCGGCGATGGACGTACCACCGGCTCATGAAGCGAGCACGCCCATCGGATTTGAAGGAAATCGTCATGCCTGAAGCTGTCATCGTCTCCACTGCTCGCTCGCCGATAGGCCGCGCCATGAAGGGATCGCTGGTCAGCATGCGGCCCGACGACCTGGCCGCCCAGATGGTGCGTGCCGCGCTCGACAAGGTCCCCGCACTCGACCCGCACCAGATCGACGACCTCATGCTGGGCTGCGGCCTGCCCGGTGGCGAGTCCGGGTTCAACATGGCGCGCGTCGTCGCCGTCGAGCTGGGCTACGACTTCCTGCCGGGCACCACGGTGAACCGGTACTGCTCGTCGTCGCTGCAGAGCACGCGGATGGCGTTTCACGCGATCAAGGCGGGCGAGGGCGACGCGTTCATCTCCGCGGGCGTGGAAACGGTCTCCCGCTTCGGCAAGGGCAACTCCGACTCGTGGCCGGACACCAAGAATCCGGTGTTCGACGCGGCGCAGGAGCGTTCGGCGGCCGCCGCGGCGGGCGCCGAGGAGTGGCACGACCCCCGCGACGACGGCAACCTGCCCGACGTCTACATCGCGATGGGTCAGACCGCCGAGAACGTCGCGATCATGACCGGGATCAGCCGCGAGGAGCAGGACCGCTGGGGGGTGCGCAGCCAGAACCGGGCGGAGGAGGCGATCAAGAGCGGCTTCTTCGCGCGTGAGATCACCCCGGTGACCCTGCCGGACGGAAGCACCGTCAGCACCGATGACGGCCCGCGGGCCGGGACCACCTACGAGAAGGTCAGCGAGCTCAAGCCGGTGTTCCGGCCCAACGGCACGGTGACGGCGGGGAACGCGTGCCCGTTGAACGACGGAGCGGCCGCCCTGATCATCACCAGCGACACCAAGGCCAAGGAGCTCGGACTGACGCCGCTGGCACGCATCGTGTCCACCGGGGTCAGCGGCCTGTCGCCGGAGATCATGGGCCTGGGCCCGATCGAGGCCTGCACGAAGGCGCTGCACCGCGCCGGCATGTCGATCGGCGACATCGACCTGTACGAGATCAACGAGGCGTTCGCGGTCCAGGTGCTGGCCTCGGCGCGCGAGCTGGGCATGGACGAGGACAAGCTGAACGTGTCCGGCGGGGCGATCGCCCTGGGCCACCCGTTCGGCATGACCGGCGCGCGCATCGCCACCACGCTGCTCAACAACCTGCAAACCCACGACAAGACGTTCGGCCTGGAAACCATGTGCGTGGGTGGCGGCCAGGGCATGGCGATGATCATCGAGCGGCTCAGCTAGAGCCGCTCGATGGGCCGTCGAGGGTGAATCGTGGGCGGCGACACGCCGAGCCACGCCGCCACCGGTTCACCCTCGACGCCGCCAGTTCACAGTCCACGGGCTGGGGCGTTCACGGGATGGGGCGCGGGACGAAAAGGGACGGGACGCACAAGGGGCCGGCACGATGGTGCCGGCCCCTTGTGCGTGGAGCGTGCTAATCGTTCTGCAGGTAGCTCAGCAGGCGCAGGATCTCAAGGTAGAGCCAGACCAGGGTCACCGTCAGGCCCAGCGCGATGCCCCATGCCGCCTTCTCCGGAGCGCCGGCGCGGACCATCTGGTCGGCGGCGTCGAAGTCGATGAGGAAGCTGAAGGCAGCGATACCGATGCAGACGATCGAGAACAGGATGGCCAGCGGCCCGCCGCTGCGCAGTCCCAGGCCCGTGCCGCCACCGACACCGAACATCGCGAGCACGAAGTTGCCGAGCATCAGGGCCAGCACGCCGAACATCGAGGCGATCAGGTATCGGGTGAACTTGGGCGTGACTCGGATGGCCCCGGTCTTGTACACGACGAGCATGCCGAAGAACACCCCGAAGGTGCCCAGCACGGCCTCGCCGATCAGGGCGCCGGCGCTGGCCGAGGACACCTGGTAGTTCGCGAACACGAACGAGACGGCGCCGAGGAACAGCCCCTCCAGGACCGCGTAGCTCAGCACGATCGCCGGGCTGTCCTGCTTGCGCCCGAAGGTGGCCACCAGCACCAGTCCCAGGCCGCCCAGCGCACCGATCATGGTCAGCGGCATCGCCAACGCGTTGTTCGCCGACACCAGGAAGTAGGAGACGACCGCGGCGGCCGACAGCACGGCCAGCGTGATACCGGTCTTGGTGACGACGTCGTCGATGGTGACCGGGCGGGAGGCTCCCCGGACATCACGGGCCTCCGGGTAGGGGGCCCGGTATGGATCGGCCTGGTAATAGCCCTGCTGCACCTGTGGCGCGCCTGTGCCGAATCGCGCATATCCGCCGCTCTGCTTGGGCAGCGAACGAAATACCGGGTTACTTGTCTCCCGCACCGTCGGATCCTCTCTCATAGCTGTGGTCTCATAGCTGTGGCTTCGAGCTGTGCGAACACTTACTCAACGATCAGTGGCCCGACCGGGTTCCCGACAGAGCCGGCGTCTGACGAGCATCTCCTGCCTCGGATACGGTCGTCGGCTCAAAGATAAACCTTACCCGCAGGCATTGCCGACCTCGGAACGATCTAGATTTCTCGTCGAGGCCGGGTTCGGCTTCGGGGCGGCCGCGCAGAATGCGAACGGATCGCGAACACCAGGAGGCCAGGGCGTGACAGAGGGATCCGACGAGGTTCTGACCCGCGTCGAGGGGGGCGTCGGCTTGATCACGCTCAACCGCCCCAAGGCGATCAACTCGCTCAACCAGCCGATGGTGGACGCGCTGCGGGCGGTGCTCACCGCCTGGGCCGGCGACGACGCGGTGCGCGCGGTGGTGCTCCGCGGTGCGGGTGAACGCGGGCTGTGCGCCGGCGGCGACGTCGTCGCGGTCTACCACAGCGCCCGCAAGGACGGGGTGGAGGCGCGGCGCTTCTGGCGCGACGAGTATCTGATGAACGCGCAGATCGGCCGGTTCGCCAAACCGTACGTCGCGTTGATGGACGGCATCGTGATGGGCGGCGGGGTCGGCGTCAGCGCGCACGCGAACACCCGGGTGGTGACCGACACCTCCAAAGTCGCGATGCCCGAGGTCGGCATCGGGTTCATCCCCGACGTGGGCGGGGTGTTCCTGCTGTCCCGGGCGCCGGGCGGGCTGGGCCTGCACGCCGCCCTGACCGGGGCGCCGTTTTCCGGCGCCGACGCCATCGCGATGGGATTCGCCGACCACTGCGTGCCGCACGGCGATCTCGAGGCGTTCACCCGAGCGGTCGTCGACGACGGACCCGACCGCGCGCTGGCCCGGCACGCGGTCGAACCTGCACCGAGTGAGCTTGCCGCACAACGGGACTGGATCGACGAATGCTACGACGGCGACAACGCGCAGGACATCCTCGCCGCCCTGCGCGGGCACCGCGCGGCGGCCGCGCGGGAGGCCGCCGACCTGATCGCCACCCGCTCCCCCGTCGCGGTGTCGGTGACGCTGGCAGCGGTGCGCCGGGCCGCCAAACTGGAGACGCTGGAAGACGTTCTGGTGCAGGACTATCGGGTGTCGAGCGCGTCGCTGCGCTCACACGACCTGGTGGAGGGCATCCGCGCGCAGCTGATCGACAAGGATCGCAACCCGAAGTGGTCCCCGGCGACGCTGGCCGAGGTCAGCGCGGCTGAGGTCGACGCGTATTTCGCGCCCGTCGACGACGACTTGAGTTTTTGAGAAAGGCGGATTCGGTGACAGACAGGACATTCGAGACCATTCTCGTCGAGCGCGACGAGCGGGTCGGCATCATCACGCTGAACCGGCCGCAGGCGCTCAACGCCCTCAACAGCCAGGTGATGAGCGAAGTCACCAGCGCAGCAACCGAATTCGACGACGACCCCGGCGTCGGGGCGATCATCATCACCGGATCAGCCAAGGCATTCGCCGCCGGTGCCGACATCAAGGAGATGGCCGCTCTGACCTTCGCCGACGCCTTCGGCGCCGATTTCTTCGCCCCCTGGGCCAAACTGGCGGCCGTCCGCACTCCGACGATCGCCGCGGTCGCGGGCCATGCCCTCGGCGGTGGCTGCGAGCTCGCGATGATGTGCGACCTGCTGATCGCGGCCGACACGGCCAAATTCGGCCAGCCCGAGATCAAACTCGGTGTGCTGCCGGGCATGGGCGGCTCCCAACGGCTGACCCGCGCCATCGGTAAGGCCAAGGCCATGGACCTCATCCTGACCGGGCGCACCATCGACGCCGCGGAAGCCGAACGCAGCGGCCTGGTCTCGCGCGTGGTACCGGCCGACGACCTGCTGACCGAGGCCAGGGCCGTCGCCACCACCATCTCGCGGATGTCGCGCACGGCGGCCCGGATGGCCAAGGAGGCCGTCAACCGCTCGTTCGAGTCCACCCTGTCCGAGGGGCTGCTCTACGAACGCCGGCTGTTCCACTCGACGTTCGCCACCGAGGACCAGTCCGAGGGCATGGCCGCTTTCATCGAGAAACGCGCTCCCAACTTCCGCCACCGGTAGGGCTTGCCATGGACCAGCCGGGTTCCGCGACCAACACCGCCGGCCACCAACCGGCGGCCCAGAGGGGTCCGGAAGCCGAATCCCGCAGCGTTGCCGAACCGCCGGAGTCCGGGCGCGGGGGCGCCCCCGCCCCCCCCCCCGCGCGGGGCGGGGGGGGGGGGGGGCGGCAAACACACCCCCCCCCCCCCCCGCCGGGGGGGGGGGGGTGTGGGT
>NZ_VMQU01000174.1 GCF_007714205.1 Mycobacterium helveticum | reverse complement strand
CTGACCCCGGTTTCGCGGGCATTCCTTACGTGATGCATGGATCAACTTTCGCGGGCATCTTGACGTGATGCATTACGCCCTCGATGAAGTGCGGCCGCCGAAACGGCCGCGACTGGAGGGATCATCCGGCACGTATCCGGTTATGGCGCTCCCTCGATGAAGTGCGGCCGCCGAAACGGCCGCGACCTGCTGCAATGGTGTTGGCGCCGGACAATGCGCAGCCCCCTCGATGAAGTGCGGCCGCCGAAACGGCCGCGACTCAAACGACGGAAAATCGTCGTCGTCCTTTTTGCGGGCCCCTCGATGAAGTGCGGCCGCCGAAACGGCCGCGACGGGAGATCTCCACCAGCGGCGTGACTGCGTCGGGGAGCCCTCGATGAAGTGCGGCCGCCGAAACGGCCGCGACCCGGCTCGGTCTTGTAGAGCGCGACCGACTCGCCCCCTCGATGAAGTGCGGCCGCCGAAACGGCCGCGACCGGTGGCATTGGCCGATGGCGTGGATTTCGAGGATCCCTCGATGAAGTGCGGCCGCCGAAACGGCCGCGACCAGTGCAGCACCCAGCGGCCACCACCAGCAGTGCGCCCTCGATGAAGTGCGGCCGCCGAAACGGCCGCGACCGTCACCGGAGGGTTCGGCAGCAGCGCCGTCCCCACCCCTCGATGAAGTGCGGCCGCCGAAACGGCCGCGACCACCGTCAACGTCGCCGAGCGCGTCGACCCTCCCAGCCCTCGATGAAGTGCGGCCGCCGAAACGGCCGCGACCGTGGCGATCGGTATCAGTCCCATGTACGGGGTCAACCCTCGATGAAGTGCGGCCGCCGAAACGGCCGCGACGAAGGAGCAGGAAGGGTCCGCGTCGACCGGTACGACCCTCGATGAAGTGCGGCCGCCGAAACGGCCGCGACAGGCGAACTAATTCTATGCCTTTGACCAGCGGGTTGGTGGCAGGTCCGCGAGATCCTCCACATGCCAGCCACGAGCTACCTACGGCTAGATGTCCGGACGAGCACCGCACAGTGCCTGAACAGGGAGGATCGCACGCGAGCGCTCCCCGGGATTCTTGTCGTGACCGGGGTCTCGCGCAGCGGTTCAGATGACAATTGCGCCATTGTTCATGATCGGCCGGGATCGTCCGATGAAGGCGTACCGCTCCTTATCCATACTCCGGACGAGCCCCAGATCACAGATCAGCACGGAATCCTCGGATGGGACGATGATCGTGGACACTTCGTTCTTCAGACGCGCTAAGCGTGCCGGGCTTGCGTCGATGACGAAGACGCTGTACTGCACGCGGTCACCGTGCCGCTCAAGGCATTTTGCGAGCCGGTCGCGTCGACGATCCTCAGGAATGTCGTAGGCGATCAAGAACCGGCGCGCGTCGTTTCGGGTCATCGCGTCGTTACGCCCGTGTACTTCGCTTGGCTGCCATCGATGTAGCCGAGCACCATTCGCGCTTGGACCTCGATCGCCCGACGCCACGTGATCTTGTACTTGAAAACCGGATGTGCAAACTCAGTGGCCAACCGACGTTCATATGCCGAAAGCAACGCTTTGCGGCCTTTGTCTCGCAGTCGGCAAGACCCGAGAGCACTGCTGAAGTCGGATTCAGTTATTTCGTAGTTGTTGATCGCAGTCAGCACTACGGCATCGCCTAGCGGTGCGCGAAACTCCTCCATCAGGTCGAGCGCTAGCGCTGGCTTGTTACGGTTGCTGCTGTGCAGGAATCCCGCGTGCGGATCGAGTCCGCAGGCTGCCACTGCCCGGATCGTTTCGGCGACGAGCACACCGTACACGAAGTTCAAGGCGACGTTCAGGGGATCGAACGCCCCCCTGCCAGCCCGGCCCCGCCACCGCGCCATGAATGCCGCTCGCTGCCTATCTCGCAACATCGTCGCGAAGCTCGCGAAATACCGCGCAGCCGCCTCACCCTCGAATCCATACAGCGCGTCGAGTGTCTCGGCGTTGAGGGCGTTTCGCTGCATCGCCCGCAGGTGCGAGACCGTTTCAGGTGCATCGCCGTTGCGGCGCAGCAATGTTGCCTGATTCGCAATCTTGGCTCCGACGAATTCGCGCGCCAACGCAAGTCGCCCTTCTGCCGAGGCCCCATGCTGGCGTACCCGCTCCAGTCCATTCGGCGTATTCGCTGTGTGGCTCCACCCGACGACGCGACCCGCGCCGGAGCACCACACGATCGTGAGCCCGCGCCACAACAGCTCTCGGATCAATGCGCTCGACAGATCGACGTTGCCGTGAACAACGAGTCCTGAAACTCGCTCGAGCGGGAACGACGCGAGTTCCTCCCCGCGCGCAGAAATACGGAGGCGACCACCACGTGTGAACGCACGACTACCGAAAGTCGCGAGATGGACGATCTGACTGTCCGGGTCGGCGACATGGATACGCCGGGTGACTGGCATCTGCGCGCGTTCGTCGGGTAGACAGATGCTGACATGCGAGCAGTTCATGCACCGAGGGTCGTCATGGAGCGGCTCGGGCGCTGTCGCCGACTGAAGCGTTTCCCTGGTCTTGATCACCTCGACGCGCGCAGCGTCGAAGTCTGCGTCGCTGAGCACGACCGGGACGTACTTGTGATGCGTCGTGAAGTAGACGGCGTGTTCGGTGACGGCATGGCCCATCTCCTGCAGGCTGGCGCTCTGCAGCGCTAACTGGATCCGCATCGGCGCAGTAGGTTCGGCCTTCCTCCGTACAGGTGTGGCCTTGTACTCGACCACTCGCAGCGACCCATCGTGGCTCTCCACGGTGTCAGCGCGCCCAGTGATGCCCCAAGCGCGGTGAGCGATGTCGACGGAACGATGCCTATCGCCACGCGACCTCGTTGGATCATCGGTGGCACGGTGTGCGAGTTCGCCGACCGACATCTGGTAGGTGTCCGTCTCTTCCCCGGCGGCCTCGAGCCACGCGCGGCGTGGGCAGAAGACATGATGTGCGACAAGGCTGATCGGGAGTGGGTCCACGTCGTTCATGACCGCGCACCGATCGGAACTATGGATCCGTCGCGAATTTGCCGCTCCGGTGCGCTCGGGTTATCCGACACAAACACCGGAAATCGGACCAAAGCACGGATACGTCTGTCCCCTAACCACTTTCGTGAATTCCCGACGGCGATCTCGTCCAGCGCCGACACAGCCTGCGGGTCGGCTGCGGCAACGGCGAGCTGCCTCGACGCGACGACCGTCCGGAGCCGGGCAAGAGTGATCGGACGTGTTGGCACTGGCAGGAAGACGAACGTGGGGTTCGTCCGCCTGCTTGGAACGTTCGTGCCAGCTGTCCCCGATTGCTCCCGCGTGTGGGGCACCACGGGAAATTGAGCGATGCCCCACAGTGCGCACCAGGCGAGCACATTATCTACAGGTCCCGGTCTCGCGAAGCCCGTCGCGGTGCGGGATTCTGGCTGATTCCCGCCTGCTTCGTCGTTGACTGTCGCGCCCTTCAATCCAGATAGGATCTCATCTACCTGACGGGCCGCCACGTAACCGGCAAGGGGTGCCAGGCGGTTCCCGACAAACTCCTCTCCTCGGTTGCGTGTCTTCATCTCCCACCGGCTCGCACCGCCATCTGGCGTCCTATCGACGAGCCAGTAGGCCGGCTCTCCGAGCGCGCCGATCATCCGCAGGTCGAGCAAAGCGCGGCTAGCGACCAGCCGATCGAGTGCCGTGTGTCGAGCGGACTGCAGATATCGCCACGCCGCTGGCGAGGAGGGCGCCTTGATCCGCGGGCTGAACGCAGCTGTTGTCTTTCGTTCGTGTTCGATGCGCAGGGCGAGCCAGCTGTCGGGCGACGTGCGCCCAGCTGCATGGCGATGCACAGAATCGGCGATGAACTGGGGCTCCCGACCGACATCGAGTTGTGGACGCGGAATTCGTTCGTCGGTCCACCAGACCCTGGCGCTCACTCCAAGTTCTGCTTCGCAGATTCCCCCGAGACCGAACAAGGCGAAGTGGGTCAGCGCGCTTGTTACCGAGCCCGCAGGTGTGAAAATGCTCATCGTCCCTCCCCGGAGACTTGTCCGTCGGCAGCGCGCAGGAGCGCCTCCAGATATGCGCACCCCCACACACCCCACCGTTCGTCCGTCGACTCGATGACCTCGTCCCATTCGCCGATATCGAAGAGTCCCAACGCATGTTGAACTACTTCAGCGTCCTCATCACAAATCAGCAAGCCGTCGGAGGTGTGGGGGAACACTGGACGCCCATATCCGTGGCTCGTTCCGACAAGACGGAGGACGAGTTCGCGGCTGTCCGATCCGCTCATCTCAGTTGCCGCGATCGCAACCGAAAGCTGCTCGTGGCGCCATCGGGTTGGCAGACCACCTGAGTTCTGGGTACGCGCCACCTGCCGGATCGATCCGCTGGGGCTCTTGGCAAGGAGGTATCCACTCGTATCGGGGTTACCGAGAGTAAAGCGCTGAAACCGCTTGTCACACTTGCCCGCGTCATGGAGCCGACCAGCATCTGACAGTGCTTCCTGAACCTCAGGTGGTAGGCCTACACGGTCGGACAGCGAACACGCGCGTTGAGCGACGGCAGCGTTGTGCGCATCAAGAAAAACCGGATCGCGAGACGGCGTCCACACCTGTTGTGTGACCTCGTCGACCGCAGTCGGCAGGGGCGCAGAGACGACGAGCCAGCGCGACGACGGATCATCTAAAGCGCCGAAGGAAATCGCCAGGCTCTTCGCGTCGCTCTTTGCGTCGCTCTTCAGGTCATTGGACAGTCGATCGATGCGCTGGTCACGATCTCGATACGAGTAGACGAGCTCCGCAATCTCGCGGTCATCGACCTCGCCGTCGAACGACGCGATCAGGTCGGCGAGTTCCTCCAGAAGACTGTCCACATCATCGGACATCCCACCAACAAAGCGTACAACCCACTTTGCCCCGTCTTGCTGCACAACCTCTTCGTAGACGTCGGAGCCTTCCTCGCTCGGAGCGGTTGTCACTACGCCAGCGGTGCACATCTTGTGTTTGCCGTCGATGATCACGATGTCACCAGGTCCCAGATCACCTGCATCGTCGAGCGGGTGGATCTCGTTGTCCCGGAATAGGAACGCACGATCATACAGTGAGTCGGTATCGGCACCCATTATCGACGATACGACTGTTCGGGTCGTGCCCAGGGACGCCGGGTAGATTTCGCCGTCGATCGGCCGGGTCGCTCGGAGTAAGTCGATGGCAGCTGAGTTGTCCGCTGGCAGATGAGCGCGCACGGCCACGCCACTCATCACGTCGTCGCGGTCTAGCGAGTCGCGCAGCCACAGTTCCAGATCAGGTTCCTCGAACAGATCGGAGCTGGTGCGGCTCAAGAACCACAGATCGTATGGCTCCAGGCGTTGCAGCAGTGTTCGCTGCAAATGTTGGGCGGGCGGCGGTGATTCTCTGAGTGCCCAGGGCGACACGCCGCGTAAGTCTTCTGCGCGTTTGCCCAACCACTCCCAGGTTTGTCGGAGGTGTTCGTACGCATCGTTATCACCCACTCGGGTGTAGGGATAGACCGTGAGTGTTCGCAGGTTCTTGCCGTCAATCTCCTCGGCGAGGAGCGGTGAACTCGGTGGCGGGCCGATCACTACGACCTCTGTTTCGCGCTTGTTGCCGAGGCGGTTAACCCTGCCGGCACGTTGTGCGAGTGCAGACGCCGGAGCGAGTTCGGTGACCAATGCCGACAGGTTTATGTCGACGCCGACCTCGAGGGTCTGGGTAGCGACCAAAACATCGACATCGGGATTACCCCGCACCGTCAGCAGGTTCGGCCTCCTGGCCTCTAGCGCCGCTCGGTCGTACGGCCGCATCCGGCCGACAAGCAGTTCGGCGTTTAGCCCGGCTGTCTTGAGGCGCGTGGTGATGTCGGCTGCAAGCGGAACGGTATTAACGATGCAGCCGACCGTTCGGCCGAATGTCTGATGGAGCCGGATCGTCTCGCCCACTATGACATCGATATAGCGGCTCCGGTCAGGGCCACTGCGTGGAGATGGCCAGGTTGCTTCACCCACGCGCCGCACACGTTTCGGTGTCGTGAGTCTAAGTGTTAGGTCATCGCCGCTGCCGACCGCAATGTCCGCGGGTTCGACGCCGATCTCAATAAGATGCTCATTCACCGACGACGGATCGGCGGGCGTGGCGGTCGTCTCGACGACTTGCAGGACAGGCACGCCGATGGTGTTTTCGCCGGATCGCGCCAGTTCCGCTACCCGACGGGCGGTCGTCAGCAACTGTCGGTTCAAATGCGCCTCGTCCAGCACCATCGTGGCGTCGTGGACGAGGAGCCCCGCCTCTCGCGGGCGGGCGAGGTGCGATGTGCCATAACCGCGAAACAGCACTCGGCTGCCCCACATGTCCGGCGTGGCGCAGATGATCTGGCACGCCGATGGATCGGTGGCCCAGCCGCGGCGCGGCGAAACGCCGCCGCGGAGATCGACTACATCGAACACCGCGCGCCCGCCATCTGCCGATCGTTCGGTCCGCAACGACCGGAGGGCGGTTGCGATGTCGCCGAGCAGTGATCCCGGCTGCGCCTTGTCCAAGGATTCGCGGATCTTGGTGGCTCGTTGAGCCTGGTTATCAACCAGCGCGCGCCGGTTTACCACGAGGGCCAGCCGCCTCGGCACTCGGGCGATCTCGCCGGTCGCCGACAGGGCGACGGCGAAGATATGGATATCGACAACACTCGACTTCCCTGCGCCGGTTGGGGCGACGAGCCTGTCCGGCCACCTGCCGGTCTGCGCGAGCTTGTCGAACAGTCGACGTTGCCATGCGAAGGGCTTGTAGCCATCGTTCACCTCGGCGAAATAGGCGTCGAAGTCGTTGGCACGCAAAGTCATCGTGCACCTCCTCCGAGCGTAGCGAAGCTATCGTCGGGAGAATCCACCGGAACAAGCAGCCCGCCACCAAGATGACGGCTCTGCCCGATCGCGACGAGCGTCCGCTCCGTCGCGAGGCGACCCAGGCTAAGCGTCGCACGATACGGTTGCACCAGAATCTGTTTCGGCGTCTTGTGCACCCAAGCGGCGACGTCGGTCCTGTGCAGGAGCCGCGCATCGTGTACTTCGACTCCGTAATCCGCCGTACGGGAAGCGATCTCCTCGAACCATCGGCTGCTGTCCCGGCGCGGTGCGATCCTGTCACGCCAGACGAGGCCAACCGAAACGCGAGCGGCATCGCGCAGCGACCACCGCTTCCGTGAGCCCTCCGGACCGTACCCGCGCCGTTGCGGCGAGGTTTCCGGAACGGCGACGGGATTTGTTGTCCATCGCCGAACGTAACCTCGCGCTGGCGCGCACCAGAACTTGTCACCACTCACCGTCACCACGCGCGATACTTCTGCGTGTCTGCGGTCGGCGGAGAATCCGCGAAAACCGATAAGCGCTTGATGTAGGGGCACAAGATCCTCCCCTGAGGCGTCACCGGGGATCAGGAGCGCGAAAGCACCTGATGCGATGTCATGCTGCGCGACCATCCCGGCCGGCAGGTACTGGATTGCGAGATGATTCGCTGGTTGCGGAACGCCTTTCGGGTAGGTACCGGTGATTAACGGCGGCGCGCCAAAACCGATCCGGGCGATTAGAGCACGGTGCAATGAAGCACACCAGCGCACACGGTCCTCGGGGCGGATCGTCCGAGAGGTGGTGAGGAGGACCACCGTCGGCCACGGCGCGCTGGTCGGTTCGATGTCTGGAATGCGATAGCGTAGCGCCTCCAACGCCTGGCGTGCCGGTCTTGACGGTGCCGGGTAGTCGTCTGTCTTGTGCCGGTCGTCGGCGATCGACGGTGACTTGTCGTTCGCGGTTGCGTGCGCGGCTGTGAGGGCCGCTGTCCGCCCGGCTGCAGGCACTCGAAGTTCGGTTCCGCCGGCATCGAACACCGACCCGTTGCTGTCGAGTGAATGCGTCGGCTCGATCTCGGACACGGCGAGCCGAACCGGGCTGGTCGTTTCGCCGAGGCAGCCGACGTCCGTGCAGAGCTTTTCGAGCACCGCACGCACGTTGTCTGGTATCCCGTCTTCCCAGCACCATCCGACAGGGCCGTCGTACGTGTACCCGTCGGAAAACGAGCGGCCGCCAACCTTGTCCTTCCAGTCGCGGCCTTCCTTCCGGACCACTCCCTCGCGGCGAAATGCGATAATCGGCGATGCTGCTATTGGATACACACGGGGCAGCCGAATGCCGGTTGGCGGGTTGGTCTCCAGCCATTGGAGTGCGGTCAGGGCTTCGGCAGATGGGTGCAGGCCCACCTTGTCGAGAACCGCTGTACTGCCCTGTGCGGCCGCATTGAGCAGAGCACCGTGCAGTCGCGCCGGGTCGGGAAAAGGATCTGGCGACCCGTCCGCTCGGTGGCCGGTGAAAGTGCCGAGCAGGAACGTGGCCTCGATTCCGATTGCCATCGCTCACTCCTCGGCTGATTCGGCGGTCGCGGCCGAGTAGATGTCGGGGTTACCGACGACCTCGAAGACCTGGCCATGCCAATCGACACTCGCGGTTCGCTCGGCCTCGGTAAGTGCCTCCGCAAGCAGTTCATCGGCAGCGGTGATCGAAAGTGCCTCGAGTGCAACATGATCACCGCCACGAGTGTCGAGTTTTACAGCTGTCGGGGTGCTTTCGACAAGGTCGCAGTTCGCTCGCAGGTACAGCTCTGACCCTGATTTTTCAGCCGGCTTGTGATGATCTTGTTTTCGGTGATCTGGTTGATGGTGGCTGCGCGCTGATGG
>NZ_VMQU01000173.1 GCF_007714205.1 Mycobacterium helveticum | reverse complement strand
GGGGGGGGGCCGCGGGGGGGGGGGGGGGGGCCGGGGGGGGGGGCGGGGGGGGGGGGGCGGGGGGGGGGGGGGGCCCCGGGGGGGGGGGGGGGGGCGGGGGGCGCGCACGCCCCCGAACGGGCGCGGCGGCGCAGGCGGCCGGGAACGCGGCTGATCGACCGCGGATTCCGGCACGAATACCCGGATTTGGAGTCCGGCGCCGCGGCGCCGGCCTCGGGTTCGGGCGCGGGAGCCATGGGATTCCCCGGCACCTCGCACCAGGCCGTCGCCGAGGCGGCGGGGCTGGCCACGCTGACCGGCGATGCGCTGGGCGCCGGCCCGGACATGCCGATGCTGCCGGGCAGCTGGGATGCGGCCGACTGACTCCGGCGCCGGCGCGGGCCCGCGCGTCGAGTGGTCAGCCGAAATGGCCTGTCGCACCGGCGCCGTGAGGCGACGCCGCCCTCACCGCCCGGGCTGGTAGCGGGCCAGTAGGGCCCGCACGGTGTCCATGGCCGCCACGGCGCGCTCCTTGTCGATGGCCTGGATCGCCATCACCGGGATGTACTCGTCGTCGGGCAGGTCGACCCGCGCCCAGCGGTGCCCCGGCGGAAACGACACGTCAACCACGTCTGGCCACGGGATCAGCCGATCGCCCAACAGGTTACGCACCGAAACCCCGGCCGCCCCCACCCGCAGCCGTGGCCGCGCGAACAACAGCACGACGCCGCCGATGACCAGCCCCAGCGCCGCCATCGCGACCTGGTCGGCCGTCTGGAAGATCACCCCGGTGGATTTGATCTTGAGCAGCAGGCCCACCGCGATGTGCGCGGCGGCGATCAGGAAAGCCGCGGCGTAGACGAATGGCAGCGTGCGATGCGGGCGCAGTACGACATCCCAGTGCCCGTGATCCGGTGCGTCGGTCACGACCGGGCGCGCAGGTCACGCAGCGTCAGGGCGGTGGTCAGGGCGGCCGCGGTCGCCTGGGCGCCCTTGTCCTCGGACGACGTGGGCAGCCCGGCCCGGTCCAGCGCCTGCGCCTCGGTGTTGGTGGTCAGCACCCCGTTGGCGATCGGGGTCGAGGCGTCCAGCGCGACCCGGGTCAGCCCCTGGGTCACCGCGTCGCAGACATAGTCGAAATGGGGTGTCTCACCGCGGATCACGACTCCCAGGGCGATCACCGCATCGTGGTTGCGGGCGAGTTCCTGGGCCACCACCGGGATCTCGATGGCCCCGGTCACGCGGACCACCGTGGGGCTGTCGATGCCGGATTCGGTGGCCACTTTGCGGGCCCCCGCCAGCAGCGCATCGCAGATCGTGCTGTGCCAGGTGCTCGCCACGATCGCCAGCCGCAGCTCCGACGCGTCCAGCGCCGGCACCTCCGGCACACCGGCGGCGGGACTCACAGAGCACCACCGAATTCCCCTGGCAAATGCACGGATTCGTGGAAGTAGTCGTCGAGGCCCGCCAGGTCGTGGCCCATCCGGTCACGCTTGGTCATCAGGTAGCGGATGTTCTCGGCGTTGGCCCGCACCGGAAGCGGGACCCGCTCGATGATGTGCAACCCGTACCCGTCCAGCCCGACCCGCTTGGCCGGGTTGTTGGTCAGCAGCCGCATCGAACGCACGCCGAGGTCGACGAGGATCTGCGCGCCGATGCCGTAATCCCTGGCGTCGGCCGGCAACCCGAGTTTCAGGTTGGCGTCCACGGTGTCCTCGCCGGCATCCTGCAGCTGGTAGGCCTGCAGCTTGTGCATCAGACCGATGCCGCGGCCCTCGTGGCCCCGCATGTAGAGCACCACGCCACGGCCCTCCCGGGCGACCATCGCCATCGCGGCGTCCAGTTGCGGGCCGCAGTCGCAGCGGCGCGAGCCGAACACGTCGCCGGTCAGGCATTCGGAGTGCACGCGGACCAGCACGTCGTCGCCGTCGGCGTTGGGGCCGGCGATCTCACCGCGGACCAGCGCCACGTGCTCGATGTCCTCGTAGATGCTGCTGTAGCCGATCGCGCGAAACTCGCCGTGCCGGGTCGGGATCCGAGCCTCGGCGATGCGCTCGACGTGCTTCTCGTGCTTGCGCCGCCACTCGATCAGGTCGGCGATCGTGATCAGCGCGAGGCCGTGCTCGTCGGCGAAGACCCGCAACTCGTCGGTCTGGGCCATCGCGCCCTCGTCCTTCTGGCTGACGATCTCGCAGATCGCGCCGGCGGGCTTCAGGCCGGCCAGCCGGGCCAGGTCGACGGCGGCCTCCGTGTGACCGGGCCGACGCAACACGCCACCGTCCTTGGCGCGCAACGGGACAACGTGTCCCGGCCGGGTGAAGTCGGTGGCGGCGCTGTCGGGGTCGGCCAGCAAACGCATGGTGGTCGCCCGGTCTGACGCCGAAATACCGGTGCCCACACCTTTTTTCGCGTCGACGGTGACGGTGTAGGCCGTCCCGTGCTTGTCCTGGTTCACCGCGTACATCGGCAACAGGCCCAGCCGGTCGCAGATCGCACCGTCCAACGGCACGCACAGATATCCCGAGGTGTAGCGGACCATGAACGCCACCAGCTCTGGTGTCGCCTTCTCCGCGGCGAAGATCAGGTCGCCCTCGTTCTCGCGGTCCTCGTCGTCGATGACGACGACGGCCTTACCGGCCGCGATGTCGGCAACCGCCCTTTCGACGGAGTCCAACCTCGTCATCGCTGCTACCTTGCTGTCGTGAGGCGCTGTCGTGAGGCCCCATCGGGGAGTCCAGTTCTTGCATTCAGTATGAACCACCGCGCTGGCGTCGGTATCGCGGCGGTTTGATCAGCGGGTCCGTCCCTACGTGGACATCAACCGTTCGACGTATTTGGCGATGACGTCGGCCTCGATGTTGACCCGCGCCCCCACCGGCGCGCGGCCCAACGTCGTCATCTCGCGGGTCGTGGGGATCAGCGACACCTCGAACCAGTCCTGCGGTTGAGCGCCGAGGCCCGCCACCGTCAGCGAGATGCCGTCGACGGTGATCGACCCCTTCTCGACGACGTAACGGGCCACCGCCGCGGGCACCGCGATCCGGACCACCTCCCAGTGCTCGGAGGGGGCGCGCGCCACCACCTGCCCGGTGCCATCGACATGCCCCTGCACGATGTGACCGCCGAGCCGGCTGCCCAGGGCCGCGGCCCGCTCCAGGTTCACGCGGCTGCCCACCTCGAGCTCGCCCAGGTTGGAGCGGTTCAGGGTTTCGGCCATCACGTCGGCGGTGAACTGGCCGTCGGCCAGCAACTCGACGACCGTCAGGCACACGCCGTTGACGGCGATCGAGTCGCCGTGCCCGGCGTCGGCGGTGACAACGGGACCGCGGATGGTCAGGCGCGCGGCGTCGGTGAGGACGTCCCGGCCGGTCACCTCCCCGAGTTCCTCGACAATTCCGGTGAACATCGCCCCAGGTTAATGACTGGAGCCGCGGACCCACACCCCACTGGTGCACGGGCCGCGACACCGGCACCATCTACGATGCAGGGTATGCAGACCCGCCGCCTGTTGGCCGTCCTCGCATCCCTCAGCATCGCCGCTGCCCTGATCGCCGGCTGCTCGTCGGGATCCAAACCGAGCGGCGGGCCACTGCCGGACGCGAACACCCTGATCAAGCAGTCCACCCAGACCACCAAGAACGTCAAGAGCGCCCACCTGGTGCTGACCGTGACCGGAAAGGTCCCGGGGATGCCAATCAAGAACCTGACCGGTGACCTCACCACCACGCCGGCGACCGCCGCGAGCGGCAACACCACGATCACGCTGGGCGGCTCGGACATCAACGCCGACTTCATCGTCGTCGACGGCAACCTGTACGCCACGCTCACGCCCAACAAGTGGAGCGACTTCGGCAAGGCCTCCGACATCTACGACGTGTCGGTGATCCTCAGTCCCGACGCCGGCCTGGCCAACGCGCTGTCGAACTTCAGCGACGCCAAGGCCGAGGGCCGCGACACCATCGACGGGCAGACCACGATCCGCATCAGCGGGAGCGTCACCGCCGACGCGGTCAACAAGATCGCGCCGCCCTTCGGGGCGACGGGGCCGGTCCCGGCGACGGTCTGGATCCAGGAGAACGGCGAGCACGAACTGGTGCGGGCCAGCCTGCAGAAGAGCAAGGGCAACGCGGTGCAGATGACGCTGTCGAAGTGGGGCGAGACCGTTCAGGTCAGCAAGCCCCCGGTGAGCTCATGAGCACGGCCACCGGGCGCCGGGTCGCGATCGGCGCGGGCAGCCTGGCGGTGCTGCTGGGCGCCCTGGACACCTACGTCGTGGTCACCATCATGCGCGACATCATGCGCGACGTCGGGATCCCCATCAACCAGCTCCAGCGGATCACCTGGATCGTCACGATGTACCTGCTGGGGTACATCGCCGCCATGCCGCTGCTGGGCCGCGCTTCGGACCGGTTCGGCCGCAAGCTCCTGCTTCAGGTCAGCCTGGCCCTGTTCATCGTCGGCTCGATCGTCACCGCGCTGGCCGGGCATTTCGGCGACTTCCACATGCTGATCGCCGGCCGCACCATCCAGGGCGTGGCCAGCGGTGCGCTGCTGCCGGTCACGCTGGCCCTGGGTGCCGACCTGTGGGCCGAACGCAACCGCGCCGGCGTGCTGGGCGGCATCGGGGCGGCCCAGGAACTCGGCAGCGTGCTGGGCCCCCTGTACGGCATCTTCATCGTGTGGTTGTTCCACGACTGGCGCTACGTGTTCTGGATCAACGTGCCGCTGACCCTGATCGCGATGACGATGATCCAGTTCAGCCTGCCGTCGCGCAAACGCACCGCGACACCGCAGAAGATCGACCTGGTGGGCGGCGCGCTGCTCGCCCTCGCGCTCGGCCTCGCGGTCATCGGGCTCTACAACCCCCAGCCCGACGGCCAACACGTGCTGCCTAGCTACGGGTTGCCCCTGGTGATTGCGGCGGTGGTGGCCGCGGTGGCGTTTCTGGCCTGGGAGCGCTTCTCGAGCACCCGGCTGATCGACCCCGCCGGTGTGCACTTCCGGCCCTTCCTGGCGTCGCTGGGCGCATGGGTGGCCGCGGGCGCCGCGCTGATGGTGACCCTGGTCAACGTGGAACTGTTCGGTCAGGGCGTGCTGCAGATGGACCAGAACCAGGCGGCCGGGCTGCTGCTGTGGTTCCTCATCGCGCTGCCGGTCGGGGCGGTGCTCGGCGGCTGGATCTCCACCCGGGCCGGCGACCGCGTGATGGCGTTCATCGGGCTGACGATCGCCGCCTGCGGCTACTGGCTGATCCACTACTGGCGCCAGGACGTGATGCAGCAGCGGCACGACATCTTCGGGCTGTTCAGCGTGCCCGCGCTGCACGCCGACCTGCTGGTGGCCGGACTGGGGCTCGGCCTGGTGATCGGGCCGCTGACGTCGGCTGCGTTACGGGTCGTGCCGCCCACGGAGCACGGCATCGCCTCGGCGGCGGTGGTGGTGGCCCGGATGACGGGCATGCTGATCGGCGTCGCGGCGCTGAGCGCCTGGGGTCTGTACCGGTTCAACCAGATCGTGGCCGGGCTGACGGCCACGATCCCGCCCGACGCCACGCTGTTCGAACGGGTCGCCGCGCAGGCCACCTTGTACCTGAAGGCGTTCGCGATGATGTACGGCGACATCTTCGAGGTCACCGCGATCATCTGCGTGGTGGGCGCGCTGCTGAGTCTGCTGGTCGGCGGCCGCTCCGAGCACGCCGAGGAACCCGAGCTCACCGAGGAGCAGGCCGTCGCCCCCGCGAAGGGCTGACCCGGTCAGTCGCCGCGCGGCACCAGGCTGAGCAGCAGATCGGGTCCGGCCCGGTCGATCCCGTCGAACTGCCAGCGCAGCGCCCGCGCGATGGTCGGCACCCCCACGTCGTCGACCGCGGTGACGGGACCGCCCAGCAGGATTGGCGCCACGTAGGCGAGGATCCGGTTGACCAGCCCGGCCCGCAGGAACGCGCCGGCCAGCGTCGGCCCCCCCTCGAGCAGCACGTCGGTGCGGTCCGAGACCGCCTTGAGCACCTCCATGGGATCGTGGGTGCGAATCAGCATGGTGCGGGAGTCGTCGTTGAGCACCTTGGCCTCCGACGGCAGATCACGCATGCCCACCACCACCCGCAGCGGTTGTCGCCCCGCCAGCGAGCCGTCGGCGAACCGGGCGGTCAGCGCGGGGTCGTCGGCCAGCACCGTGCCGGTGCCGACGACGATTGCGTCGGCGGTGGCGCGGCGGCGATGCAGGTCCAGGCGGGAGGCGTCGCTGGAGATCCACTGGCTCGTCCCGTCGGCGGCGGCGCTGCGCCCGTCGACACTGCTGGCGTACTTCCACGTCACGTGCGGCAGACCGGTGCGCTGCTTGTAGAGCCATTCGCGCAGCGGCCCGCCCGCCGCCTGGTCGGCCAGCACGCCGGATTGCACCTGCACCCCGGCCGCCTGCAGCCGGCCCGCGCCGCCCCCGGCGATCCCGTTCGGATCGGTGACGGCGTAGACCACCGCGCCCACCCTCGCCTCGACGAGGGCGTTCACGCACGGCGGGGTTTTCCCGAAGTGGTTGCACGGCTCGAGCGTCACCACCGCGATGCCGCCGGCCGCCAGTCCGCCGGCCCGGCGCAACGCCACCACCTCGGCGTGGTCGCCGCCGGCCGGCTCGGTCGCGCCGACGCCGACGACGCGGCCCTCGTGGTCGACGATCACGGCCCCGACCGGCGGGTTCGGGTAGGTGTTGCCCTTGACCAGGTAGGACTGCTCGATGGCCATCCGCATGGCCTCGTCGATGCTCTTGACCTGTTCGCCGCTCATGAGCTCTTCGATGCGCGCAGGTGCGGGGACGCGGCGCCGGCCTGCTGGCGAAGCGCCTCCAGCGCGGCCTCCGGGTCGTCCGCGCCGTACACCGCCGAACCCGCGACAAAGCAGTCGACGCCGGCCTCGGCGGCCTGCTCGATCGTGTCCTCGTTGATGCCGCCGTCGATCTCGAGCAGGATCGTCAACTCCCCCGCGTCGACCATCTTGCGCACTGCACGCACCTTCCCGAGCACCTCGGGGATGAAGCGCTGGCCGCCGAACCCCGGCTCCACCGACATGATGAGCAGGGTGTCGAAGTGCGGCAGGATCTCCAGGTAGGGGTCCAGCGGGGTTTTCGGCTTCACGCCGATGCCCGCCCTGGCGCCGGCGGCGCGGATGTCACGGGCCACCCCGACCGGATTGTCGGTGGCCTCGGCGTGGAAGGTGACGTTGTATGCACCGGCTTCGGCGTACGGGGGCGCCCAGCGATCTGGATTGTCGATCATCAGGTGGCAGTCCATCGGAATGGTCGTGGCGGCCAGCAAGTGTTCCACGACCGGCAGGCCGATCGTGAGGTTCGGCACGAAGTGGTTGTCCATCACGTCGACGTGCAACCAGTCGGCGCCCGGCACGGCGGCCGCCTCGTCGGCGAGCCGGGCGAAATCAGCGGCCAGGATCGACGGCGCGATCAAGGGCCGTCCTGACGGTCCGGTGAATCGAGGCATGAGCGACAGATTACGCAGCCTTGTTCCCGCTCTGACGTCAGGCGGCGCAGCGCGGCCGCGGCCGGGTTGTCGTGTCGCGGTCGCGCTACCCCGCATCGCGGCGCAGCGCGGCCGCGAACATCGCATCGGTGCCGTGCCGGTGCGGCCAGAGCTGGACGTTGGGGCCCTCCCCCAGCCCGCTGACAGGCTCGAACAGCGGCCGGGTGTCCACCGCGCTCACCGGATGACGGCGCAGGGCGTCGGCGACCACGCCCACGGTCTCGGCCAGGTGCGGCGAACACGTCGCGTACAGGACCACCCCGCCGGGGCGGGTCAGCGCGATCGCGGCGGCGAGCAGTTCGCGCTGCAGCTTGACCAGGACCGGCACGTCGGCCGGCTGCCGCCGCCACCGCGCCTCCGGGCGGCGCCGTAGGGCGCCCAGCCCGGTGCACGGCGCGTCGATGAGCACCCGGTCGAAGCCCGGCTCCAGCCCGCTCTCCCGCCCGTCGGCCCGCACCACGTCCACCGGCAGGCCGCGGGTGTTCTCGGCGACCAGCGCGGCGCGCCGCGGCGACGGCTCCACCGCCGTCACGCGGCCCCCGGCCTGGTCGGCGACCAGCGCGGCCAGCAGCGCCGTCTTGCCGCCCGGCCCGGCGCACAGGTCCAGCCACCGCCCGGTGTCACCGTCGACCGGCGCCAGCGCCAGCGCGTGCGCCACCAACTGGCTGCCCTCGTCCTGGACCAGCGCCGCGCCGGCGCGCACCGGCGCCAGCCCACCCGGGTCCCCGCCCGGCAGGTACACCGCGTACGGCGAGTACCGCCCGACGGTGCCCCCCACCGCCCCGGCCAGCTCCGCGGCGGTGAGAACCCCGGGGCGGGCCGCCAGGTGCACCTGGGGCCGTTCGTCGTCGCCGGCCAGCACCGCGTCGAGTTCCCCGGCGGCCGCCCCCAGCGCGTCGGCGAACGCCTGGGCGATCCAGCGGGGGTGGGCGTGCACGAACGCGGCATGCCCCACCGGGTCCCGCGCCGGGTCGGGAGCCAGCTCGTCCGTCCAGGACTTCTCGTCGCGGCCCGAAATGGTGCGCAGCACCGCGTTGACGAAACCCGCTCGCGCAGAATCGAATTCGATGCCCGCCTGTTCGACGGTGGTGGACACCGCGGCGTGCGCCTCGACCCGGGTGCGCAGCAGCTGATACGCGCCGAGGCGCAGCAGGTCGAGCAGCACCGGATCGATCACGTCCGGCGAACGCCCGGCCGCCGCGCCGATGATCGCGTCGAGCAGGCCCCGGGTGCGGCAGGTGCCGTAAGTCAACTCGGTGGCGAAGGCGGCGTCGCGCCCGGTGATGCCGCGTTCCCGCAGCAGCGCGGGCAGCGCCAGGTTCGCGTACGCGTCGCGCTGGCTCACCGCGCGCAGCACCTCGAATGCGGCGGCGCGCGCCGGGTCCAGCGGCCGGCGGGGGGGCCGGCGCCGCTCAAGGCGCCGGCGG
>NZ_VMQU01000172.1 GCF_007714205.1 Mycobacterium helveticum | reverse complement strand
CACAGTCAGCCATGCGCGGATCGGATGCCGAAAGGTCAGGCCTTACGCTCGATCGGTGCGGAAAACGGGGCTAGGCGCGGGCAGACATGCTTGACTTCGCGCAGTTGCCGCCGGAGATCAACTCCGCGCTGATGTACTCCGGCCCCGGCGCGGGGCCGATGCTGGCCGCTGCGTCGGCGTGGCAGGGACTGGCCACCGAGTTGCACACCACCGCGTTCACCTTCGGGTCGCTGCTCACCGGGCTGGTCGACGGGCCGTGGCAGGGCCCGGCAGCGACATCCATGGCGGCCGCGGCCGCACCCCAGGTGGCGTGGCTGACGAGCACGGGCGAGCGGGCCGAAGAGGCCGCGGCCCAGGCCGTGGCGGCGGTGACGGCCTATGAGGCGGCCTTCGCCGCCACGGTGCCGCCGGAGGAGATCGCCGCCAACCGGGCCCTGCTGATGGCGTTGCTGGCGAGCAACTTCCTCGGCCAGAACACCGCGGCGATCGCGGCCACCGAGGCGCAGTACGCCGAAATGTGGGCCCGGGACGCGGCCGCGATGTACGGCTACGCGGCAGCGTCGGCGGCGGCGTCGCAGCTGGCGCCGTTCACGGTGGTTGCAAGCGCGGTCGATCCGGCCGGACTGGCCGGTCAGGCCACCGCGGTCGCGCACGCGCTGAACGGGGTCGTCGACGCACAGGCGATGTCACAGATTCCCATAGCGCTGTCCGGACTCGCGGGGATCACCAACGAACCGCCCTGGCTCACCACCCCCGCGGCTGCACTCGGCCTGACCGGGCACCTGTGGAACGAGAACGGCGACCGGATCGTCTTCGGGGGGATGCTCGGCGACGTGGTCCAGGGCGTGACCGGATCGGCGGAGGTGGACGCCGGAATCTTCATGGACACGTTCAACAAGTGGGTGAGTCCCGCGCGGCTCGTCGTCACCCAGTTCAAGGACTACGTCGGCCTGGCGCACGACCTGCCGAAGCTCGCTCAAGACGGCGTCAAGGCCGTAGCCGAGGCCGCCAAGGAAGTGCCTGCCGCGCTTCCGGGGGCGGGTCTGGGCGGCATTGCGGGAGCCGTCGGCAAGGCGGCCGCCGTCGGCGGACTGTCGGTCCCGAGTTCCTGGGCCGGTGCGGCACCGGCCGCGACGACGCCCGTCACGGTGGCTCTCAACGGCTTCGGGGCGGCCGCCAGCGCCGGGCCCGCCACCCAGGCGGTGGGCGGGCTGCCGCTGATGGGCGGCGGCGCCGGGCGTGGCCTGTCGGCCCACTTCCTGGCTCCCCGATACGGATTCAAGCCGACGGTCATGCCTCAACCTCCGGCCGGGGGGTGATCGGGCTCGCGGCGACTCAGAAGGGCGGATCCTCGGGCAAGGATGACGACGCCGACTCGTCGGGTGTCCAGTCGGGCGGGAGCTCTTCGGGCTCGCGGAGGTCGTTCACCCAGGTGCACAGGGGGCTGGTGCTCTTCGTGCCCTTCAGCAGAAACAGCATGTCGCGCATGCGGTTTCGGAACTTGCGGTCGTCGACCTCCCGCTTGCGGGCCTGTTCGAGGCGACGCCGCGCCTCGTTGACGGGCCGCTGCTCGCGGTTGTGCTTGCGCGACTGCGTGATTCGGTAGCTGCGCTGCTGCGCCCTGGTTCGCTTGCGCGGATGCGGCGCCGCACAGGCCGGCTCGCGGGGTTGTGGGAACAGGTCGGCCCCGGCCGGCGCCGTCCGATACACGCGTCCGGTCGGCGACGTCCAGACCACGGTCCCGTCTTTCCATTGCTCGTCACGCCAACCACTGTGGAAAGTTTTGAGCCTATGATGTTGACGGCAAAGGCATTTGAGGTTCCCAGCCACCGTCAGCCCGCCGGCTGCCGGGTCCTGGTGGTTGAACGGGATGGTGTGGTCGATGTCGCAGGCGACGGCCGGTCGGCTGCATCCGGGGAAGCGGCAGGTGAGATCCCGGCAGCGGACTGCGCGTTCGAGCGCCGCCGACGGCTGGTAGCGCAGCGCCTCGACCGGACCGGTGACCGGGTCGGCGATGAGCACGGACGCGGCGGTTGCCAACCGGCGGACCTGTTCGGCGTCGATGACTCCATACCCCTCGAGGTACCCCGGCGCAGCGCCGTCCTCGAAAACCGTTCGTTCGCCGGCGATCACATTGATCACCACCCGCGCACCGCCCCGATCCCGCCCGGCCCCGGCGCCGGCCCTGGTGGGGCAGTCATGCTGTCCGCACGCGCAGGCCAGCGGGCGGCCCTGGGTCAGGGCAGCCAGTGCGTCGGCGCGGCGTTGGTCCAGCGTCCGCGGGTCCGCCGCGCACACCTGCTTGGCCAACTGCGAGAGCCGCAGGTCGAAGGCGGTCGCGGTCGCGGCGGCGACCGTGCCGCAGACCTCCGCCATCCCGTTGCCGAGCGCCTTGATCCCGATGTGCCGGCCGTCCTCGGCGGTTTCGCGGCGCTCGCGCACGGCGTCGGGATCGATGGCGCGCACCGCGGCGTCGACGGCGTTGACAATTCGCCGCCGCGACCAGCCGTTCCAGTTGCCGATGCGTTCGGCCAGTGCTCGGTCGAGCTTGGCGACCAGCGCGTCGTCGGCGACGAGATCGGTGCGCCTGATGATCAGCCGCACTGCACGCCAATCCGTTTTTCCCTCGGCGAGCAGCGCCGCAATTGCGGGCAACCGGGTGTCCAGTGTCTCGGCGTCCGACACCAGGTAGCTTGCCGCCCTCGGGGACAGGTTCATCACCGCGGCCACCTCGGCGGTGGTCTGGTCGAACCCGCTGATCATGGCATGGTCGGCCGCGGCCCCGGCCCGCCCGGCCGCGGTCCTTCGGTGCCGCAGCAGCCGCGCCACGGCTGCCATCCGCCGCGCCAGCAGCGCCGATTCCTGGCAATGCGTCGACTCGACCACGGCCACCAGCGCGGAAGGGTCGAGTTTCCGCAACTCATCGAACATGCATTCGAATATAGCCGGCTACACCGACAGGTTCCGGATGGCCTCGCACCCTGTGGACAACTGCGGGCCGGGGCCGAACGGGTGCCAAGCGCCGGGCGCAGCCTACGGTGTGACGAGGATCTTGCAGTGCCGCTCCGGGTCGGCCAGGTCGTCGAACGCCGCACCGACCCCGTCCAGGCCGACTTCCCCGGTGATCAGCGGCGTGACGTCGATGTCACCCTCGGCGAGTGCCCGCAGCGAGTCCGCGAACTCCTCCGGGCTGTAGGCGAGCACGAACTGCACGTTGATCTCCTTGGCGATCGCGAAGAACGGATGCACCGTGTCGGGTTGCATGCACACCCCCGCGACGACCAACCGCGTGCCCGGCCGGGCCCGCAGCAGCACGTCGTCGATGATCCCGGGCACCCCGACCGCCTCGAACACCACCGCCGGTTTGACCGTGTCGAATGGCGATCCCTGCGCCGGATCCAGCGCCCGGTGGGCGCCCATGGCCGTGGCCAGCTCCCGCCGTTTGGGCGAAAAATCGGACGCCACCACCGATTCCACGCCACGCGCCGCGAGCGCTGCGATGATCGCGATGCCGATCGGGCCGCACCCGAGCACCAGCGCGGTCTCGCCCGGCGCGATGTTCGACTTGTTGACTGCGTGCAGCCCCACGGCCATCGGTTCGGTCAGCGACGCGTGCCTGAAGTCCAGGCCGTTGGGGACGGGCAGCAAGAGCGGCGCCGAGAGCAGCATCCGCTCCGCGTAGCCACCGATCGTGCTGTTGCTGTACACGATCGGCTCGACGCCCTTGCCGGACAGCACCACCGGAATCGACGTGACGAGCGTACCGGCCGGATGTGTCTCGGTGTCCGGCCCGGCTTCGAGCACCTCGGCGCTGAACTCGTGGCCCATGAAGACGTCGCGGCCCAGGTCGACGTCCATGCCGCCGGCTCCGGCCGACACCCGCTCCGTCATCGCCACCACCTCGTCGCCGTGTGCGGCGAAATGCAGGTCGGAGCCGCAGATTCCACACGATCGCACGGCGACCAGCACCTGGCCGGGCCCGGGCACCGGGTCTGGCACGTCGTCCCGGTAGACCATGCGCCCGCCCCGCAGCACCGCTGCGCGCATCACTTCACCGCCCCTTCCTGCTCCGAGGTGTGCTCGCTGATGGCCTTCACCACGGCCTCGCCGGCCCGTCCGATCAATTGATCGCGCCTGGCCTTGGCCCAGTCGTGCGACGACCGCGAGGCTGCCAGCTGTCCCTTGAAATGCGGAATCACCTTGCGGGCCAACAGGTCATAGCAGTGGTAGGTCGCCTGGGGCGAAGCCCAGTCGTGGCCGAGCATCAGCAGCGTGCCGAACCCGCCCGAGCGCTCGAGCAGGTCTTCGATGTGGGCGATCGCATCCTCGGGTGTGCCGATGCAGCAATTCCCCTTGGCCGCATAGTCTTCGACGAACTCATGCGGCGTCTGGGCGCCCTCCACGGAGTTTGCCAACGGAACGAAGCCGGCTGCGCCGAAGTAGTTGGCGAAGTCCTGCAGCCCGTAGGTGCAGTCGTCGATCGCCCGGTCGCGGCTGTCGGCGATGTGCATGATGCTCAGCACCCGCCAGTCGGACCGGTCCGGTTCGTCGCGGCCGACCTTGGCGGCCTGCTCGCACACGACGTCCCAGGTGTTTTCCAGCGCGGCGTAGCCGCCGGGCACCGACATCGACAGCGACAGCAGAGACGTGCCCAGCACGCCCGCCAGGCGCGGTCCGGACGGCGAAATCATTGCCGCCGTTGAGATTTCCGGATACGGCCAGGTGTAGGGCCGGATGTGCAGTTGCGCGTCGCGCAAGGTGAACCAGTCGGAGTGGCGGTCGATGCGCTCCTGCGGCGCGGCGCGGAACAGGGCGAGGATCGCCTCGAGGGACTCCTGCATCATCCGCCGCTGCTCGATCGGGTCGATACCCATCATGTAGGCGTCCGACGGCAGCGCGCCGGGGCCGGCGCCGAACATCACCCGGCCGCGCGTCAAGTGGTCCAGCAGCACCCAGCGGTCGGCCACCATCAGCGGGTGGTGATAGGGCAGCGAGACCACGCCGGTGCCCAACCGGATGTGCTTGGTCCGCTCCGCGGCGGCGGCGATGAACACCTCCGGGCACGCGATCAACTCGTAACCGCCGGAGTGATGTTCGCCGAACCAGGCCTCGTCGAATCCGAGGCGGTCCAGCGCGACGACGCGCTCCATGTCGTATTCCAATGCCACCGTCGGTGATTGGCCGGTGGGATGAAACGGCGTGATGAAGACGCCGAAACGCAGGGGCATTCTCATCGCAACTCCAACCCGTTGAGGAACTCCAGCAGCAGCGCGTTGACCTCGTCGGGTCGTTCCTGTTGCAGCCAGTGGCCGGCGCCCTCGATCATCACCTGGCGATAGGGACCCGAGACCACCTTCGAGGCGCGGTCCGCCCGGGTGAAGCCCAGCACCGGATCGGCGCTGCCGGCCATGAACAACGACGGCACGCCGATTGTGGCGTCAGCCAAATCGGGGGTCGTCTCCCAGTTGCGGTCGAAGTTGCGATACCAGTTCAGGCCGCCGGTGAACCCGGTTCGGGTGAACTCGCCGACGTAGTGGTCGAGCTCGTCCTGGCTGAGCCATTCCGGCAGCTCGTCGGGTTCGGGGAGGCGCTCGATGAAGCCCTCCGGACCCGGGGCCACCATGCGCACCGCCGCGCCGTGGTCCCCGGATGCCCGCAGGCCGCCCAGCATCCGGCGCATCGTGCGGGCGGGTTCCGCGTCCAGCTCGGCGTCGGCGACGCCGGGCTCCTGGAAATACAGGATGTAGAAGAAGTTGTCGCCGGCGATCTTGCGCCACGCCGCCGTCGGCGCCACCCGCGGACGGGGCACCGGCGGCACGCTGAGCGCGGCGACGGCCGCGACCCGCTCCGGATGCAGCAGGGGCGCGTTCCACACGACGGAGGCGCCCCAGTCGTGCCCGATCCAGGCGGCGCGCCGGGCGCCGACATCGTCGAGCAGGCCGACCAGGTCGGCCGTCAGCGCATGGATGTCGTACGCCTCGATCGCGTCCGGGCGGGAAGATCCGCCATAGCCGCGCTGGTCGGGTGCCAGCACGTGGTAGCCCGCCTCGGCGAGCACCGGTATCTGGTGGCGCCACGAGTAGGCGAGCTCGGGGAAGCCGTGGGCCAGGATCACCACGGGCGCGCCGCGATCCCCCGCTTCCACCACCCGCAACCGCACGCCATTGGTGTCTACTAACCGTTCGGTTGATGTCGGCACCCCCACACCAAAGCACACCGGCCGGTGGCTGAGAAGTGTGCGCCGCGATCGGCGCCCTACCGGGTGCGCGTTGGGATAGCGTCGGACGCGGGTTCGATCACTACGAGGGCGGGTGCAGTAACTCATGCGGCTGGACCACATCGTGCTCTGGACGAGCAATCCGCGCGTCTCGATGGACTTCTACTCGCGGGTCGTCGGGCTCGAACCGGTGCGGTTCGTCGAGTTCGAGGCCGGCGAGGCGCCGTTCCCGAGCGTGCGCGTGTGCGAGGACTCCATCATCGACCTCGTGCCGGTGGACAGCATCGCCTCCACGGAGTCCTTGACGCGGGTCCCGGGGAGCGCCGGGCACCGCGTCAACCACGTCTGCCTTGCGCTGTCCAAAGCCGAGTACGGCGCACTGGACCGGCGTCTGCACGCCGCGGGCGTGGACACCGGCGCGCGGCTGAACCACTCGTATGGGGCCCGCGGGTGGGCGCCGCAGGGATACTATTTCGCCGATCCGGACGGCAATGTGATCGAGGCGCGGTATTACGAGCACTGAGCCGCACGCCACATCCACGCAACGTCCCACATCCACGCAACGTCAATGTGATGGCGACCGTCGAACCAACCGGGAACTGCCTGTCGTTGTCTGGTCAGGACAGCAGGACCGCGGAAGTTCCGCTGCGCCCGGCTCCGCCGGGCCGGCGATTGCCGCGGGGCACGACGGCGGCAACCCGCTGCGCCCGGCTCCGCCGGGCCGGCGATTGCCGCTAGCGGTAGCCTGGACTTTTTCAGCGACGTGTGCATCGGAAGGACCTGGCCCGTAGGGCCGATGATTGATGAACCGAAAAAATCTGATCCGCACCCTCACGGCGATCGCTGTCGTGGTGCTGCTCGGTTGGTCGTTCTTTTACTTCAGCGACGACACCCGCGGCTACAAGCCCGTCGACACCTCGGTCGCGATGGCGCAGATCAACAGCGACAACGTCAAGAGCGCGCAGATCGACGATCGCGAGCAGCAAGTGCGGCTGACCCTGAAAAAGGGAAACGGCGAGACGGACAATTCCGACAAGGTCATCACCAAATATCCCACCGGATATGCCGTCGACCTGTTCAACGCGCTCAGCGCCAAGAACGCCAAGATCGGCACCGTCGTCAACCAGGGCAGCATCCTGGGCGAGCTGGTGGTCTACGTGCTGCCGCTGCTGTTGCTGGTCGGTCTTTTCGTGATGTTCTCGCGCATGCAGGGCGGCGCACGGATGGGCTTCGGGTTCGGCAAGTCGCGCGCCAAGCAACTCTCCAAGGACATGCCCAAGACCACGTTCGCCGACGTCGCGGGCGTCGACGAGGCGGTCGAGGAGCTCTACGAGATCAAGGATTTCCTGCAGAACCCGGGGCGCTACCAGGCGCTGGGCGCCAAGATCCCCAAGGGCGTGCTGCTCTACGGCCCGCCCGGGACCGGCAAGACGCTGCTGGCGCGCGCGGTGGCGGGTGAGGCCGGGGTCCCGTTCTTCACGATCTCCGGTTCCGACTTCGTCGAGATGTTCGTCGGTGTCGGCGCCTCGCGCGTGCGCGACCTGTTCGAACAGGCTAAGCAGAACAATCCGTGCATCATCTTCGTCGACGAGATCGACGCGGTCGGCCGCCAGCGGGGCGCCGGCCTCGGCGGCGGCCACGACGAGCGCGAGCAGACGCTGAACCAGTTGCTGGTCGAGATGGACGGGTTCGACCCGCGGGCCGGCGTCATCCTGATCGCGGCCACCAACCGGCCCGACATCCTGGACCCGGCGCTGCTGCGGCCCGGCCGCTTCGACCGGCAGATCCCGGTGACCAACCCCGACCTGGCGGGCCGGCGTGCCGTGCTGCGGGTCCATGCCAAGGGCAAGCCGATCGCCCCCGACGCCGACCTCGACGGCCTGGCCAAGCGCACCGTGGGAATGACGGGCGCCGACCTGGCCAACGTCATCAACGAGGCGGCTCTGCTGACCGCCCGGGAAAACGGCACGGTCATCACCGGGGCCGCCCTGGAGGAGGCGGTGGACCGGGTGGTCGGCGGGCCGCGCCGCAAGAGCCGGATCATCAGCGAGCACGAGAAGAAGATCACCGCCTACCACGAGGGCGGACACACCCTGGCCGCGTGGGCGATGCCCGACATCGAGCCGATCTACAAGGTGACGATCCTGGCCCGGGGACGCACGGGCGGGCACGCGGTCGCGGTGCCCGAGGAGGACAAGGGCCTGCGGACGCGCTCGGAGATGATCGCGCAGCTGGTGTTCGCGATGGGTGGGCGCGCCGCCGAGGAGCTGGTGTTCCGCGAGCCGACCACCGGCGCGGTCTCCGACATCGAGCAGGCCACCAAGATCGCGCGAGCGATGGTCACGGAGTTCGGCATGAGCTCCAAGCTGGGCGCCGTCAAGTACGGCTCCGAGCACGGCGACCCGTTCCTGGGCCGGACCATGGGCAACCAGGCGGATTACTCGCACGAGGTCGCCCGCGACATCGACGACGAGGTCCGCAAGCTGATCGAGGCGGCGCACACCGAGGCCTGGGAGATCCTCACGGAGTACCGCGACATCCTCGACATCCTGGCCGGCGAGCTGCTGGAGAAGGAGACCCTGCACCGGCCCGAGCTGGAGGGCATCTTCGCCGGCGTCGAGAAACGGCCCCGCCTCACCCTGTTCGACGACTTCGGGGGGCGCATCCCGTCGGACAAGCCGCCGATCAAGACGCCCGGCGAGCTGGCCATCGAGCGTGGCGATCCGTGGCCCCCGCCGGTCCCCGAGCCGGCCTTCAAGGCGGCGATCGCGCGGGCCAGCCAGGCCGCCGAGGCCGCGCGGGCCGAGGGCGCCAGAAACTCCCACGGCGGTAACGGCTCGCACGGCGGTCAAGCCGGAAATCGGCGGGACGCGCCGCAGGGCCCCACCCAGCCCGACTACGGCGCCCCGGCCGGCTGGCATGCGCCCGGCTGGCCGCCGCAGGAACCGCAGCCCGGCCACTGGTATCCGCCCCCGCAGCAGCCCCACTGGCCGCAGCCGGCGGGCCGGCCTCCGGGGCAGCCGGGCCAGCCGGGCC
>NZ_VMQU01000171.1 GCF_007714205.1 Mycobacterium helveticum | reverse complement strand
ATGCTCGTCTGCGGGCCGGTCACCCTCGAGCTCCCATACCACACATGAGGTCATCCACATTCATGGCAATAGAGCCATTTTCGCCAACCCGATCCCGGGGGAATCTTGCGGGGAGCCGCCAGGTCGGTAATACGCATCGTGTCGGATACGGAATCACGGAACTGGAGCCCCGCCGACGGATCCCCCCGTCCGAGCGCACCTTCGTCCGAGATATTCGGCTCATTCCAGGGCGTCGTCACGATCGCGATGCTAACACGTTCTGCGACACCGTGTTTGCGCGATCAGAAACGCTCACGCAGTTAACCGGAAACCGGGGCTTCCCCCATTCCATGACGTTTAGTTTCTGCACGGTTGTGGCCACCCGGGTCACACCACGCGCCGATACGAATACCATTCCTCGCCGGCGGGGAGCCGACGGATGAGCCGCTGCACCGCTCCGCTGATGTCGGAGCGCGATCCGGGCGCGACCATCTGGTACCGACGCCGGCCCGACATCACGTTCTCGACACACAGGCGGCCCGCGGGGGTGTCGATGAGCGTCACCGCGGTATGGCCGACGTGGGTGCGCGCGTACTGCTCCGGCCCGACCCCGGTTTGCAGCGCCACGATGGACGCGTGCGCGGACTGCGCGGGGTCGGCGGCCATGGTGACGATCTGCAGTTGGTCGACGTCGAGTCGCTGGCCGACCAGAAACGATCGCAGGCCGGCGGCGTCGCGCACCGACCCCAGCAACTGCTCGGTGTCGAGGGTGACCGGCCGCAGCGGTGCCGCCTCGGCGACGCCGCACAGCCGCTCGACCTGTCCCACAACCAGTTCGGCGGCGCCGCTCTCGTCGGCTGCGGCCCCGGCCGGGTACAGACGCACGAGTTCGCCGTGGCGTTCCAGGACCACCCACCACGTCGCGAATCGGCAGATGGACGCGCGCGTCGGCTCACGGCCCGGAACGCCGATGTGCACCAACAGCGCCAGATCCCGGCGCAGCAGAACGGTCAGCCATTCGCGGATCATGGAATCGACGTTGCCGTGTTCGTCGAGTGCGCCGGCGGCCGTCAGTTCGGCGGCCACGGGGTGACGTAGCGCGCGCTCGGGGGTGTCGAGCCGCGGCAACAGCGGCCGCAGACCCAGTTCGGGACAGGTCTGCTCCAGGCCGGCCACCGCCTGCAGTACCCACAAACCGTCGACTGTCGTTGTCAGCATGCGTCTTTCGCTTCCACCGGCGAGCACGACACGTGGTGGTGGGGCACCCGCGCTCGGCGCGCCCGCCCCACCTTCACGCGAGGTCTCGGTGGGAAGACTCAGAACAGGCCGGCGATGGACTGGTCGGTGCTGATCGCACCGTCCAGCACGTGGGAGGTCGTCTGCCCGTGCTGGCGCACCGTGTCGATGAGCCCCTGCAGCCCCGACAGCATCTGCGCCTGGGCCTCGAAAAACCCTGCGGCACCGTGGCCGGCGAAGAATTCCTGCAGCGCATTCGTCCGGTTGGCTGTGTCGTCGTAAATGGCCTGCAGCTGGCCTGCGCGCGCACCCACGTCGGAGGCGAAGTCGGCGACGGCGCCCGGGTTGTACGTGATCGGATTTGTCATAGTGAACTCCTTTTTCGGAAAATCGGTTGGCGGAATACGGGTCAGGATCCGGCGTGACCGAACAGGGCGGTGAAGGCGTGGGAGGAGTCCGCCTCGTGCGCTTCCATCAGGGCCGCCGCCTGCTTCAGGCCCTCGGCCAGGCGCGTCCCGCCGGTCAGGACCTTGTTGAGGTCACCCGCGACCTCGGTGGCGGTCACGTGGGACGCGGTCACGGCGTCGCCGGACCAGGTCGCCGGATTCATGACGTTTTCCTGGTTTGCGACATAGCCCTGGGCGATCGCGATGGCGTGCTCCATATTCGCCTGAATGGCGTTTGACGTATCGCGCAGCATTTGTGGCGTTACTTTGATTGTCACGGAATTCTCCTTCTCCGGTTGGCTGCCCCCCATATGGCCTGGGGCATGGAGCGCAGTGTATGGCGGCTATTTCGACCTGTCGATTCACCCTTTCGCCGGGCCGGCTTCACACGCGATCGTCGACAACGCGCACCGTCGCGGGCTGTTCGGATTTGTCGCGGGCCCCGCGCTGGCCCCCCGCTGCATGGCCGACCGGCATCCCGCCCACGGGGGTCCCGCCGACCGTCGTGGTTTGCGGGCGCAGGGTCTCCGCGCCCAGTGCCCCGCTGGGCCGCAGTCCCACCGGCCGACCGCTGGTGCCGCTCTCGAACGCACTGACGGGCCGCGTGAAGCTGGTCGCGGACATGCCCGCGCCGGTCAACGATGCGCTACCGCCCGCGCCGGCCGACGCGCCGGCCTCGGCTGCCGAAAGTCCTCCGGTCGCCGAAACCGCCGAGGCCGCCGGCCCTGCACCGCTCATACCCATCCCGGCGGGATTGGCGAACATGCCCATCATCGACTGCAGCGGCTGCATTCCGCTCATCGGAGCCTGCATCATCTGCATGGGGGCCTGCAGCGCCTGCGGGACCGCCCCCATCATCGACTGCAGCGGCTCCATGAACGTGGCGGCCTGACTCCCGAAGTCCTGGCCGGCCGAGGCGGACTGGCCGGCGCCGCCGGTGCCTGTCGAGACACCTTGCAACGCGGCGCGCATGCCGTCGCCGGCCGCGGTGTCCGCCGCCGCCTGGCCGACCGCCGACGCCGCCTGCGCCGGAGCCGCCGGTGAGGCGCCCATGGCCGCGACCGGCGGTGGGATCGCCAGGCTTTCGGCCAGCGCCGCGAGGATCCCGCCGTAGGACGCGCCGACCGAGGAGTTGACGGGCCACATCACGCCGAAGTACTCCACGTCCAGCGAGACGATGCGCGGCGTGAGCGCCCCGAGGACCAGCGGGTTGATGCCGTTGTCGACTCCCCATTCGGCCCGGTTGGCGATGCATTCGGGAGCCGGACGCATTGCGGCGTTGGCCGTCTCGTACGCGGTGATGGCGGCCGAAACCACCGCCGGCTTCACGTCGACCCAGCCGGCGAGCCCGTGCAGCGACGCGTTGAGCATGGTGACGGTCGCCGCAGAGGCCGCCGACCCGGCGCCCGTCCAACTCGCCGACGTCGCGGCAGTGTTGATCGCCGACGCGATACCCGAGGCGTGGTGCGTGGCTGCCAAGGTTGTCCAAGCGGTCTGGTTGACCAGATGCGTGCCCACCCCGGTCCCTGCCTTGAGCAGCATGTCGTTGTCCTCAGGTGTGCGCGCAGCCCACCCCGGATCAGGCATGCGTTTCTACCCCCGTCAGGTGGCCAAGGTCGCCGCACGCGCCGCCTCGGTGGTGACAGCCACCCCGGAAGCCATGCTCTGTGCGCCGGAGAACAGGCCGCGCTGGGCCGCGTGCTCAGAAACCATGCCCAGGTAGCCGGCGCCGCACGCGTTGAGCGCGGCCGAGAACATTGCCGAGTCGGGGTCTGCGCCCATCGGTGTCGTTCCGATCAGGGCCGGCGCCGCCGCGGACGCCGCCGCCTCGGTTTCCGCGCCGATCGCCGACTCGGCACCCGCCGACGCCAGCACGGCCTCAGGCTGGACGAAAAACGTCATCATCCCCTCCGAACTGTCGAGCGCGAGAGCCTCCCCTGGTGGGCAGTGTAGTGCGGCTCGACCGATCTTGTATGCACGTGTGTTAGAGAACCGACTCGGCCGCTACCAATTCGTCAAGCGAACGGCCTCATAATTGTCGGCAGCGTCAACGCGGGTCTTTCCCGGCTGCGACGGAATCGCGAGCGTAGCACTCCTGACGCCCGCCGGCATCCGGAATCGTTTATTCGCGCCTCAACGAGCGCCGGGTGTCGCGAACCCCGCGCAATCGCTTTGCTGACCAGCGGATTTGAATTGCCGATACACCGTGAATCCTATTTGGCCGTCGCGAATTCGGGCAAGGAACTACTCGAGGCCAGCGATGAGATCGTCGTACTGCTCTTCGAGCACTGCGAGCCGCGAACCGTGCCATTCGGTTGAACTCGTGTGCAATATCCGCAAAGTAAGCACCGAGAGCCGATCGACGATCATGGCGGGGGTCTCGGTGTGCAGCGGTGCGCTTCGGTCCGGATCGAACCACTCCAGCAGCGTTGCGTCGATGTTCTCGATGGCGGCATTGCGGCGTGCGTTGAGGTCGTCGATGGCGCGTTTTCGGCGGGCCACCTCGCGGTCGCCGACGCCGGGGCGACGAACGGCGTCTTCGTGATGCCACAGGCCGAAGTTCATCGCATGCAGCCGCAGCGCCTGCGCTGCGATGCTCTCGTCAGTGCATGCGGCAACGGGATCTGTGCAGTGCCAAGACAATGCGGTGTCGTAGAACTGGTGCACCGCGTTCAGAAGGTCCGTAGCGGCCGCATCGTCGGGCCGCGACGCAGACCCGCCACTCCCCTTCACCTGGCGAAGTTGGCTGCAAAACTCGGCGTAGGTGATTGCCAGATGCCCGAAATAGTCGCGCGGGGCCAGCCCGGCCCGCGGGGCGAACACCAGGTCGATGGCCGGTCGCGGCGGCCGCTGATCGGCGCGCAGCGGCGATTCGTCAATGTCCACGATTACGGGCTCTTCACAGTTGAGGGTGTAGAGGTTGTGGGCGCGTCGTTGCTTGGTTAGGGGTCGAGGTCTTCCGAGGATGAGGGTTCTGCCGCCTTGATGAGCTTGGGCTGGAGGTGACCGGGCAACGGCTGGAGTCTGATCGTGCAGTGTTGGCGTGTCGGATCGCCGAGAACGATCCATGGTGTCGGCGCTGCGGGGAGCAGGGCACCCCGCGAGACAGCGTGACCCGTCAACTGGCCCATGAACCCCTTGGGCGGCGGCCGACCACGTTGCTGGTCACGATCCGCCGTTACCGGTGCGCGGGCTGCGCTCATGTGTGGCGCCAGGACCTCAGTAGCGCAGCCGAGCCGCGGGCCAAGCTATCGCGGCGCGGCCTGCGGTGGGCGTTGGAAGCAGTTGTGTGCCAACACCTGACCATTGCCCGTGTCGCTGAAGGGCTCGGGGTGTCATGGAACACCGCCAACGCCGTCATCGATCGCCGGGGTCTTCCCGTGCGTGGTCTCGGTCTCGATCTCCACGTCCTCGACCACCGTGTGCTGGCTCCCCGGGCCCACCGCGAATCCGTGCTGCCGGCGAGCTCTGCTCAAGGGACTGGGCCGCAAGATCACCGCGGCGCCGGTGAACTCCGCAGAGCGGCATGCCCTTGTCGACGATTTGCTGATCGAGCTCGATATTCATTTTCGCATCGAGGACGACCTGTACTACCCGGCCCTCAAAGAGGCCACCAAGCTCATCGCGATTGCCCATGCGGAGCATCGCCAGGTTGTCGACCAGCTTTCCGTGCTGATCAAAACCCCGCAGACTGCGCCTGGATATGAGGCCGAGTGGAATTCCTTCAAGACTGTCCTCGAGGCGCATGCCGACGAAGAAGAACGCGACCTGATTCCCGCTCCTCCCGAAGTGCACATCAGTGACGCAGAGCTCGAGGAGCTGGGCGACAAGATGGCCGCGAAAATGGAGCAATACCGAGCCTCGGCTGTACACAGGTTGCGCACGAAGGGGCGGGCCGCGCTCGTACGCGCCCTGTGACCGGGTTACCCGGTCCGGCGGCCGATCGGGGGTATCGTCGCGTCGCCCGCGAAGAAGCGCAGCTACGAATTCAGTGCCGACCGTACCGCCGCAGCACCCGCTGTCGACCGAAGCGCAACCGGCCGGTCGCCGACCCCGAGGAGGCCGCCACGACCTGGACCCGGGTCTTCAGCTGATGCACCCTAGTTGCTCGGTTTCGTGCGCCCACTCCACGACACTGGCGAGCTCACGCCGCGGCGTTGGCGGCAGGGGATCCGCGTTGTCTGGTGCCCAGCCCAGCCGCAGCAGCATCTGGGGATGTCCTTCGGCGGCCAATATGTCGGAGCGGATTGCGTCGCGGGTTATCGGGATTTCCAGGGGTTCGGTGATCGGGCAGGTGGCCAGTCCCCTCGCCGTTGCGGTCAGCAGTAGTGCGCTGGCCGCCTCGCCGGCGCGAAGTTGAGCCAGACGGTCGTCAGTCTCGGTGGCCAGCACCAAGATGACAGCTTTGTCATCGGCGGGCGAGGCGCCCGGCGGCTGCGGCAGGCCCGCCCCCGCGAAGATGCGTCCAGGCACTGGTGCGCCGCAGTCATGCTCGGGGACGCTGCGGGCTGGCACACCGGCCCGTGATCCGTATCGCCCACTCCACCTGGTGAGCTCGACGAGGTAATCGCGGTCAGTCGCGTGAGCCCGCGCAGCTTGCTTGACGATCTCGCGCAGTTGTTCCATGGCGTCGACCTGGCGCAGCATGACCTCCATCCGAGCGGCTTGGGCAGCCATCGAGGCGATATCACCGGCCGCAACCGGGCGAGCACTGTAAATGCGCCGATCGGTTCGGCGTTGCGTGATTGCCGCTGCCAGGGTGAGGTCGACGCGATCGGGGGCGTGTGGGTACACCTCGATAGTCGCGAGGTGGCTAGGGTCGTCCGGATCAGGTAAGCGATGCACGCTGGCATGCCAACCCATCGCCGCCAAGGCAATGACGCAATGGTTAAGCGTTGCAGCGCAACTCAAAATCAAGTCCCGGCCATCGGGGTCGGTCTTGGGTAGCTGCATGCCCGAATCGGAGTGCAAATGCAGGCTTGTGCGATCCACTCGCCACCGCCACGGCTGCGTGTTGTCGATGGAAGGTGCCCGGGTAGCCAGCGCCAGTACCGCGCGGATCACCTGCGTATCCGGGAAAAGCGGGGTGTTCATGGCGACCGGGTCTTTGGCTGCTTTCGCACCAGCACGTCGCGCGACCACATCGCCGATACCAGACCACGACGGCCCGCTATCTCTACTGCATTCGCGATGGCCTTTGGCCGTCCCTGTGGTGTCCAACACGACCACCTCCGGTTTTCTCTTGTGCCCCAGGGCTTCAGCCTCTACCCGCACTCGCTGCGTGAAGCCCGACCTCTTGTGCTCAGCACTGTTTAAAGGAATAATATCCGCTAAATAATCGATAGGCAACTGGCGAGAGGAACTTGGGCGATGACGACGACGTTCACGAGATCAGGTGAACCCAGACCGCCGGGCGCGAGGCGGCGGCACCGGCGACGTGTCCCCGAGTTGGTGCGCCGGCACGGCGTGGCGCGATCCTGCCGGTGGCTGTGCTGGCGCGCCGCATGTGACCGCATGACCGGCCCAGGCTTGGCGACTTTTGGTCCTGCTGTCGAAACCGATGCCCCAGGGCGACTGGCGTTGGCCCAAGTTGCCTATAACGGCGGGAGGTGGTGGTCGTGGACCAATTGACAACCCTTGACGCAGGTTTCCTCAAAGCAGAAGACGCCGATCGGCATGTCAGTTTGGCAATCGGTGGCTTGGCGGTCATCGAGGGGCCGATCCCGGACCGCGATGCGCTGATGGCGACACTGGCGCAGCGAATCCGTGCATGCCCCCGGTTCGGACAGCGTCTGCGAACGCGCCCGTTCGACTTTGGTGCACCCGAATGGGTGGCCGATCCGGACTTTGATCTCACCCGTCATGTACGGCATATCGCACTACCGCGGCCCGGAGACGACCGAGAGTTGTTCCACCTGGCTGCCGACGTGATTTCGCGGCGCCTTGACCGGGATCGACCGCTGTGGGAAATCTGGATCATCGAAGGCCTCAGCGACAACAGGTGGGCAATGCTCACCAAGATCCACCACTGCATGGCTGATGGAATCGCCGCCACCCACGTGCTCGCCGGCCTATGCGACGACGGCATCGGCCAAGGCTTCGCAAGCTACATCCGTGCCGCCAAAGAGCCCGGGGTACAAGGACTTCTGCAGGGCATACCGGGCGTGAATCCCTTCAGCGTGCTGGGTGGCCTGTGGAATGCGTCTGCTGCCGTCACTGCCACCGCTGTCCGCACAGCGTTGGGTGCTGCCGAGATCGCCGCCGGTCTCCTCCGCCCCACCACGACGTCACTGAACGGGCCGATCGCCAATTTGCGCCGCTATAGCGTCGCGCGAGTTCCCCTGGCCGACATCGCGCAGGTGTGCCAGGCATTCGACGTCACCATCAACGATGTCGCACTGGCCGCGATCACGGAGAGCTACCGCAACATCCTCGTCCAACGGGGCGAAGAACCCTTGCCCGATGCGCTTCGCACCCTGGTGCCGGTATCGATGCGCTCCGCCGAGGCGATCGATAAAACCGACAACCGCGTCTCGTTGATGCTGCCGTACCTACCGGTCGACGAGCAGAACCCGGTGCAACGGCTACGGATCGTCCATTCCCGATTGGATCGCACGAAGTCGCACGGGCAACACCAGGCGGGTCACGCATTCGTGTCAATCGCCAATCGCATTCCCTTCCCCCTGACCGCATGGGCGGTCGCCTTATTGATCCGGCTGCCGCAGCGCGGCGTCACGACGTTGGCAACCAATGTCCCCGGTCCTCGTCAACCGCTGCAACTCATGGGGCAACGGGTGCTCAGCGTCTTCCCGATCCCGCCGATCGCGATGCAACTGCGAACCGGGGTGGCAATGCTCAGCTACGCCGAGGACCTGTTCTTCGGCATCCTCGCCGACTACGATACGGTGGCCGATATCGACGCATTGGCCCGCGGAATCGAAGTCGCGGTGGCACGCCTGGTGGCGATCAGCAAGAAGCGCAAGACCTTACGCGGCCGCCGAGGAATGTCACTCGTCGGCAACGTCTAGGGCCACGACCGCAGTAATGAAGCCAAGACCGCACTGCGGCATATGCTTTGTGACCAGGAAGGAGTCAACCCGATGGACAAGATCTCGCTTACCGCTCTGGCGCGCGAGCAGTTGGCGGCCGCGCACCGGGCCGCCAGCGGCCGCAGCGCACACACGGTGTACGGCGGTCACCAACACCAGCCTGCGGCAAACCATGGTTGCCTTGACCGCCGGAACAGCGCTCTCCGACCATGACAGCCCCGGAGAGGCCACCTTGCAGGTGCTGCAGGGCCGGGTCCGGCTCACGTCGCCGGAGACCAACTGGGACGGAGCCCCGGGCGATCACCTGGTGATCCCGTCGAGCCGGCATGGCCTACATGCTGTCGAAGACTCCGTTGTTCTGCTGACCGTCGTCAAAAGCCCTTAGCCGACACCAATTAAGCCGAGCTCATGGGCGTGGTCTTTGTCTCGTCTCGCCACCGCACCGAAGCGCATTGCCGCCGGTGCACAGTGGTGATGACAGCTTTACTAAGGCGATCGTAAGTAAGTCGAGTCACGCCGCGATGTAGGCCAAATTCGGGTCACGGAAAAATCCCTGGACC
>NZ_VMQU01000170.1 GCF_007714205.1 Mycobacterium helveticum | reverse complement strand
GCCCGCCTACCCCGCCGTTACCGCCGTTCACCCCGGAGATCGTGGAGTTCCAACCGGCCCCGCCGGCCCCGCCGTTGCCCTGCCAGACGGCGGCCCCACCGTTGCCACCGATCCCAGGAGCCACACCGACCGCACCGGGCCCACCGGTCCCGCCGGCACCGCCGTTGCCGAGGATCCCGGCCATCCCGCCATTACCGCCGTTCACCCCGGCGACCGTGGAGTTCCAGCCGGCACCACCATTGCCCATCAACAGGCCGCCGTTTTGGCCATTGGGGCTGGACTGCGACGTCCCATTGGCGCCGTCGTAGAACAGCGGCTGCCCGAACAATTTGTCGCCGGTCTGGTTCAGCTCATACATCACCGTCGCCAACGGATCCGTCCGCGGCGGCGGCGAAGAACCCGAGGCTTCAGCCACCGCGGCAGGCCACGTCGACGGAGTCAACACCTGCAAGGCGAGCACATCGGCACCCAAGAGCGCGACCTCTGCCTGATGTAAGGCCTGCGCGATCTGGGCACTGACCGTTGCGGCCTCCTTGACGAGCGTCTGAAACTCCTGGCCGACCTCGGAAAACAACGTCGCGAGCGCCTTGGAAACCTGATCACCGGAGGATCCCGGCACCCAGACGAACGGGAGGCCCGCCGCCGCGTTCGCCGCGTCCAGCGACGCATTGATCGTCGCCACATTCGCCGCCGCCGCCGTCAACGCACCCGGCATGACGAATACACGCGACACTGCCGACCTCCGAAGAGTCTGCGCAGAGGCGGTAAGCCCCCTACCACGGCCAAGTTATCGTTCGTTAGCTTAATCATTATGGGGCTATTAGGCAGGAGTTCAGTCAATATGGGTCCGGCTAGTCCAGGAACGCCGATAGGCGGTATGTTTCCGGCCGGGCACACCGAGTTCGCTGGTTCAAGTTGGGCGGTCTCCCGAGTACCGGTGCGGTGACGGCGGGCAAGCTCAGTCGATCGGTACGAGTTGGTGAATGGAACGGATGACCGCCGGGTTAGCTACCCGCCGGCAGGCCCGTATCAGCGAGCCGATCGCCGAACGGTGTGCACCGGCATCCGGACCGAGACCGCACTGGCCATCACGGCCGCTGGTGCGATATCCGGCGGCCGCCGCCGGCAGGGATTGGCAGGCTCGAGTGTGCGGATGGACCGTCGTCCTCGACCGCCGCTCCTCCCGGGCGACTCGTCAGAACGAGATGACGCTGCCGGAGCCGCCGGCGGCTCCGCCGGTGCCGCCGGCCGCGCCGCCGCTCCCGACGGTGGCATTGCCCGGGGTGACCGCGAAAACGTTGCCGCCGATGCCGCCGTTGCCCCCGGTCGCACCGGTGCCGCCGATGCCGCCGGTGCCCCCGTAAGCGAGGCCGGTGCTCAAGAAGTCGTACCCGGTCCCGCCCGTCCCGCCGGTACCGCCGACGGTGACACCGCCGCCGCCCGCACCGCCGACACCGCCAGTGGCGGTACCCCAGTTGCTGGGCCATACCGCCAGGCCGTCAAAAGTGTCAATGAAGCTGTAGGGCCCCATGATCGCGGCGCCGCCGTTGCCGCCGTTGCCGCCGGCGTCGACCGTGCCGGCGCCGCCCACGCCGCCGGCCCCGCCGGTGGCGGTTCCCCACCCCAGGTTGTACGCCACACCACCCGCGCCGCCGGCACCGCCGGTGTCGCCGCTGCCCCCGGCCCCGCCGGTACCGCCGAGCGCAAAGCCGGCCCCGCCGGCCCCGCCGTCGCCCAACCACACGGAAGACCCACCGTTGCCACCAGTCCCAGGGGCCACAGAGGCTGTGCCGGGGCCGCCGGTCCCACCGGCGCCGCCGTTGCCGAGGAGCCCGGCCTGCCCGCCGTTGCCGCCGTTGACACCGGCAACCGTCGAGTTCCATCCGTTGCCGCCGTTGCCGATCAGCAAGCCGCCGTTTTGGCCGTTCGGGCTCGATTGCGTCCCATTGGCACCGTTGTAGAAAAACGGCTCTCCGAACAATTTGTCGCCGGTCTGATTCAACTGGTACATCAACGTCGCCAGCGCATCCGTCGTGGGCGGCGGTGAGGACCCGGAGGCCTCAGCCACCGCGGTCTCCAAGATCTGAAACGGTGATTGATAAGTCGACGCAGCGGCCGCAAGCGAGTGCGCTGCGCCAGTCAACGGCGACACATTCGTCGCCTCGGCGGCCGCATACGCGCCCCCTGAACCGGTCAGGGCCTGCACGAACTGGGCGTGGAGCGCCGCCGCCCGGTTGCTGAGCGACTGAAACTCCGTGCCGACGCGGGAGAACACCGACGCGACCGCCGCCGACACCTCGTCACCAGCGGCCGCCGCCACCGCGGTGGTCGGACCGGCCGCCGCGGCATGCGCGGCGTCCAGCGACGAGCCGATCGCCGCCACATTCGCCGCCGCCGCCGCCAATGTGTTCGGCGCCACGATCACATACGACATTGCTGACCTCCACAGACCGTCGCGGAGTGGCACACCCCCCGCGCCACGGTCACCATGTGCTACCGAGGTCAAAACCTATCCCGTTGCACACCTGTAGATCTGTGTTTTGGCAAAAGTCCTCGCCGAGTCGCACCCACACGCGACGGCAGACCGGGAACGGTGAACCCGACCGGCTCAGCGTTCGCGCTTGGACTCGAATGAAGTGGCGGACACGGTCACACCGGTCATTCGGGGCTTCGGCGGGACTGCGGTGCGAGAAGTGGCGTCCGCCGAATCCGCCCGGCAGCCCAGCGCCGACAGGGAGGGGATCGACGACGGTCGTCGCGGCCGGTCCTTTAAAAATCGCGTTTTCCTGGCGCCGGCCCGGCACGGGCCGGATGCCGCTCCAGCTCCTGCGCCCGCAATGCGCAACAGGCGATGCAGAACAACAGTTTTCGAGAATGGACCCGACACCCCGCCGTGCGGGAATTGCCGCCCGCGAACTGACTCTCACCGGCAAACGTTGCGCTGTCGGCCTCACCACCAGATCCCCTGCGCCCGAGGGCATCGGGCCGTCAGCTTCACAAACCGGGCCATCAACCAACACCTGGCCGGTCTGGTAAATATTCGGCGGCGCATGCACCGATTTTCACGAGGCGTATGTGCAATAAGGGACGCGCCGGAGTGAAATCGTGATGACGGGGTAATTGCAAAAGTTTCGTTTCGTATCGGAAAATGCCGGGTACTCTCCGATGACGCGCGACCTGGGGGGCCTGCTTGAGGTTGTCGTGGGGCGTGATTGGGGTGACGATGAACGACAGCGAATTCCAGGTGGCCGTGGGCGCGGCGGCGCAGGATGCGGTTTGGCAGACGCAGCACCCGGTCACCTACGACTTGGCAGGCGATGATCCGCGCCGGGCGCAATACCTGCGGGAGTACCAAGAATCGGTCGGTCGCCGGGTGCTTGCGGCGATAAAGACCCTGAGGCCTCGCACGTCGATCTGGGAGCACCAGGAGGCCCCGGCAGCACCGCTGAAGGGGATGCGCGCTCCGGGCGCCAATCCCTCGACCCCCTGCCGGCCGACACCACCGTCGCGGTCGCCCGCGGGCGAGTCCTACCGGAGATACGACACGCCGAAACCGAGTCAGCCAGTCCACCCGCAATGAGATGTGGGCTTTGCCCGGCCAGGCGACCCAACTTCGCGCCGACCCGACGGGAGAGCCCGACATGGTGTGCGAGAAGTGTTGGGAAACAACGCTAATAGCCGTTGGCACTCGCAATCGGACCTAGCCCGGTGAGCAGAGTCCACTCGTTTGCCAGGGAACGGCAGTGAGGCGGCTGCGTACGCCGGGAAAAAAGTTGCCCCGACCGCGTGACTTTTGTACCTACTATGGAGTAACTTCTATACTTACTGTGGAGTAAGAAAGCATGGCGTGAGGGAACCACATGCGAGCCCAAGCTATCGCAAGGAGGGCGGTGCCCCCGTCGCGCACACGTCCGTCCAATCGCCGGCGAATTAGCCGGCCCCAGTGCCGTAAACCAATTCTATCGGCAGGCGTGTGTCAATTTCTCTTATAGGCGGAACCGAATAGCGAAAATGACAGTTACGGGAGCTTGATGAAAGGATGGCTGCTGAACCGCTTTTCGTGTCTGAGAATTGACACCGGCCCGCGGCGGCGCGCAATCGGGGGAACGATGAACAGGGACGAGGATTTTGAAGTAGCCGTGGGCGAGGCGGCGCAGGATGCGGTTTGGGGAACGGAACATCCCCTCACCCACCACCTCGCAGAGGCTGACCCGCGCCGGGCGAAATACCTGCGCGAGTACCAACGGTCGGTCGGTAACCAAGTGCTTGCGGCTATCGAGGCCCTCAGGCCCTCCGGCTACCAGAAATTTCGGTAAGCGTCCGTGCCCGGGCAACCGTCCGCCACCGAGCCTCGGGCACAGGCGCCGAACGCCGGAGCGGAATCGGCCGCCGTTTCGCCGTTGAGCCCGAGAGCCGCGCATCGACGCATGGGACGAGATCGGTGACCGGCCTTGAGGAGCGATGCGTCGCCGGCAGCCGTCGTAGCCGAGTCCTGCCGCCGACGCCAAAGCCCTCGTGGTGACGCGGGCACCGATAGCCGACATGGCGATCACCGAGCCGAACAATTGCTTCCAGGCGTGCGGCAAATGCCCCCATTCGCCCCCATGTTCCGGGTCGGCGACGGTAGTTTCAGTCGTGCGCCGCCGTTGGTGGGCGCTTGACGATCGATCCAGCACTGGCACGCACGGAGTGGCGGTTTTCCGCCGCCGCGATGTGCGCTGCGGGCGTGCGGTACCGGACGGACGAAGGAGGATCGGTGAAAACCATTCCCAAGTTGTTGGTGTTCGGTCTTGTCGAGTTTGTCGTGTTCGGCCTGATGCTGTTTGTCCCGGCAGGGACGTTCGAATACTGGCAGGCGTGGGTCTTTTTGGTAGTGGTCGCCGTTTCGGCGTGGACTCCCGCCGTCTACTTGCTGCGCACGAACCCCGTCGCGCTTCAGGCGCGGATGCGTGGGGGGCCGGCAGCGGAGGGTCGAACCGCGCAGAAGGTCGTTATTGCCGGCTTGTACTTGTCGCTGGCGGCGATGGTCGTGGTCAGCACCCTCGACCACCGCTTCGGCTGGTCGCCGGTACCCACGGCAATCTGCTTGGTCGGGGACGTTGTGGTCGCCGTGGGACTCGGCGTGGTGGGGGCGGTGGTCATCCAGAACAGCTATGCGGCCGCGACCGTCCGCGTCAAGGAAGGCCAGACGGTCGTCTCCACCGGTCTGTATGGGTTGGTGCGGCACCCCATGTACACCGGCAATGTGATCATGATGGTCGGCATCCCGCTTGCGCTCGGTTCCTACTGGGGGCTCGTCTTGGTCGTTCCCGGCGTCATCGCGCTCGCGTGGCGTATCCGCGACGAGGAGAAGCTGCTCCGAACGGAGTTGGACGGATACCGCGAGTACACGCAGAAGGTGCGCTATCGGCTGGTGCCATCTGTGTGGTGACGCCGTGGCCGCGGGCCCGTCGATGTCGTCGGCGCAGGTCTACAGATCGCGGAACGGGCGCACGGCGGGGACTTCTTCCACCGAACTGCCATGCCCGTCAAGTAACTCGCTCAACCCTCTCACCGACGGTGCATCGAACAACATGGGCAACGCGAGGTCGATATCAAGGGCTGCGTTGACCGCGGCAATCACCCGCATGGCAGCGAGCGAGTCCCCGCCCAGGTCGAAGAACGATTCGTCGATCCCCACCCGGTCCACACCCAGCACCTGGGTGTAGATGTCCGCCAGAATCTGCTCGACCAGGGTCGTCGGGGGGCGATAACCATCACCGTTGCCGCGGTGTTCGGCTGCCGATAGTGCCGCGGTCGTCGGCTGGGCCGACACCGCCCCGGTGCCATTCCCGTTCGTGCGGGCGCGCTTGCCGCCGGCTTCCACATCCGTCGACGGCAACGGCCGCGACGGGTTGTCGGTCATGGCGACCAGCACCTGCTCGAATCGCTCGATCAGTGCTGCGATGTCGGCGGCGTCGAACACGTCCGCGCGGTATTGGACGTGAAGCTCCAGTTCGCGGCCCGGCAGTGCCTGGACCGTCAGTGGGTAGTGGTAGTAGTCGCGGTTGTTGATCGCGGTGATGGCCAGCCCGTCCTGGCTCGGCAACGCGGCGGCGTCGGTTGGGTAGTTCTCGTAGACGAAAACGGTGTCGAACAGTTTCTGGTGACCGGTGACGCGGTGAATCTCGCTGAGTCCCAGGTGCTGGTGCTCGAAGGTGTGGTTGTGGGCGCTTTGCAGCTGGTCAAGCAGGTCGGTGGGGGTCGTGGCCGGGGTGATGCTCGCCCGCACCGGCACCGTGTTGATCAACAGGCCCACCATCGAGTCCGCGCCGGCCACCTCGGCAGGCCGCCCTGAGACCACGGCGCCGAAGGCGACGTCGTGCTGACCGGTCATCCGCATCAGCAGCTGCGCCCAGGCGGCCTGCAGCACGGTGCTGACAGTGGTGTGGCGCGAGCGCGCCAACTCGGTGACCGCCCGGGTGGTCTGCTCGGACACCTGGAACGACACAACGCCTCGCCGCCCCAGCCCGAACCGATCCGCCGGCCCGACCAATGTGGGGGTGTCGAAGCCGGCGAACACCTCGCGCCACACGGCGCGGGCGGCGGCCCGATCCCGGCCCGCCAGCCAGGTGATGAACCTGCTGTAGGGCGGAGCCGCGGGCAGCCACTGCCCGTAGTAACCGGCAAACAACTCCCCCAGCAGGATCGGCAGCGACCACCCGTCCAACAGGATGTGGTGATTCGTCAGCACAAACCGGTGCTGGTCGGCCGCCGTGCGGATCAAAGCCACCCGAAGGGCCGGCTCGTTGGCCATGTCGTAGACCGCGGCGCGTTCGGCGGCGCACACTTCGTGGATCTGCTCCTCGATGTCCGAGCCGTCGACGACTATGTAGCGCCAGGGCACCGCCGGCTCAGCCGGGATGATCTGCACCGGCTCGTCGAATTGCGAGGAGAACCGGGCCGCCAGGTTGGGGTGCCGGGTGACCACCGTGTGCACGGCGTCGCGCAGGCGGTGCTGATCGAGGGGGCCGCTCAAGGCGATATCGAGCTGCACCGCATACACATCGTCGCTGCCCTGCGCGGTACTGGCATGAAACAGCAGCCCCTGCTGCAAGGGGGTCAGCGGCAGCACGTCAGCGATGCGGTATTGCCGCGCAAGCTCGTCGATCTGCTGCTGGCTCAAGCGGGCGCAGACGACATCGGAGGGCGTCAACCCGCCCCCGCCGCCCCGCACATGCGCACAGATGCCGGCCAGGGCCTCAAACCACAACCGACTCAATCGGCTCACCTGCGCGTGGTCCATGGCCGAGGGCGCCCACGTCCAACCGGCGCGCAGCTGCGGACCGGCGTCGGTGTCGACCGTGCCGGCGTTGAGCTCGACGGTGTGCATCAGCGGCATGGGAATGGCCGCGGCCGTGCCGGCGACCGACCCGCTGTCCCGGGAGAGCTGCCACACGTCACCGGAGACCTTGGCCGCGGCACCCACCCGCCCCAGATAGTTGAACCCGATCGGCGGATCAGCTCCGCCCAAATCGACATCGGGGTTCAGATAGCGCAGCAGGCCGTAGGTCAGACCGTCCGGCAGGCTCCGCAGCTGCTCCTTGGCGTCTTTGACCACTGCCCCCAACGCGGCGTCGCCGGCCACCACCTGGGCCCAGTCCAGCCCACCACCCGGCCCCCCCACGTTCAAAGCCACCGGGTATTTCGCGGTGAACCAGCCGACAGTGCGCGACAGGTCCGCGTGTTCTTTCGAGATGGTCAAGTCTTCCTGGCGGCCGTGACCCTCCACGTCGATGCCGATCGGCCCGCCGGTGCCCACGAATTCGGCCACCGCCACCGCGAAGGCAATCAACAAAATGTCGTGTATCCCGGCGTGAAACGCCGCCGGCACCTCACCGAGCAGCATGCGGGTGGTCTCGGCGTCCAGATCCACCGACAAGTTCCCGGCGGTGGCAAACGTATCCACCGCGGGGCGCACCGCCGGCAGCGCCGCCGGGATCGCCGCCACCCGCCGCCAGGTGTGCGCCTGCTCCACGACGTCCGGGTGGCACGCATGCTCGGCCAGCAGCGACGCCCACCGCGCAAACGACGTCCCGCCCGCCGGCAACACCACCTGCTGGCCGGCGCGAAGCTGGGCCCAGGCGAGGTTGAGGTCCTCCAACAGGATCCGCCACGACACCCCGTCAACGGCCAGATGGTGAACGATCACCACCAACTGACCCGTGGGGGGCACCCACAGCCCGCTCAGCATCACCCCGGCCGCCGGGTTCAACCGCGACCGCGCCTCGATCACGGCCCGCTCAGTCAACGCCTCGACCGCCTGCAGGCACCCGCGGGCATCCACCGAGCCTTCCTCCGGCACGGTCAACGACCAGCCCCCGGCGTCCTCGTCGACGCGCAGACGCAGCATCGCATGCCGGTCCAGCAAGGCCTGCAACAGCGCCACCACATCGGCCTCGGTCACCCCGGCGGGAGCCTGCACCAGCACCGTCTGGTTGAACTGATCGACCGGGCCCTCGACACCGTGCAGCCAGCACATGATCGGGGTGGCCACCACTGACCCCACACCCTCGTCGATCACCTGGGCGTCATCGTCGGCAACCCCGGCCACCCGGGCCAGCCGGGCCACGGTCTGCTCGACGAAAATATCGCGCGGCCGACACACCACACCGGCAGCCCGCGCCCGCGCCACCACCTGCATCGACAGGATGCTGTCCCCGCCCAGCTCGAAGAACGACTCGTCGACCCCGACCCGCTGCAGCCCCAGCACCTGGGCGTAGATGCCGGCCAGGATCTCTTCGACCGCACTGGCCGGTGCGCGGTAGTGATCGACGTCCTGGTACTCCGGTGCCGGCAGCGCGCGGGTGTCGAGTTTGCCGTTGACCGTCAACGGCAGCGCATCGACGACCACCACCGCGGACGGCACCATGTACGACGGCAGCCGCTCCGCCAGCACGGCACGCCCCGCGGCCGGGTCCACGGTCCCGGTCACATACCCCACCAGACGCTTGTCCCCGGGGCGATCCTCGCGGGCGATCACCACCGCCTGCTGCACGCCGTCCAGCCCGGCCAACGCCGCCTGCACCTCACCCAATTCGATGCGGTACCCGCGGATCTTGACCTGCTCATCGGCGCGCCCCAGATAGCGCAGCTGCCCATCGGGGCCCCACCACATCAAATCCCCGGTGCGGTACATGCGCGCCCCGGGCTCCCCGAACGGACACGCCACAAACCGCGTCGCCGTCAGACCGCTCCGGCCCACATAGCCATTCGCCACCCCCGCCCCGGCCACATACAACT
>NZ_VMQU01000016.1 GCF_007714205.1 Mycobacterium helveticum | reverse complement strand
CCGCCCACCCAAGACTTCATCTATCCCTCGATCGGCACCAATTGCCTTGCCGACGGCGGCAACTCGATCGCGACCGCACTGTCGGTGGCGGGTCCGGCCAAGATTCCGGCGCCGGGCCCGGGCCCGGGCCAGACCGCCTACGTGTTCACCGCGGTCGGCACGCCCGGTCCGGCCGAGGTGCAGAAGCTCCCGTTGAACGTCACCTGGGTGAACCTGACGACCGGCAAGTCCGGGAGCGTCACGCTCAAGCCCCGCTCGGACATCAACCCGGAGGGGCCGACGACACTGACCGGAATCGCCGACACGGGCTCGGGCAGCGTCATGTCGACGATCTTCGGGCAGGTCACCACCACGGAAAAGCAGTGCCAGTTCATGCCCACGATCGGCTCAACGGTGGTGCCGTAGCGCCCGGTCCGTGCAGACGCGCCGACCGGCGTGTCCCCGCGACGGGGCACGCCGGTCGCTCGTCAGTACGCCATGAACAAGATGGCGTCGCGGTCGTACTCCAGCCCCGGGTGGACCGCGGCGAGGTGGGCCTGGGTCAGTTCGACCAGCTCGTCCTCATCCTTGCCGACGATGGCCTCTCCACACGGACACGTTATGTGTGTCTTCACGATGCCGCCTTTCTGTGCTGCTCACCGGTTACTTTGCCGCCTTGGCCGCGGCTTTCATCTGCTTCTTGTGCGAGCGCACCTGCCCGAGCGAACGCGCGTCGACGATGTCGGCGACCGAGATGTGCGTGCCGGGCCGGCCGAAGTCGCCCGCCGCTTCGCGCCAGCGCGGCGGTGTCACCCCGTACTGCTTGCCGAGCAGCGCCAGAAAGATCTGCGCCTTCTGCTCGCCGAAACCGGGCAGGCCCTTGAGCCGACGCAGCAGTTCGTGCCCGTCGGGATCCCCGCTGCGCCACAAACCGGCGGCGTCCCCGTCGTAGCGGTCCACGACGATCTGCGCCAACGCCTGGACGCGTTTGGCCATGGATCCCGGAAACCGGTGTATCGCGGGCCTTTCCGAACACAACGCGGCGAACTTCTCCGGGTCGTAGTCGGCGATCTCGGCGGCGTCGAAGCCACCCATCCGGTCGGCGATCTTCTGCGGCCCCGCGAACGCGGTCTCCATCGGCACCTGCTGGTCGAGCAGCATGCCGACCAGCAGCGCGAACGGGTTCTCGGCCAGTAGCTTGTCGGCCTCAGGATCTTGAGCGAGCCAAACCTTCAATGTCGACGACCTTCCTCCCGCTGAACACCCTAAGACCGATGGCCGATTGTTGAGACACTACCCACGAGAACGGCTCTAACGACCAGCCCATAACCACCGAGTTATCGTGGCGTGGTGGTGGACGAGGCCAGACTGGCACTGATGCTGGCCCGAGACGAACTGCATCAGCTCGTCACTGCCTATTGCCGGGCCGTCGACCGCGCTGATTATGAAACGCTTCGGAGCCTGTACCACCCCGACGCGACCGACTCTCACGGCTCGTTCTCGACGGGCGGCGTCGAACAGTTCATCGAACAACTACAGGCGGCGGAACCCTACCTGCGTGTCTCCCAACACAACATCACCACAACGAACTTCGTGATCGAGGGGGACACGGGCAGCGGTGAGATCTACTGCCTGGTGTTTCACACCTTCGCCGGTCCCAAACACGACATCGACGTCATCATCGGCGGTCGGTACCTGGACAAATACACCAAACACGACGGCCGCTGGAAGTTCACCCAACGCACCATCGTGGCGGACTGGGCATACCAAAACGACCCGTCCCGAGTGAACTTCGGACACCCCAGCACCCGAGGAAGCCTGCGCGGCAAACCAGGCCAAGACGACCCTTCCATCAGCCTGTTCACCCCACCCCAAGGCTGAACCGTCTCAATTCGTGCTGGTCGCGAAGTACACCACTGAGAAGAGCGAGAGGATTCTCGTCCGGCAGCGCGTCGGCTGCCGGATCACCGCAGGCGCCACCGACAACGCAGCCGTGGTTGCGGCTCATGCCCATTCAGTGGCTCTCGGTGGCTCTCGGTGGCTCTCAGCCGCTCTCAGCCGCTCTTGCGGCGGAACTCCCGGCGGTTCTCGACCGGCCCGTGCGTCCGCGGCCGCTTGCCGCCGCCGTCTTTGTGGGCGGAGCCGCCCGGCCCCTTGGCCATCTTGCGGTCGAGGGCTTCGCGGAACTTGCGCTTGTTCTCGTCCTCGGAGTCTTCCGACGCCGCACCCGTGGGTGACTTTTCTTCTCGCGAAGAGCTCGACTCAGCCATACCGGCAGCTTAGCCCCGACGGCGCGGCTAACGCCTGCCCGGCGGCATGCCGTAGAGATGGGAGATCGGCAGCGTCAGCACGACCCGCCGGTCGGTGACCATCGCCTGCCGGTACTCCTCCCAGTCCGGGTGTTCCCCGGCGATGTTGCGGTACAAGGCAATCAGGGCCTCGACGGTGTCGTCGTCGGGCGCGGCGGCCGGGGGCGTCAGTTCCGCGGTGCCCTCGGCGACGGCATACGACCAGCCGTCGTCGGCGTCGACCAGCAGCGACGCCCGCGGATCGCGGCGCAGGTTGCGGGTCTTGGCCCGCGGCTCGGTGATCGACACCCGCAACACCACTTCCCGCGGATCGAAGTGATACTGCACGTTGGACAGCTGGGGGCGTCCGTCCCGTTTGATCGTGGCCAGCACCCCGATGGAGTTCCCACCGATCACGGCCAGCAATTTGTCGTCGAAGACCTGACGTCCCATGACGAAAGACTACGTCGCGGGCACGCGGTGCTGGTTGTATGGGGCCGTGCCCCGCTACGCGGCCTTCCTGCGCGGCGTCAACGTCGGCGGCGTCAACCTCACGATGGCCGAGGTGGCCGCCGCGTTGACCGACGCCGGATTCACCGGCGTACGCACCCTCCTGGCCAGCGGCAACGTGCTGCTGGACGCGCCGGACGACGCGGCCGTCGTGCGGCGCAAGGCCGAGGCCGCCCTGCGCGCGAGGTTCGGCTACGACGCCTGGGTGCTGGCCTACGACGTCGCCGCGGTGCGCGCCGTCGTCGACGCCTACCCCTTCGAGCGCGAGGCCGACGGGTGTCAGTCCTACGTCACGTTCGTCGCCGACGAGGCGGTGCTCGACGAGCTGGCGGCGCTGGGCGAACGCGCCGGCCCGGGCGAGAAGATCGCCCGAGGTATCGGTGTCATCTACTGGCAGGTCCCCAAGGGCTCCACCCTGGACAGCGCCATCGGCAAGACGATGGGCAAGACGCGGTACAAGTCGTCGACCACCACCCGCAACCTGCGCACGCTGACGAAAGTGGTGCGGTAGCTAGCGTGCTTCGCGGTCCTCGGGCACGGCCTCGATGTAGCGCAGCGCCTCGGCCTTGCCCAGACCCAGCCCCCGGGCGACTTGGACGTACTCCCGCGCCGCGGCCGCCATCGCCGCGTCCGTCGGGTCGTAGCGGGCGATGAAAGTGCCGAGGCGGCCGCGGGTTTCGACGACCGCCGCGCTCTCCAGCTCGCGGTAGGCGCGGGCCACCGTGTTGACCGCCACGCCGAGTTGGCCGGCCAGCTCGCGGACGGTCGGCAGGCGGGTACCCGGCGGCAGCGCACCTTCCCGGACGCCGTCGATCACCTGCGTCCTGAGCTGGTCGAACAGGGGCTTGCGCCCCTTGGCGGCGTCGACCCGCAACCAGTCAGCCAGCTCCACGCGCCCAGTATCCACCCCCGCCGACTATCTTGGTGGCATGCGCGTAACGGTGCTCAGCGGCGCGGGGATCTCCGCGGAGAGCGGCGTGCCCACCTTCCGCGACGACAAGAACGGCCTGTGGGCCCGCTTCGACCCCTACGAGCTGTCCAGCACCCAGGGTTGGCGCGACCACCCCGAGCGGGTCTGGGGCTGGTATTTGTGGCGCCACCATCTGGTGGCCAACGTCGCGCCCAACGCCGGACACCGCGCCATCGCCGCGTGGCAGGACTGCGCCGAGGTCAGTGTCGTCACCCAGAACGTCGACGACCTGCACGAGCGGGCCGGCAGCACCGCGGTGCACCATCTGCACGGAAGCCTCTTCGAATTCCGCTGTGCCCATTGCGGAATCGCCTATACCGGCGCAGTGCCGGAAATGACCGAACCGGCGCTGGAGGTCGAACCTCCGGTGTGCCACTGCGGCGGTCTGATCAGACCGGACATCGTGTGGTTCGGTGAGCAGCTGCCCGACGCGCCCTGGCGGCGCGCCGTCGAGGCCACCGAGACCGCCGACGTGCTGGTGGTGGTGGGGACCTCCGCCGTCGTCTACCCGGCGGCCGGGCTGGCCGACTTGGCGCTGGCGCGCGGCGCCGCCGTCGTCGAGGTCAATCCCGAGGTCACCCCGCTGTCCGGCAGCGCGACGATCAGCATCCGCGAAACCGCGAGCCAGGCGCTGCCCGAACTGCTGCAGCGACTGCCCGCCCTGCTGGGTTAGCCACCCCGCCCGCTTCTTCTCGGGCGCCGGCGCGGCGGCCCAGTGTAGCCGTCATGGACGAGCCGTTCATCGGCAGCGAAGCGGTCAACGCCGTAATCCTGCGACCGCACCAGCTGCGGTCGCGTTTCCGCGCGGTGTTTCCCGACGTCTACGTGCCCCGCGATCGTCAGCAGTTCACGCTGCGGCAACGGGCGGTGGCGGCCTGGCTGTGGTCGCACCGACGGGGCGTGCTCGCCGGCACCACCGCGGCGGCGTGGCACGGATCGAAGTGGGCGGACGACCGCCTGCCCATCGCGTTGATCTGGCCGAACGCCCGGGCGCCACGCGGCATCAAGACCCACGACATACGCCTTGCCGCAGGGGAATTCGACGTCGTCGCGGGCCTTCCGGTAACCACGCCGCAACGGACCGCGTTCGACATCGGGCGCGCCAGACCGATGGGGACGGCGATCGCACGTCTGGATGCGCTCCTGCGGGCCACCGACGTCACGGTTCCCAAGGTCTCCGAGCAGCATCGACTCGACCGGCGGCAATACGCCTGGGACATCCGCCGCGCTGGAATTCCGGGCAGCGAGCCTGCGCTGACCGCACCGAGCCTGCGCACCGAACGCAATTCGGCCACCAAAGCCGCGCTGAGCGCAGGCTCGGCGACAAGAAATAGGGTGTCAGGGCCGGCGTGCCCTGCCCAACGCCAGCTCCGACACCGGCAACGGCGCCCAGGCCGGCAACGTGTCCTCCCGCCGGGAGGTGTCCACCTCGAATCCGGCCGCGACGATCTCGCGCTCGGTATCGCGATGGGTGTGGCAGTTGCCGAACAGCCGCGGCCACACCGTCGCGTCGGCGAGGCGCTGCAGCCGCCCCCGCATGCCGCCGCTGGCCACGTGCTCGAGGTAGCGCAGCTCGCCACCCGGCCGCAGCAGCGAGTACAGGCGTCCCAGCACGTCGGCGGGGTCTGCCACCGAGCACAACACGAGCGAGCACACGACCGCGTCGAACGCCTCACCGTCGCCGAAGGCCTCCACGGTGTCGCCGTGCACCACGACCCGAACCGGTACCACGTCGGCCGCGGCGCGGGCCTGGACGGTCAGCCGCTGCTCGGGCTCCACGGCGACCACCTCGTCGACCGACGCCGGGTAGTGCGGAAAGTTCGTCCCGATGCCCGCGCCGACTTCCAACACCCGGCCTCTCAGGCCCGCCAGGTTCTCCCGGCGGAGCGCCTTTATCGCCTCGACCTCGTGGGCGGCGATGTAGGGCCAGATCCGCGCGAAGAACGGGTTGTCGACCGCTGACCCCGCTGCTGCCCCCATGCGCGTCATCCTTTCGCACCACGAATACCGACGATCGCCACGCTAACCGATACGGGTCACCGGCTGCGTGATCGGGCCGCGTCGCACGGCTTCGTCGGTTGGCCCCGCGCCGGCCCCTTCGCTGATCCCGAAGCGCTCGTGCAGGCGGGCCAGCGGCCCGGGCGCCCACCAGTTCCACCGCCCCATCACATGCATGAACGCCGGCACGAGGACCATCCGCACCAGCGTGGCGTCCGCGAACACGGCCAGGGTCAGGCCGAGCCCGAACATCCGCATGAACGACACGTGGGCCGCGATCAGGGCCGCGAACGACATCGACATCACCAGCGCGGCGGCGGTGATCACCCGCCCGGTGCGGGCCACCCCGAGCGCCACGCTTTCGTCGTTGGCCTCGTGGGCCTCGGCCGGGCTCATCGCCTCGGCCGGCCGGGCGGCCCCGGACGCCACCCAGTACTCGCGGATCCGGGCCATCAGGAACACCTCGTAATCCATGGACAGGCCGAACGCGATGCAGAAGAGCAACACCGGCATGTTCGCCACCAGCGTCCCGCTCGGCGTGGTTCCCAGGGCACCCAGATGGCCGTCCTGGAAGATCCAGACCAGCGCGCCGAAGGCCGCGCTCAACGACAGCACGTTGCACATCAGCGCCTTGACGGGCAGCACCACGCTGCCGGTGAGCAGGAACAGCAGCACGAAGGTGACGGCGGCCATCAACCCCAGCACCAGCGGAAGCCGGTTCGTCACCGCGTCGACGCTATCGCGGTTGATCTGGGCGGCCCCGGCCATCTCGACGGGTCGGCCGGCGGGACCGCTGACCTGATGCAAACGCCGGAGTTGGGTGTCGGAGGCCTGGGTGAACAGCGGGACGCTGCTGTTCACGGTCAAAAGGGCGCTGCCGTCGGCCACCCCGGTCGCCGGGCCGGGCGGGCCCACCCGGTTGCCCGCCACGAACGTCCCGCCCGGCGCCGACACCCCCGAGACGTCGGGAACCCGCGACAGGGCGGCGGCGTACTCGTCGAGAGCCACGGGGCTCAGCCCACGGGTGTCCGGGACGACCACGGGCACCGAAGTCGCCGAGTCGTGGGCGAAATCGTGGCGCAACCGGTCCCCGACCTGATGCGCCGACGCCGAGCGCGGCAGCACCCGGTCGTCCGGGAAGCCCCATTTCACGCCGACGAACGGCAGGCCGAGCAGCACCAGCACCGCGATGACGGCCAGTCCGATCGGCGCCCAGTACCGCATCACGAACTTGCTGGACCGGTACCAGAACAGCTGCTCGACCGGCTTGTGCGCCGGGGCGGCGCCCCCCTTTCCCGTGGGCGGGATCCGCCGTAGCAGCGCGCGCACGTCCAGCGCGTCCAGGCGCGGACCCAGCAGCGCGATCGCGGCCGGGGTGATCAGGATCGACGACGTGGCCACGAACGCCACGGTCGCCACCCCGGCGTAGGCGAACGACTTCAGGAAGTACATCGGAAATGCCACCGTCGCCGACATCGACAACGCGACGGTGACCGCGGAGAACAGCACCGTGCGGCCGGACGTGGCCATGGTCCGGATCAGCGCCTCGTCCCGGTCGCTGCCCTCGGCCAGCTCGTCGCGGTACCGGCTGACGATCAGCAGCGTGTAGTCGATGGCCAGCGCCAGGCCCAGCGCCGTGCTCAGGTTGAGCGCGAAGATGGACACCTCCGTGGTGAAGGTGACGAGCCGCAACACCGACATGGAGCCGACGACGGCCAGCGCGCCCAGGGCCATCGGCAACGCCGCGGCCAGCAACCCGCCGAACACCCAGACCAGCACCAGGAAACTCAGCGGGAGTGCGATCATCTCCATCACCAGGAGGTCGTCCTGGTTCTGCTTGTTGATCTCGGCGTACTCCATCGCCGACCCGCCGGCTCGGACCGTGACGCCGTCGCGGTCATGGACGAACTCGTCGGCCAGCTTCTGGGCGTTCGTCTGAACGTAGTTTTCGCCGCCTTTGAGGTTCACCACGATCAACCCGGACCTGCCGTCGGTGCTGATCATGTCGGCGGCGGACTGCGGGGGCGCGGTCCAGGCCGAGGACACGTTGTACACCAGAGGTGAGCGTTGCAGATCCCCGACGAGGCCCGTGGCGACCCGGCGCGCCTGCTCGCTGCGTGCGCCCGCGGGGGCCGTCACCAGGATCAGCATCTTCTGACCGCTCTGCCCGAACTTGGCGGTCAGGACCTTGATCGCGCGTGCCGACTCCGCGCCCGGGTCCTGGAAGCCCCCGGGCGACAGGCTCTTGGCGACGGGGATGCCGAAGACGGCCGCGGCCACGAAAACCAATAGCGCCGCCCCGAGGATCCGGCGCGGCGCGGCAATGGACAGTCGTGCGATTCGTTGCAGCATTCGGCGTTCTCCCCCAGCCGGTCGCGTGCGCCCACCCCGATGAGCGTTAGTTGCTTCCGCCCAAGTTACAGGTGTCGAACAACGCTGTTCGCAAAATGAACGGATCGGGGGAACGGATGAGGGGAACGGATGAGGGGGGAACGGATGAGGGCCGGGCAGGGTTCAACGCCGTTTCACACCGGGGCGGCGCTAAGAGTCCGGCCAGAAAACCGGGCGGCGACCAAGCCGCTCAGCGGCACCATCGCGTGTGCGACGCGGGGCTAACCTACCCGCCGGTAAATTGCCACCAATTTCCGAATCGCAACTCAAAGAATCCTTAAGGGTGGGCCATACGCTCAGTGTCATGTGGATCGACGACTCGAGGGCCGACGTCATCAAAGCTGACTTCGAAGCTCTCTACCATGGCGACATGCTGGTGGAAGGCGAGACCTCGGAGCAGTTCGAGGACTGGCAACCCCTCCCTACGGCAAGCTGACCGCGATGAGTGTGCTCGCACGGCTCCTGATGGCCGAACCTGCAATCACCCGGTGGTTCCGTAGATAGACCTGGAGTCCGTTTCCGGGTCGGCCCCCCGCGCTGCGGGGGGCTTTCGTTTTCCCGGCGACCCGAGGTTTCGCGGCGCGCGTCAGCGCGGCGCCATGCGGATGGCGCCGTCCAACCGGATGACCTCGCCGTTCAGCATCGGGTTCTCGATGATGTGCACCGCCAGCGCGCCGTACTCGTCGGGGTGCCCCAGGCGCGACGGGTGCGGCACCTGCTTGCCCAGCGACTCGCGGGCCGCTTCCGGCAGGCCCGCCAGCAGCGGCGTGTCGAACAGACCGGGGGCGATGGTGACCACCCGGATGAGGTGGCCGGCCAGATCGCGCGCGATCGGCAACGTCATGCCCACCACGCCGCCCTTGGACGCCGAGTAGGCGGCCTGGCCGATCTGCCCGTCGAACGCCGCCACCGATGCGGTGTTCACGATGACCCCGCGCTCCTGGGTGTCCGGGGGGCCGACGGGCTCGGTCTTGGCGATCCGCTCGGCGGCCAGCCGCAGCACGTTGAAGCTCCCGACCAGGTTGATGTCGACGATCTTGCGGAACGCGTCCAGCGGGAAGACGCCGTCCTTGCCCAGCACCCGAAGGGCGTTGCCGGTGCCGGCGCAGTTGACCACGATGCGCAGCGGGCCCATCGCCTCGGCGATGTCCAGCGCGCTGGCGACGGCGGCCTCGTCGGTGACGTCGGCCGGCGCGAAACGCGCCCGCTCGCCGAGTTCGCGCACCACGTCCTCGCCCCGCAGGTCCAGCACCACCACCTGCGCTCCGGCGTCCAGCAGGCGTCGGGTGGTGGCCAGGCCCAGGCCCGAGGCCCCGCCGGTGACGACGGCGACGGCGTCCTTGATCTCCATGCGAATCCTTCCGTGTATCCCGGCGGTATCCCGGCGGTTGGCCCACCAACTTGTTGGTCGGGGACTATACCCAGTCCTTCAGAACGGCCTCCGCGTCGGCCACCGGCGCGGCCGCGCGCGGCGTCTCGGGCGCGGTGCGCGAGAACCGCGGCGCCGGTAGGGGCTGCAGGCCCCCGTTGACCTCGTAGAACGTGTCGCGCTCGGTGATGTGCGGTTCGGTCTGTACCTCGCCGAACGCCAGCACCGGCGTCACGCAGGCGTCGGACTCGGCGAACACCTTCGCCCAGTGGTCGCGGTCGTGGGCGGCGAACGTCTGGGTCAGCACCGCCCGCAGCTCCGGCCAGCGGCTGACGTCGTTCTGCCCGGGCAGATCCGCACCCTCGAGACCCAGCCCCGTCAGCAGGGCGGCGTAGAACTGGGGCTCGATGGCCCCGACGGCGACGTAGCGTCCGTCGGCGCACTCGTAGGTGTCGTAGTAGGGCGCGCCGCCGTCGAGCAGGTTGGTGCCGCGCGCGTCCGACCACATCCCGGAGGCACGCATCTGCCACATCATCTGGACGAGCACGCTCGAGCCGTCGACCATCGCGGCGTCGATCACCTGGCCCTTGCCGGAGCTCTGCCGCTCCCACAACGCCGACAGGATGCCAACCAGCAGAAACATCGAGCCGCCGCCGAAGTCGCCGACCAGGTTCAGCGGCGGCACCGGCCGCTCGCCGGTCCGGCCGATGGCGTGCAGGATGCCGTTGAGCGAGATGTAGTTGATGTCGTGTCCGGCCCGTTGGCTGCGCGGGCCGGTTTGCCCCCACCCCGTCATCCGGGCGTAGATGAGCCGGTCGTTGACCTCGGCGCACCGCTCGGGCCCCAGCCCGAGGCGCTCGGTCACGCCGGGGCGGTAGCCCTCGATGAGGACGTCGGCCTTCGCGACGAGCCTGAGCACGAGGTCGCGTCCCGCGTCGGACTTCAGGTCCGCGGTCACCACGCGCCGGTTGCGCATCATGGCGTCCTTTGCGACACCGCCGGGACCGGACCCGTCCCTTGGGGGGCGGTCGATGCGCACCACGTCGGCCCCCAGGTCCCCCAGGATCATCGCCGCGTGGGGGCCGGGCCCGATGCCGGCCAACTCGACGACACGCAATCCACTCAGCGGTCCAGCCACGATGCACCGACCCTTCGTCCGCTCCGACGCCCGGCGACCGGCGGTGAGGTCGAACTACCGGCCGTTGGCATCTTTGCAGCCGCAGTCGGGGGCCGCGCGCCCCGGTCACCTAGGGTGGCCCCATGGAACCCGGCATCGACACACTGGCGCCCGTCGCAGGCCTTGCCGTCGCGCTGTCCGACGGCGTGCTGTCGGTCACCATCGACCGGCCCGAGAGCCTCAACTCGCTGACCACCCCGGTGCTGGCCGGGATCGCCGATGCGATGGAACGCGCGGCCGCCGATCCCCGGGTCAGGGTGGTGCGCCTGGGCGGTTCGGGCCGCGGCTTCTGCTCGGGCGCCGGCATGAGCGCCGACGACCTGGCGGGCGCCGGCCCGGGAACCGAGGTTCTCGCGCAGGCGAACCGCGCCGTGCGGGCGATCGTCGCGCTGCCGCGGCCGGTGGTCGCCGTGGTGCACGGGCCGGCGGCGGGTGTGGGGGTGTCGCTGGCGCTGGCATGCGATGTCGTATTGGCTTCGGAGAAGGCGTTTTTCCTGCTTGCCTTCACGCGGATCGGCCTGATGCCCGACGGCGGCGCGTCGGCGTTGGTCGCCGCGGCGATCGGCCGGATCCGCGCGCTGCGCATGGCGCTGCTGGCCGAGCGGTTGCCGGCCGCCGACGCGTTGGCCTGGGGCCTGGTCTCCGCGGTGTACCCGGCGCAAGACTTCGACGCCGAGGTCGACAAGGTGGTTTCGAGGCTGCTGGCCGGTCCGGCCGTGGCCTACGCCAGGACCAAGGATGCCATCAACGCCGCCACGCTGACCGAACTGGAGCCGACCCTGCAGCGTGAATTCGACGGGCAGGCCGTCCTGCTGCGGGCGCACGATTTCATCGAGGGCGCGACGGCGTTCCAGGAGCGCCGCACCCCACAGTTCAGCGACCATTGACCGCTTAGGACTCGCCGGAAGCGGCAATCCCTGCCTGCGTCAGCTCCGAATGACCGGCGAAGAACGGAGAACCGATGGCGCAACGAGTTCGGTGCCTGGTGACCGGCGCGACCGGCTACATCGGCGCCCGGTTGGTGCCGCGACTGCTGGACGAAGGCCATCAGGTGCGGGCGCTGGCCCGCAACCCGGACAAGCTGGCCGACGTGCCCTGGCGGGAACAGGCCCCGGAAAAGGCCGAGGTGGTTCGCGGCGACCTGGGCGACGTCGAGTCGCTGATCGCGGCGTTCGACGGGATGGACGTCGTCTACTACCTGGTGCATTCGATGGGCATCTCGAAGAATTTCGCCACCGAGGAATCCCGGGCCGTCGGCAACGTCGTGACGGCCGCCCGCCGCACCGGGGTGCGGCGGGTGGTGTACCTGAGCGGTTTGCACCCGGAGGGCCGCAAGCTTTCGCCGCATCTCGAGTCGCGAAAAGCCGTGGGCGAGGCGCTGATCGGCTCCGGCATCGAGACCGTGGTACTTCAGGCCGGGGTGGTCGTGGGGTCGGGGTCGGCGTCCTTCGAGATGATCCGGCACCTCACCGACCGGCTGCCGGTGATGACCACGCCGAAGTGGGTGCACAACAAGATTCAGCCCATCGCGGTGAGCGATGTGCTGCACTACCTGGCGGCCGCGGCAACGGCCCCGGTGCCGATGAAGGACAGGGCGCGCACCTGGGACATCGGCGGACCCGATGTCCTGGAATACGGCGACATGATGCGGGTCTACGCGGAGGTGGCCGGCCTGTGGCCGCGCCGGTTGATCGTGCTGCCGTTCCTGACACCCACGATCGCCAGCCTGTGGGTGGGGACCGTGACGCCGATCCCGCCCGGGCTGGCGCGGCCGCTGATCGAGTCGCTGGAATGCGACGCGGTGATGCGCAACCACGACATCGACGGCATCATCGCGCCGCCACAGGACGGACTCACCGACTACCGTCGCGCCGTCGCGCTGGCACTCGACCGCGCAAAGCGGGGCCTTACCGACGCCACCTGGGCCTCGCTGCGGTCCGCGCCGGCCGAGGCCCTGCCCAGCGACCCGGACTGGGCCGGCGAGGTCGTCTACGCGGACGTGCGGGCCGCCGTGACCGACGCCGCGCCCGACGACCTCTGGCGGGCGGCCGAGAACGTCGTGGGCGGCCGCGGACATTGGGCGGTGGCCGAGCGCGAACCCGGCCGGCTGCTGCGGCTGCGCGGGACCCGGCGCCGGCCGGGGCGGGAGTGGCTCGAGATCTCGGTGACGCCGCGCGACGGCGGCGGCAGCAGGTATTCGCAACGGGCGGCCTTCTTGCCGAGCGGCATCGTCGGCCGGCTGTACTGGTTGCTGGCGCGGCCCGTGCACGCGGCCGCGCTCGCCCGCCTGGCCCGCCGGGTCCTCGCCGCGGCGCGGTAGTCGGGCGAACGGAGTTCTCGGGTGGGCGAGATCGACCTTTTGCAGCGCGCTCCTCGAACTTTTCCTGCGAAACGCCGATCTCGACGGCGCCTCGACGATCGTTCTAGCTAGACGCCGAACATCGGCGGCAGTGCCAGCACCATGATCAGTCCCCAGACGACGTGGGTCAGCACCGGCGCGAGGACACCGCCGGTGGCCCGGCGCTCCGCGGCGCACACGGTCCCCAGGATGATCGCGGCGAACCCCAGCATCGGGTTGCCGCTGGCCATCGTGGCAACGGTGTAGAGCAGGGTCGAGATCACCACCGGGTGGTGCCGGCCCAGCGCGGTGTAGAGCGCGCCGCGAAAGAAGATCTCCTCGGCCACCGCGTTGATGGCGATGATCACGACGATGAACAGATAAGACCCGTGGGCGAAGAGCAGCACCCGGGTGATCAACTCGGCGACCGCCGGAATCTTCCTGGCGACCAGCCCGCCCACCACGAACACGGCGCCGATCAGCAGGCCGATGGTCAGCCCGGAGATGACCGGCCGCTGGTTGCGCCCGCGCCAGCACACGCCCCCCAGGTGCAGCGAACCCGAGGCGAACGCGCCCGCTATCCATACGGCGGCCAGCGCCAGGGTGAGCCAGTAGAAACTCGACTCGCCGGGGTGGCGCCGCAGCGAGAATCCCAGCACCGCGGCGCCGACGACGAGCGTGACGCTGACGACGACGCGGCGGCGCCGCACGAGGCCGGGCGGTTCGTTCCGGGGCGCGGCGACATTGGTCATCGCGCGGCGCAGCTCGGAGGCGGCGCTGGCGCGCCCGGGAGCGGTCGGCCCGCTCATGCGGGGTGCGCCTTCGGGGTGACGGCGACGAGGACTTCCAGGCCGGTCCGCAGCAGCCCGGCCAGCGGGCCGGGGACGCGGTTCACCAGCCGCAGCGTGGGACGGGCGAAGGGCGGTGTGACCGCCCGCGCGATCCGGCGGATCCACAGCGCGTCGCCACCGGCCCAGGCGGGATCGCTGTCGGCGAGATGGTGCGGATCGGCGAGGGCGTTGACGGGCTGCGGCCTGCGGTTGGCCGTCACCGCACGTGCGACGGCGTCCTCGACGCCGAGCAGGCCGCCGGGCGGGTCGGGCACCCGCTCGCGCAGTCCGCTGTCCGACGCCACCATCGGATGATCCAGCGACGCGACGAGGTCGGAGGCCAATCCGTGGGGAACCGGCAGCGCGACCCCGGTGATCAGTGACGCCAGCGCGATGTCGACCGGGCCGACCGGCACGGCGGCATGCCAGCGGCCCGACACGCGCGCGTAGGTCTCGAGCAACTCCCGGTAGGTGGTGGTGTCGGGGCCGGCGATGTCGTGGGCCCCCGCGGGCACCCGGTCGGGGTCCGCCGCGGCGACGAGGTAGTGCAGCACGTCGCGGATGGAGATCGGGTCGATCGGGTTGTCCATCCAGGTGGGAATCGGGATCAACGGGAACCGGTCTCCGACGTAACGCATCATCTCGAACGACGTGGAACCGGCGCCGATGATGATCGCCGCGCCCAGCCAGACGAGTTCCGGGCCGTCCTCGAGCGTCAGCGCCGCGGCCACCTCGGCCCGGCTGGCCAGGTGCTCCGACAGGGCCTCGCCGGCGGGGACGAACCCGCCCAGGTAGACGATGCGGCGCACACCGGCGTCCCTGGCCGCCGCCGCGACGTTGGCCGCCGCGGCCCGGTCGGCGTCGCGGAACCCGCGCTGACCGATCGCGTGTATCAGGTAATACACCACCTCGACGGGGCCCCCCGCGGCCATCCCGGATCGCACCGACTCGGGATCCGACGCGTCCAGGGTGACCGCCGTCACGTCCGCGTGCCACCCGAGACGCCTCAGGCGCGCCGGGTTCCGGGAGGCCGCCACGACCTGATGCTGGTTGGCCAGCAGCGCCGTGACCAGCCGCGATCCCACGTAGCCAGTGGCACCGGTGACCAGGATCCGCATACTTGCCCACCCTAGCGGCCGCGCGGGCGCGCGCGGCGCCGCTGAACCGATCCCGCGGCGGCATCGTGAGCCCAGATGTGTCAGCAGCCGCCGCCCATTGGCCCCCCGGGTCCGGTCACGGGATAGTGGTCCCATGTATTACCTGCTGATCCTGGCGGTCGGGCTGGAACGCCTGGTGGAACTGGTGGTGTCGAAGCGGAACGCCGAGTGGTCTCTCGCCCGGGGTGCCAGGGAGTTCGGCCGGCCGCACTACGTGGTGATGGTGGTCATCCACGCGGCGCTGCTGGTGGGCTGCGTCGTCGAACCGTGGGCTCTGCATCGGCCGTTCATCGCGTGGCTGGGCTGGCCGATGCTGGCCGTGGTGGCGCTCGGCCAGGGGCTGCGCTGGTGGTGCATCGCGACACTGGGCCACCGGTGGAACACCCGGGTCATCGTGTTGCCGGACGCTCCGCTGGTGCGCGAGGGGCCGTACCGGTGGCTGCATCATCCGAACTATGTTGCCGTGGTGGCCGAGGGAATCGCGTTGCCGCTGGTGCACACCGCGTGGGTGACCGCGGCCCTGTTCACCGTGGCCAACGCGGCCCTGCTGCGGGTGCGGGTGCGCGTGGAAAACTCCGCGCTGGGCTACACATGACGAGCTACGACGCCGACCTGCTGGTCGTCGGCGGCGGACCGGGGGGCCTCGCCACGGCGTTACACGCGCGCCGGCGCGGGCTTTCGGTGGTGGTGGTCGAGCCGCGGGACGGCCCCGTCGACAAGGCGTGCGGTGAGGGGTTGATGCCCGGCGGGCTCTCCGAGCTGACTGCGCTCGGTGTCGACCCGGCCGGTATGCCGTTCCGCGGGATCGCCTACGTGAGCGATCGCCGTCGGGCGCAGGCGCGATTTCGCAACGGCCCCGGGCGGGGCGTACGACGGACCACCCTGCACGCGGCACTGGAAGCGCGGGCGAAACAACAAGACACGGAATGGATTCGGGCGCGGGTGACGGCCGTCGAGCAGGACGCGGGTGGCGTGACGGCGGCCGGTGTGCGCGCGAAGTGGTTGGTGGCGGCCGACGGGCTGCATTCGACGGTCCGCCGCGCGGTGGGGATCACCGCGAGGGCCGGAACACCCCGTCGCTACGGCGTCCGCCGGCATTTCCGCGTGCCGGCGTGGTCGGAGTTCGTCGAAGTGCACTGGTCGCGGTGGGGCGAGGCATACGTGACGCCGGTCGAACCGGACCTGGTGGGCGTGGCGATCCTGTCCCGCGGGCGGCCCGACCTGGCCTGGTTCCCGGAGCTGGAACGGCGCCTGGCGGGTGCCGATCGCGGGCCCGCGCGCGGCTGCGGTCCGCTGCGCCAGGTGGTTTCGCGCCGGGTCGCCGGGCGCGTGCTGTTGGTCGGCGACGCGGCCGGCTACGAGGACGCACTGACCGGCGAGGGCATCAGCCTCGCGGTCAAGCAGGCGGCGGCGGTCATCGACGCCATCGCCGCCGACGCACCCGCGTCGTACGAGGCCGCCTGGCACCGGGTCACCCGCGACTACCGGTGGCTCACCCGCGCACTGGTGCTGGCCAGCGCGCCACCTTTGACCCGCCGGGCCGTCGTCCCGGTGTCCACCCTGCTGCCCCCCGCCTTCCGGTGGGGAGTGAACATCCTGGGGAGCTAGCGCGAGCAGACGCAAAATCCCCGAAAAGCAAGGCTTTTTGCGGGATTTTGCGTCTGCTCGCGGTGTCTAACGGGCCTTCCAGACCGGCTCGCGCTTCTCGGCGAACGCCAGCGGTCCCTCCCTGGCGTCCTCGGATTTCAGCAGCGTGCGCATCTCGCGGACGGTGCGCTCCCAGCCGGGCTCCTCGTCGGCGACGACGCCGTCGTCGACCCCGTAGGCGATGCGCTTGCTGGCCTGTACGGACAGCGGCGCATTGACGGTGATCCGTGCGGCGAGCGCCAGCGCGGCGTCGAGCACGGAGCCTTTTTCGGGACCCTCCCCGACGACCTGGTTGATCAGGCCCCACCGGCACGCGTCGGAGGCCGTGATCGGCTCGCCGGTCATCAGCAGTTCCATGGCCACCTTGCGGGGCAGGTGGTTCATGATCCGAAAGACGCCACCGGCCGCGGCGATGAGCCCCCGCTTGACCTCCGGCAGCCCGAACGTGGCGCCCTCGGTGGCCACCACCAGGTCGCTGGCCATCGCGATCTCGGTGCCGCCGCCCAGTGCGGTGCCGTTGACCGCGGCGATGGTGGGCTTGTCGATGAAGTGGTGCACGTAGCCGGCGAAGCCCCATTCCCCGTGCTCGGGGTGATACAGGTTCTCGCGGCGCGCGAGCGCCTTGAGGTCGGCACCGGCGCAGAACGACTTGTCGCCCGCGCCGGTGACGACGACGGCCCGCACCTCGGGGTCGTGCCCGGCCTCTTCGAGCGCGTCGCCGACCCCGATGCTGACCGCGCCGTTGATCGCGTTGCGGGCCTCCGGCCGGTTGATGGTGATGACTGCCACGTTGCCGCGACGTTCGACCAGCACCGCGGGCCGGCCGGTGTCGCCTTCCGTCACAGCAGCTCCAGGATGGTGGCGTTGGCCTGGCCGCCGCCCTCGCACATCGTCTGCAGGCCGTAGCGAATTCCCTTGTCCCGCATGTGGTAGAGCAGCGTGGTCATCAGCCGCGCCCCCGAGCCACCGAGCGGGTGGCCGAGCGCGATCGCGCCGCCGTTGGGGTTGAGCTTCTTCTCGTCGGCGCCGATGTCCTTGCGCCAGGCCATGGGGACCGGGGCGAAGGCCTCGTTGACCTCGTAGGCGCCGATCTCGCCGATGCTCAACCCGGAGCGCTTCAGCACCTTCTGGGTGGCCGGGATCGGCGCGGTCAGCATGATCACCGGGTTGGCTCCGGCCAGCGTCGCCGTGTGCACCCTTGCGATCGGCTTGAGCCCCAACGACTTCGCCTTCTCTGCGGACATGAACAGCAGGGCGGCCGAACCGTCGGAGATCTGCGAGGAGTTGCCGGCGTGGATCACGCCGTCCTCCTTGAACGCCGGCTTCAGCGACGCCATCTTCTCCATCGGCGTGCCGCGGCGGATGCCCTCGTCCTTGAGCACCATGTTGCCGTCCTGGTCCTTGATGCCCACGATCTGGTCGTCGAAGGCGCCGGAATCCTGTGCTGCAGCGGATTTTTCGTGCGAAGCCAGCGAGAACTCGTCGAGTGCGGTGCGGCTCAGGCCCCACTGCTCGGCGATCATCTCGGCGCCGATGCCCTGGTTGGGCACCTGGCGGTCGTAGCGGTTCATGAACGCGTCCGGGTACGGCCGCCCGCCGTTGGCCAGCGACGACCCCATCGGCGTGCGCGACATCGACTCCACCCCGCCGGCGACGACCACGTCGTAGTGGCCGGCGACCACACCGGCCGCGGCGAAGTGCACCGACTGCTGGCTCGACCCGCACTGGCGGTCGACGGTCACACCCGGAACCGTCTCCGGCCAGCCGGCGGTCAGCGGCGCGGTGCGGCCGATGTCGAGGGCCTGCTCACCGGCCTGCATGACGCAACCCCAGATGACGTCGTCGACGATTCCCGGGTCGATGCCGGCCCTGTCGACCAAACCGTTGAGGACCTGTGCGGACAGATCCGCGGGGTGCACGCCGGACAGCCCGCCGTTGCGCTTGCCGACGGGTGAGCGGACTGCCTCGACGATGACGGCTTCAGCCATTGATGTGTCTCCTTTGACGCGTGTCTGCAAACGAAGTGTTGTCGCTCGATTGTCAACCAACGCGTTGGGAGATCGGGCGGCGGGGTGGTCCGGCGCCGGTCCCGGCCCCGGCGGGGCCCGGCGCGTGATCACCGACTTGTCGCCAAGCGACTTACGACCCGTCGAGGAGGGTCGTAATGCCCTGGTCCCCCGCGGTGTCCGGAGAGACAATTCGCGCAGGTCCGCACCAGGTCGAGGGCCGGACCCGAGGAAATCAACCTCGCGCTAAGGGAGTGCACTGATGCAAAACGGCGTAGCGGTCCACAACAACGCGGCCCCTCAGCGGCACGCCCGGGATGCCGAACTCCTGAAGGAATCGGGTGTGCACAAGCTCGTCGTCGCAGACCGCGACGGCAACTGCCTGGCGTTCGTGCTGGCGTGGGACAGCTTCGACTATGACGCCGAGACCGACACCTATGTCTGCGTGGTCGACAGTGATGGCAGAGAACTCATGACCGTGTACGCCGCCGGTGAGATCAGGCCGGGAGCCGACGCGAACATGTATGTCCTGACTGCGCCCGACCAGCGCAGCTGACGGGTTGGCCCGGCCCGTAGCCGCACCGGGCGCCGAGAACGTGTGCCGTCGCGGATCCTCAACGCGCGACAGCTATGATAGACCGTTCGTACGGTTAGTTCACGCCCACAAAAGGGTTGATGGTCAATGCCCAGATCGCCTGGCAGGCGCAGCGAGATCCTGGATGCCTTTGTCCGCTATGTCGCTGAACGTGGTTACGATAGAACAAATATCGGCGACATCGCCGGCGAGCTCGGCATGTCCAAGGGCACCATCGTCCATCACTTCGGGACCAAGGTGCAGATGCTGCGGGAGCTCGAGGAAAACCAGCTGGCCCGCCAACTCGAGGTACTGGGGATGGTGTGGGGTCGCCTGGGGGCACCGCACGAGCGCATCGCCGCGATCATCTACACGTCCGCGCTGCTCCACGCGCTCGACCGCAACGCGACGGTGGCGAGTCAGCGCGAGGTGGTCCAGTTGTCCGACGATCCGGCGATGCGGCAAGCGCGTAAGTTGCGTCGTCAGTTGCAAAGGCTCGCGGTTGACGAGATCCGCAACGGCGTGGAGGTCGGGGTTTTCCGAAGCGTGGACGTCGAACTGGCGGCACTGCAGCTGTGGGGATCACTGGAGTGGATGTGGGTGTGGTTCGCTCCCAACGATTCCCGGACACCCGAACAGGTCGGGGCCGCGTTCGTCGACGTGTTCCTCGGCGGACTGCTGCTCGACCGCCTGGGGCTCAGCAAGTGGGCGGACCCTGCCTCGGACGTCGTCGCGGTGGTGCGCGAATCCCTGGCCGCGGTCGCGGGCACCGCGGGTTGACCGCATAGCCACGGAATGCCGTGCGCGGGCGCGTCGTCGGCCGTAACCGGCCGGCCTCAGGACCGCGCGGAGCGCCACGGCCGCGAAACCTTTCAACCGTACGCTCGGTCCGCGTAGCCGGCAGGCAATGCCGCCGAATCCCCACCTAACGCACCGGGCAAGCACGAAAGCCCCAGGGGCCAAAAAGGCTCAGGACCAAAAAGACCCTGGACAGAAAGCCCCAGGACCAAAAGCCTAGGGACCAAAAGTTTAGGGACCAAAAGTTTAGGGACCAAAAGTTTAGGGACCAAAAAGGCTCAGGGACAGAAGGACTGCGGAGGGCGGACCGGGCATTTCCGCGACGGGTCCACACCGATCCAGGTGCGGCCATGCTCGTTATTGACTGACCGTACGGTCTAATGCAATAGTGGCTCGTGGGGCAAACGAGAGCGACATGGATCCCGGGCGCAGCGGTCCGGGCCGCCGGCCGGGCAGGCTCCAGCCGACGAAGCCGGACACCGTCGCAGTCGCCGCAACCTCCTAGCAGCTCTGTCGCGGAACACTTTTCGCGACGACGATGCCCGGCCCGTGCGCTGCCTCGGGGACGGCGCCGATGACGACCTCGAGCGCGATCGCCGGAAGACTCGGGCGCCGCCTCCGGCCGGGGACCGAAGTGGCCGGCGGGTTCTTCCGGATGTGCGTGCTGACGGGCAAAGCCCTGAAAAAACCCTTCGAATGGCGTGAGTTCATCTGGGTTGGCTGGTTCCTGATGCGGGTCTCGCTGTTGCCCACCATCGCGGTGTCCATCCCGGAAACCGTGTTGCTCATCTTCACGCTCAACGTCCTGCTGGCCGAGTTCGGCGCCGCCGACGTCTCCGGCGCCGGTGCCGGGATCGCGGCGGTCACCCAGCTCGGTCCGATCGTGACGGTGCTGGTGGTCGCCGGCGCCGGGGGCACCGCCATCTGCGCCGACCTCGGCTCGCGCACCATCCGCGAGGAGATCGATGCGCTCGAGGTGCTCGGCATCGACCCGATCCACCGGCTGGTGGTGCCGCGCGTCGTCGCCTCGATGCTCGTCGCGGTGCTGCTCAACGGCCTCGTGGTCGCCGTCGGCCTGGGGGGCGGCTACCTCTTCAGCGTGTACCTGCAGAACGTCTCGAGCGGCGCCTACCTCTCGACGCTGACGGCGCTCACCGGCCTACCGGAGGTGGTGATCGCGTTTATCAAGGCCGCGACGTTCGGGCTGATCGCCGGCCTGGTCGGCTGTTACCGCGGGCTGATCGTCCGCGGCGGATCCAAGGGCCTGGGCACCGCCGTCAACGAGACGGTGGTGCTGTGCTTCATCGCGCTGTTCGCGGTCAACGCGGCGCTGACCACCATCGGTGTCCGGTTCGGAACGGGGCACTGACATGACCGTGACGGCGGGAACTGCCGAGGACACAACGGCCGCCCCGGTGCGCGGCCGCTTCCCCTGGGCGCGATACGGCGAGGCCCCGGTGCGGCTCCTGGTCGAGATCGGCCAGATGATCTGGTTCGCGCTGTCGACGGTGGGCCAGATCCCCTTCGCCGTGCGCCGCTACCCGAAAGAGTTGCTGCGGTTGATCGCCCAGATGGGGATGGGTACCGGGGCGATGGCCGTCGTCGGTGGCACCGCCGCCATCGTCGGATTCATCACCCTGTCCGCGGGCTCACTGGTCGCCATCCAGGGCTTCGCGTCTCTGGGAAACATCGGTGTCGAAGCGTTCACCGGCTTCTTGGCCGCAATGGTCAATGTGCGGTTCGTGGCGCCGGTGGCCGCGGGGCAGGCGCTGGCCGCCACGGTTGGCGCCGGAGCCACCGCCGAACTGGGCGCGATGCGCATCAGCGAGGAGATCGACGCGCTGGATGTGATGAGCATCCGGTCGGTCGCCTACCTGGCGTCGACCCGGGTGGTGGCGGGCCTGGTCGTCATCATCCCGCTCTACGGGTTGGCGATTACCCTCGCCTTCCTGTCCGCGCAGGTCACCACGGTCGTGCTGTACGGGCAGTCCACCGGCACGTACAACCACTACTTCCATACCTTCCTGCGCCTCAACGATGTGGGCTGGTCGTTCGCCGAGGTGATCCTCGTCGCGGTGGTCGTGATGACCACGCACTGCTACTACGGCTACACCGCCAGCGGCGGGCCGGTCGGCGTCGGTGAGGCGGTCGGCCGTTCGATGCGGCTGTCATTGGTGACCATCGTTATGGTGGTCGTTCTGACCGCGATGGCGGTCTACGGCAAAAACCCGAACTTCAACCTCACCGGCTAGCCATCATGACGATCCCGGTGCAGCAGAACCCGCCACGCATCCCGCCGTACAAGACGACGGCCGTGGCGTTCCTGGTGGTCGCCGCGGCGGTGCTGGCGTTGGTGTGGTTGCAGTTCCGGGGCGAATTCACCCCGACCACGGCCTTGACGATGCTGGCTCCCCGGTCGGGTCTGGTGATGGACCCGGGCTCCAAGGTCACCTACAACGGCGTGGAAATCGGCCGCGTGGCCAGCATTTCGGAGATCGAGCGGGACGGCATCCCGGCGGCCAAGTTCGTCCTGGACGTGAATCCGAAGTACATCGGGCTGATTCCTGCCAATGTCGACGCCAACATCAAGGCAACCACGGTGTTCGGCAACAAATACGTATCGTTGACCTCGCCGAAACACCCTACGCCGCAGCGCATCACGCCGCAGCAGGTGATCGATGCGAGGTCGGTCACGACGGAGTTCAATACGTTGTTCGAGACCCTCACCTCGATCGTGCAGAAGGTGGACCCGGTCAAGGTGAACCTGACGCTGGCGGCGGCCGCGCAGGCGCTGGCCGGCTTGGGCGACAAGTTCGGGCAGTCGATCGTCAACGGCAACGCCATCCTCGACGACGTCAATCCGCGAATGCCGCAGCTCCGGCACGACATCGCGCGGCTGGCGGCCCTGGGCGACACCTACTCCAAGGCCGCGCCGGATCTGCTGGACGCGCTCAACAATGCGGTCATCACGGCGCGCACCCTGCACCGGCAGGAAGCCGACCTGGACTCCGCGTTGCTGGCCGCGACCGGGTTGGGCAACACCGGGGAAGACATCTTCCGGCGCGGCGGGCCCTACCTGCAGCGAGGTGCCGCCGATCTGGTGCCCACCGCCGGACTGCTCGACACCTACAGCCCCGAGATCTTCTGCACCATCCGCAATTACTACGACGAAGAACCCGCGGCCTACGCGACGACGGGCGGCGGCAACGGCTACGCGCTGAGAACCATGACCGAGCTGACGTCCGGGCTGGGAGGCATCCTGACGCTGCCCGGGCTGGCCGGCACGGTGGCCACCGGGGGCCTGCTGGGGCTGGCCGGGCTGGTCGGCGGGGCGCCGAATCCGTATGTCTACCCGGACAATCTGCCCCGGGTGAATGCCCGCGGCGGTCCGGGCGGCGCGCCGGGTTGCTGGCAGCAGGTCACCCACGACCTTTGGCCCGCTCCCGAATTGGTGCTGGACACCGGCGCCAGCCTCGCGCCGTACAACCACCTGGATACCGGCTCGCCGTACGCCATCGAATACGTGTGGGGCCGCCAAGTCGGAGACAACACGATCAACCCATGACAGTGATGAACCCATGAAAGTAAACGGCTCCGCCATCAAGCTCGGCATCGTCTCGTTGGTGCTGGCGCTCATCACCGTCTCGATCGTCGTGGTGTTCGCTCAGATCCGCTTCAACAGCACCAACAGCTATATCGCGGAGTTCAGCAATGGCAGCGGCCTGAAAGACGGCCAGTTCGTCCGCGCTTCCGGGGTCGAGGTCGGCAAGGTCAACAAGGTGCGGCTGACCGACGGCGGCACGAAGGTACAGGTGGACTTCGTCGTCGACCGCTCGATACCGCTCTACCAGTCGACGACCGCCCAGATCCGCTATCTCAATCTGTTCGCCGACCGCTACCTGGAACTCAAGCGCGGCGAGGGTGAGGGCGCCGACCGGGTCCTGCCGCCGGGCGGATTCATCCCGCTGTCCCGGACTTCACCGGCGCTCGACCTCGACGCCCTGATCGGTGGTTTCAAGCCGCTGTTCCGGGCACTGGACCCGGAAAAGGTCAACACCATCGCCTCGGCCATCATCACCGTGTTTCAGGGTCAGGGCGGCACGATCAACGACATTCTCGACCAGACCGCGCAGCTGACCGCGCACATCGCCGAGCGCGACCAGGCGATCGGCGAGGTGGTCAAGAACCTGAACGTCGTGCTGGACACCACAGTTCGGCATCGCAAGGAGTTCGACCAGACCGTCGACAACTTCGAAAGACTGATCACCGGCCTGCAAAACCACGCCGACCCGCTGGCCGCCGGCGTCGCGAACATCAGCACCGCCGCCGGGACCGTCGCCGACCTCCTGGCGGAGAACCGGGCCTTGCTGCACAAGGAGATCAACTACCTGCAGGCGCTCCAGCAACCGCTTGTCGACCAGCGTGACCAGCTCAGCGATCTCATCCACAAGACGCCGACGGCGCTCAACCTCATCGGTCGCAGCATCGGCCTGTACGGGGACTGGGTGAACTTCTACCTCTGCGACCTCTCGATCAGATGGAACGGGCTGCAGCCCGGCGGGCCCGTGCGTACGGTGCGGATCTGGCAGCAGCCCACGGGCAGGTGCACGCCGCAATGAGAACACTGACGGAATTCAACCGCGTCCGCGTCGGGCTGATGGGCATCACCGTGCTGGGACTCGTCGTCGCCGTCGGCCAGAGCTTCACCAGCGTCCCGATGATGTTCGCCAGTCCAAGCTACTACGGGCAGTTCACCGACACCGGCCAATTGAACAAAGGTGACAAAGTGCGCATCTCCGGCGTGAATGTCGGCACGGTGCAAGCGTTCGACATCGACGGCGACCACGTCCAGATCAAGTTCACCATCGGCCCCAACACCATCGGCACCGAGAGCCGGCTCGCGATCAAGACCGACACCATCCTGGGCAAGAAGGTGCTCGAGATCGAGCCGAAGGGGGCCAGGACATTGCCGGCCGGGGGCGTGTTGCCGCTCGGCCAGAGCACCACCCCCTATCAGCTCTACGACGCGAACTACGACATCACCAAGGCGGCCGCCGGCTGGGACGTCGACACCGTCAAGCGGTCGCTGAACGTCTTGTCGCAGACCATCGACCAGACCTACCCGCACCTGAGTGCCACACTCGACGGTTTGGCGAAATTCTCCGACACCATCGGCAAGCGCGACGAGCAGGTCAAGCACCTGCTCGCCCAGGCCAAGCAGGTAGCCGGCGTGCTCGGCGACCGCAGCGAACAAGTCAACCGGCTGCTGGTCAACGCGAAGACGCTGCTGGCCGCGTTCAACGAACGTGGAAAGGCCATTGACGCCCTGCTGCAGAACGTTTCCGCCTTCTCGGTACAGGTGCAGGGGTTCATCAACGACAACCCAAACCTCAATCCGGTACTGGAGCAGTTGCACGCCCTCAGCGACATGCTGGTGGCACGCAAAGACGACCTCGCTCAAACCCTCACGTACGTAAGTCAATTCGCCGCATCGCTCGGGGAATCCGTCGCGTCGGGACCGTACTTCAAGATCGTCCTGTCCAACCTGCTGCCCTACTGGATCTTGCAGCCGTTCGTCGACGCCGCCTTCAAGAAGCGCGGCATCGACCCGGAGGATTTCTGGCGCAGCGCCGGCCTGCCCGAGTTCCGCTGGCCCGACCCCAACGGCACCCGCTTCCCCAACGGCGCGCCGCCACCCGCACCTCCGGTAACCGAAGGCACCCCGGACCATCCGGGACCGGCCGTGCCACCGGGCACCGCATGTTCGTATACCCCACCAAGCGACGCGCTGCCGCGGCCGTGGAATCCGTTGCCATGCGCGGGTGTCGACGCCGGACCGTTCGGCGGCAGCTTCCCCGCACCGATCGACGTGCAGGCGTCGCCGCCGAACCCCAACGGCCTGCCGCCGGCACCGGGGATCGGAATCGCCGGGCGGCCGGGCGAGCCGCCCCCGGACGTCCCGGGCACACCGGTGCCGCTGCCGGCCAATGCGCCGCCGGGGGCGCGCACCGAGAACCTGCAACCCGCCGGCCCCGTACCGCCACCGTCGACCTTCGCGCCCGGCCTGCCGCCGGGGCCACCCGCGCCGCCCGGACCCGGGCCGCAGCTGCCGGCGCCGTACATCAACCCCGGCGGCACCGGGGGTAGCGGCGCAACGGGAGGTAGCCAGAATTGAGCACCATCTTCGATGTCCGTAAGTGGCGGTACCACAAGGTGATCGGGGCGCTGATAGTGGCGCTGGCCCTGCTCGCCGGGTTCGTCGGATGGCGGCTGTACGACAAGCTGACCACCAACACCGTGGTCGCTTACTTCCCGGAGGCGAACGCGCTCTATCCGGGCGACAAAGTCCAGATCATGGGCGTTCGCGTGGGCTCGGTCGACAAGATCGAGCCGGCCGGGGACAAGATGAAAGTGACGTTTAGCTACAAGAACAAATACAAGGTGCCGGCCGACGCGTCCGCCGTGATCCTGAACCCCACCCTGGTCGCCTCGCGAAACATTCAGTTGGAGCCACCCTACAAAGGTGGTCCGGTGATGGCCGATCATGCGGTGATACCCATCGAGCGCACGCAGGTGCCGACCGAGTGGGACCAATTGAGCCAGAGCGTCGCCAAGGTCATCTCCAAGCTCGGCCCGACACCCGAGCAGCCCAAAGGTCCTTTCGGTGACGTCATCGAGGCCTTCGCCGACGGCTTGGCCGGCAAGGGCAAGCAGATCAACACCACGCTGGACAGTCTGTCGCGGGCGTTGACCGCGTTGAACGAGGGCCGTGGGGACTTTTTCGCGGTGGTGCACAGCCTCGCGCTGTTCGTCAACGCCCTGCACAAAGACGACCGGCAGTTCGTGGCGCTGAACCAGAACCTGGCCCAGTTCACCGACAAGTTGACCGGGTCCGACCACGACCTCAGCGATGCGATCGTGCAGTTCGACAGGCTGCTTTCCACCCTGCGGCCGTTCCTGGACAAGAACCGCGGGGTGCTGACCCACGACATCGACAACCTCGCCGATCTGACGACCACGCTGGTCCAACCCGATCCGCTGAACGGCTTGGAGACCGCCCTGCACGTCCTGCCGACGCTGGAAACGAACCTCAGCCAGATCTACCACCCGTCGCACGGCGCGGTCATGTCCATCCCGGCGATACCGAACTTCGCGAACCCGATGCAGTTCCTGTGCAGCATGATTCAGGCGGGCAGCCGGCTGGGCTATCAGGATTCGGCCGAACTGTGCGCGCAGTACCTGGCGCCCGTTCTCGATGCGATCAAGTTCAACTACCTGCCCTTCGGCCTGAACCTGTTCAGCACCGCCGAGACGCTACCCAAGGAAGTCGCGTACTCGGAGCCCCGGCTGCAGCCGCCGAACGGGTACAAGGACACCACGGTGCCCGGGATCTGGGTGCCCGACACCCCGTTGTCCCACCGCAACACCCAGCCCGGCTGGGTTGCCGCGCCGGGCATGCAGGGCACCGCGGTCGGGCCGATCACGGCGGGTCTGATGGCCCCCGATTCGCTGGCCGAACTGATGGGCGGGTCGGACGCCGCTCCGCCGCCGTCGGGTCTGCAGACCCCACCGGGACCGCCGAACGCGTACGACGAGCACCCGGTGGTTTCGCCCGTGGGCGTCAATGCTCCCCAGGTGCCGATCCCGCCCCCGCCGCCGGGACCCGGCGTCGTCCCGGGACCCGTTGCGCCGACGCCCGCGTCGGCCGCAGCCGGAGGACCGGGATCGTGAAGCGCACGACGACCGTAAAGAGTTTGCGCTCCTTCGGTATTCGGCTCCGACACCGGACCTGGCAGGGGGTGGCGCTACTGGGCGCCGCCGTGGCACTGACCTCCTGCGCGAGTTGGCGCGGCATCGCCAACGTGCCGATGCCCGGTGGCCCCGGCAGCGGGCCCGGCTCCTACATCATCTACGTGCAGATGCCCGACACGCTGGCCCTCAACGACAACAGCCGGGTGCGGGTGGCCGACGTCTTCGTCGGCACGGTGCGTGCGATCAGCCTGAAGAACTGGGTCGCCACGCTGACGCTGCGGGTGGACAAGAACGTCAAGTTACCCAGGAACGCCACCGCCAAGATCGGGCAGACGAGCCTCCTGGGTTCCCAGCACATAGAGCTGGCGGCGCCACCCGACCCGTCCCCGGAGCCGCTCAAGGACGGCGACACCATCCCGCTGAAGAACGCGTCCACCTACCCCACGACCGAGCAGACCCTGGCCGCCCTCGCCATGGTCATCCGCGGAGGCGGCATCCCGAACCTCGAAGTGCTGCAGAACGAGGTGTACAACATCGTGAACGGGCGGGGCGATCAGATCCGCGCCTTCCTCGGCAAGCTGGACACCTTCACCGCGCGGCTCAACGAGCAACGCGAGGACATCACCCGCGCCATCGACTCCACGAACCGGCTGCTGGCGTACGTGGGTCCCCGCTCGGACGTCCTGGATCGCGTCCTCACCGAATTCCCGCCCCTGATCAAGCATTTCGCCGACAAGCAAAATCTTTTGATCAATGCCGTCGACGCCACCGGGCGGCTCAGCGGGGTTGCCGACCAATACCTGTCCGCCTCCCGGGGCGATCTGCACCAGGACCTGTTGGCGCTGCAGTGCCCGCTGCGTGAACTCGGCCGCGGCTCGCCGTATCTGATCCGCGCGCTCAAGCTGATGCTCGTCCGGCCGTTCGATATCGACGCCGTGCCGAAGGCCTTCCGGGGCGACTACTTCAACCTGTCGCTGACGCTCGACCTCACCATGAGCGCCGTGGACAACGCCGTCCTCACCGGGACGGGATTCTCCGGAGCGCTGCGCGCGCTCGAGCAGTCGTGGGGCCGCGACCCCGAAACGATGATCCCCGACGTCCGGTACACACCGAACCCGAACGATGCCCCGGGCGGGCCGCTGGTGGAACGGGCGGACAGACAGTGCTGACCCCCTTAATCAAGCGCCAGCTGATCCTGTTCGGCATTCTGACCTCGATCACCGCGGTCGTGCTGGGCGGGTACTACCTGCGCCTTCCCGCCGCTGCGGGGATCGGCCAGTACACGCTGCACGCAAACCTGCCCGCGTCGGGCGGTCTGTACCGGACGGCCAACGTCACTTATCGCGGTCAGACCATCGGCACGGTCACCGCCGTCGAGCCGACCGAAACGGGCGCGCGGGTGACCATGAGCATCTCCGACCGCTACCACATCCCGCTTGACGCGTCGGCGAACGTGCATTCGGTGTCGGCGGTGGGCGAGCAGTATCTGGACCTGGTGTCCGCGGGCAAGCCGGGCAAGTACTTCGCGGCGGGGCAAACCATCAACAGGGGCACCGTGCCCACCGATATCGGGCCGGCGCTGGACGCCGCGAACCGCGGGCTGGCGGCCCTGCCCAAGGAGAAGATCGCCGCGTTGCTGGACGAGACGGCCCAGGCTGTCGGCGGATTGGGCCCCGCGCTGCAACGACTGGTCGATGCGACGCAGGCGATCGCCGGCGACTTCAAGACCAACATCGCCGATGTCAACGACATCATCGAAAACTCCGGTCCGATCATCGACAGCCAGGTCAACTCGGGTGACTCGATCGAGCGCTGGTCGCACAACCTGGACATCCTGGCCGCGCAGAGCGCCCAAAGCGACCAGCACGTGCAAAGCATCCTGACGCAAGCGGCGCCGACGGCCGATCAGGTCAACGCGGTGTTCAACGACATCCGAGACGCGCTGCCGCAGACACTGGCGAACCTCGAGATCGTGCTGGACATGCTCAAGCGCTACCACAAGGGCGTCGAGCAATTGCTGGTCGCCTATCCGCAGGGCGCCGCGGAGGGCCAGACGGTGACGACGGCTTTCCCGGGCTATGCATCTTTGGGCACGCATTTGACGATCAACCAGCCCCCGCCGTGTCTCACGGGCTTTCTACCGGCACCTCAGTGGCGGTCCCCCGCGGACACCAGCCTGGCCCCGATGCCGTCCGGAACTTATTGCAGGATCCCGCAGGACACTCCGGCCAACGACGTGCGCGGGGCACGCAACCTGCCGTGCGTCGACGTCCCCGGCAAGCGCGCGGCGACGCCGCGGGATTGCCGCGATCCCAAGCCCTACGTTCCGCTGGGCACCAACCCGTGGTACGGCGACCCCAACCAGATCCTCACCTGCCCCGCGCCGGCGGCACGCTGTGATCAGCCGGTGAAGCCGGGTCAGGTGATTCAGGCACCCTCGGTCGACAACGGCCTCAACCCGGCGCCGTCGGACAGGGTGGCGGGGACGCCGCCCCCGGTCAGCGACGCGCTGCAGCGGCCGGGGGCGGGGACCGTCGAATGCAACGGGCAGCAGCCAAATCCCTGCGTCTACACCCCCGGTGCGCCGCCCGCGGCGATCTACAGCCCGCAGAGCGGCGAACTGGTGGGGCCCGACGGTGTCAGGTACGCGGTGGAGAACTCGGTGAAGACGGCAGACGACGGATGGAAGGACATGCTGGCGCCGGCCGGCTGAGCCGCACCGGCTCCATCGCCGGCGGTGGTGGCACCAACGCCCTTGCCTTACAGTGCTGTTCGCGTCGGTGCGCCGAGCGGCGGCGACTGAGGCCGTTCGTGCCCGCCGACCTGGTCGTGTGGCTTTCCCGGCTCGCGGTCAGGTCGCGGCGCAACCATTGACACTGACCGCACGTACAGTCATATACTGGCCCCGGGCGGCCGGGCCCGGTCCGCCCGGCACAGGCGGCCGCTTCAACTCCTCACCGCCGGCCGAGGAACACAGGAATCGGGGCGCAATGCGCGAAGTGATCGGCCTGGGCCAACTCCGGAACGCCGCGTGTGCGTACCTCGGGCGGGTCGCCGCCGGGGAGACGATCGACGTAGTCCGTCGCGGCAAGCTGGTGGCACGGATCGTGCCGGTCGGCGCCTGGAGGGTGGCTCCGATCCCGGCGCGGTCGGTCACCGACGGGGTGCCGGACGCCACGGGATGGGTCGGCCTCGAGGACCTGCGCAAGCGTGCCGGGCAGTGCTTCGATCGCGTCGCGGCCGGGGAGACGATCTATGTCGTCCGGGGCGGCAGGTTGCTGGCGCGGATCGTGTCGGCCGGTGAGTCGAGCACGGCCCTCGTCGTGCCGGACTCCGGTCGGCGAATCGGACTCGACGAGTTGCGCAAGCGCGCGGGGCGCTACTTCGACACGGTTGCCGCGGGCCAGCCCATCGAGGTCACCCGTGGCGGCAAGCTCGTCGCTCGCATCGTGTCCGCCGCCGCCGGGGACGCCGTGTGCGACGACCTATCGGTGGCGGTACGTCGTTAGCGAGCGGGGTAATCACCGGCCACGCTCACACGGGCGTCTTACCGCGGCGGCCCCGCGTTACCGGCGCCGAGAGGAATGCGAGGCGAGGTCACATGAAGGTCTATCAGACCGTGGTCGTCGGCACCGACGGGTCCGAGTCGTCGCTGCGTGCGGTCGACCGGGCCGCCGCGATCGCCTCCGAGTCGAACGCGAAACTGATCATCGCGACCGGGTTCTTCCCCCGCAAGGACGACGCGCGCGCGGCCGATGTCCTCGGGGAAGAGGGCTACAAGGTGCACGGCAACGCGCCGATCTACGCGATCTTGCGCGACGCCCGCGACCGGGCCAAGGCGGCCGGCGCCGAGAACATCGAGGAACGGCCGATCGAGGAGGCTCCGGTGCATGCGTTGGTGGATCTCGCCGAGACGGTCGGCGCCGACTTGCTGGTGGTCGGCAATGTGGGGTTGGACGCCCGCTCCGCGCTCATCGCTCGGGTATTCTCCGTCCCGGGAAGTATTGCCACCAAGGCCACGATCGACGTGCTGATCGTCCATACCACGGGCTGAGCCGACGGCTTATCGGGCGGTCACGCTCATCGCGTGAACGGGATCGGCTCGCGGGGCTCGTTGCCGTACCGGTCCCACCATTGGAACAGGCTATTCATATCGGGACCGTCGTGGACGTTGAGGAGCAGCAACTCGCGATCGCGTGTCCATTCGATGTCGGGGGCGCCTTGGTAGGTGCCACAAAAGATCTGGCCCGCGACCAACCACGGCGTCGCGGTGTAGTGCCAGGTGCTCGGCGAGTCGCCCATACCCGGGCACGGGGCCGGCTCGTAGTCGGGCCCACGACCGGTCAGGTCGTCCTGGAAGGCGCGGTTCAGCGAATCCGGATCGGCGAACAACATGAAACGACCGCCCACGGGACTGCTCAGCCCGGCATTCTGGCCGCACTTGAGGCCGGCAAGCGAGCCGGCGGGCCGGTTGCGGGCGGTCTCGCAGGAGGGCCCGCCGAACCCGTAGGGCAACTCCTCGATGATGCGCTGCTCGTCGGGACTGAACCGGGTTGCCGCCGCCGGTTCGGTGCCGGCGTGCGTCAGCACGCCGAACCCGGCCACCACGGTCAGCGCGCCCAGAACGCTTTTGTGCCGCCGACCGCGGGATCGTGGGGTGGTGGGACCACGGTGACTGCTTCGCATCACTGACTCCTCTGACGGGCGGTCGGAATGCCCGCCGACTCTGCCGCCGCCGACGCCGGCGAAAAGGACACTGTAGGGGATATACGACCCTTTGCCAGTCCCGCACGAGGGCCTAAAGTCGCGCCGTCCCAGGACGTTGGTCATCGTCGCATATGGTCCGCCAGTTCGGCTCGGGACACACTTGCGCCGCGGTGCGGGCACGGCGCGTCGGTCACCGCGTTCTCCGCGCGCGTGAACGGCGTCAGCCGAAGGCGTCACCCGGCGGGATACGCCACGGCCTTGATCTCGGTGTACTGGTCGAAGCCGGCCACACCGTTCTGGCGTCCCACCCCGCTGTACTTGTAACCGCCGAACGGTGTGTCGGCGCCGTACGGAGCGCCGCCGTTGACGCCCATGAAGCCGGCCCGGATCCGGCGGGCCACGGCCAGCGAGCGCTCCAGCGAGCCCGACATCACGTTGCCGGCCAGCCCGTACTTGCTGTCGTTGGCGATGCGGATCGCGTCCTCCTCGTCGTCGAAGGGGATGACCGCCAGCACGGGGCCGAAGATCTCCTCCCGGGCGATCGTCATGGAGTTGTCGACGTCGACGAAAAGCGTTGGGCGGACGAAGAATCCCTTGTCAAACCCAGTCGGCGCATCCGGGCCGCCGACCAGCGCCGTGGCGCCCTCCTCGACGCCCTTGCGGATGTAGCCCATCACACGGTCGCGCTGTAACTCCGAGATCACCGGACCGCACAGGGTTCCCGGGTCCTGCGGGTCACCGCACGTGACGTTCTCGTAGATGCTCTGGAGAATCGCCACGCCCTCGTCATAGCGGGACCGCGGCAACAGCATCCGGGTCGGGTTCGCACAGCCCTGCCCGGCGTGCATGCACGGCGCGATGCCGATGGCGCAGGCCATCCCGAAATCGGCGTCCTCCAGGACGATGGTGGCCGACTTGCCGCCGAGCTCCAGAAACAGCCGCTTCATGGTCGCCGCGCCTTTTTCCATGATCCGCTGGCCGACCACGGTCGAGCCCGTGAACGAGATCAGGTCGACCTTCGGCGACAGCGTGAGTTCTTCGCCGACAAGGTGATCCGACGCGGTGACGACGTTGACGACGCCCGGCGGGATGTCGGTCTTCTCGGCGATGAGCCGGCCGAGCCGGGTCGCGTTGAACGGGGTGTTCGGGGCCGGCTTGAGCACCACGGTGTTGCCGGTGCCCAGCGCCTGGCCCAGCTTGTTGAGGGTGACCTCGAACGGGAAGTTCCACGGCACGATCGCGCCGACCACACCGACCGGTTCGCGCCAGACCTTGCGGGTGGTCAGCGTGCCGGTCAGGCTGATCACCTTGTCCCCGAGGTCGGTTTCCCAGGCGTACTCGTCGATGAGCCTGGCGGGGTATTTCAGACCGTCCTCCAGCGGGGCATCCAGCTGGGGCCCGAACGTGATGGCCCGGGGCGAGCCGACTTCGAGGATGAGCTCCTCGCGCAGCTCCTCCTTCTCCGATTCGATCGCCTCGTGCAGCTGCAGCAGGCAACGCTTGCGCAGCTCGCGGTTGGTCGACCAGTCCGTCTCGTCGAAGGCGCGCCGCGCGGCGTCGATGGCGCGGTGCATGTCCTCCTTCGACGCGTCGGCGACCTCGCCGAGGCTCTCCTCGGTGGCCGGGTTGATGTTGGTGAAGGTGCCGGCCCGGCCCTCGACGAGCTTGCCGTCGATCATCATCTTGGGCTCGAAGCGGACCTTTACAGCCTCGGTCATATCTGTCACTCTCTGCTGGGTCGTTGAGGGGCTACGGAGAGCCTTACCGGAAACTAGCCGATTGGCAAGGTGCAGCCTGCGCGAGGTGGGCTATCGGGGGTCGAACCGCACCGGCAGCGACGTCGGCGACCGGAAGACCTGCCCGCGGATATGCGGATCGTCGCCGTCGGGGTCCAGGCGCAGATTCGGCAGCCGGTCGAGCAAAAGGTTGACCGCGGTGCGCATCTCGAGCCGCGCCAGGTGCATGCCGAGACAGACGTGCACGCCGTGGCCCCACCCGAGGTGCGCCCTGGGCGCGCGGAAGATGTCGAAGGTGTCCGGGTCCGGGTAGCGATCCTCCTGACGGTTGGCGGCCCCGAGCATCGGCATCACCGTCGAGCCCGCCGGTATCGGCACCCCGCCGAGTTCGGTGTCGCGGGTGGCGACCCGGGTGATGGTCAGCAGCGGCGGCTCCCAGCGCACCGCCTCCTCGATGGCCTGCGGCAGCAGCGACCGGTCGGCGCGGACGGCGTTCAACTGCGCGGGGTCCGACAGCAGCGCGAACAGCAGGTTGCCCAGCGAACGGTACGTCGTCTCCACCCCGGCGGGCAGCAGCAATCGCAGAAACGAGTAGATCTCCTCGTCCTCGAGCTTCTCTCCATCGATCTCGGCCTGGGCCAGCCCGCTGATCAGGTCGTCCTTCGGCTCGGCGCGGCGGGATGTGAGGATCGGTGCGAAGTAGTCGCACAGCGCGGCCGACGCCGCAAGGCCGCGTTCGGGGTTCAGGATCCAGCTGAGCAACGAGATGGACCAGCGCTGGAACTGTGGGTAATCCTGCTGCGGCAGGCCCAGTAGGCCCGCGATGATCTGGCTCGGATAGTCGAAGGTGAACTCCTTGACCAGGTCGGCCTTGCCGTTGGCCGCGAACTTGTCGATCAGGCTGTTGCCGACGCGCCCGACCAGCTCGTCCTCCCAACGCGCCAAAGCCTTCTGCGAGAAAGCCTTTGACACCAGTGACCGCAGCCGGCCGTGCACAGGTTCGTCCATGCCCAGCATCACGCGTTCCCCCAGTACCGGGCCGAATGCCGCGATCACGGCCGCCGACGAGAACGTCTCGTTGTCGCGCAGCATCTGCTGGGCTTCCTCGTAGCGGTAGACGATGAAGACCGGCTTGGACTCCTCATGCGGCATCCCGGAGACATCCAGGCGCTGGATCGGCTCCTCGCGGCGCAGCCGCGCCAACTCCGTGTAGGGGTCGCGCACGTCGCCGGAGACCGCGTCATCGAAGGCGCCGAAGTCATCCAGGTCGTCGAAAAGCCGTTCCATTAATGCTCCTCAGTTTCCTTCGGCACCGCGCCGCCCCGCAGCGAACCTTGTCTGGGTATGCCGAGCATGATCCGCGACACGTGGTGCATTCCCGAAGCCGGGAGAAGCCTGTTGAGCACCAACAGTATCGAGGCGTCGGGGCCCACGCCGCGGCGGCGGAACGGCTTCTGGTCACCCAGGGCTTTGAGCAGGCCGTCGGTGAACCGCTCGGGTGGCCGCGCCAGTTTCATCGCGGCCCTCCCCCGGGTGTTCATGGTGTTGTGCAGCCGGGCATACGGGCCGGCGAAGTCGCGGTTATCCGTGGTGCCCGCGTCGGTGATGATGTCGGTGTCGTAGGTGCCCGCCACCAGAACGGTGACGCCGAGGCCGAACGGCGCGATCTCGCAGGCCATCGACTCGCCCCACCGCTCCAGCGCCCCCTTGGCCGCCGAGTACGGCGCGGTGGCAGGCTGGCCCCGCACCCCGGCCGCGCTGGACACCAGCACGATGCGGCCCTCCCCCACCGCGCGCATGGACGGCAGCAACGCCTTGGTGAGTTCGACCGGGCCCGTAACGCTGGTGGCGAACATGTTCTGCCACAACACTGTATCGGTCTCCTCCACCATCCCGGCCGCGGATATGCCCGCGTTGTGGACGATGGCGTACGGCACTCCGACGGCGTCCTGTATCGCCTTGGCCGCCCGGGCTACCGAGGCGGCATCCACCAGGTCGAGCTGGACGCCGATCAGGCGATCGTCGTCTGCCCGGTCCCCGGTGGCCGCGCGCAGCAGCGGCATCCCGTTGTCCGGGTTCCGCATCGCCGCAACGACCCGCCACCCCCCGCGGTGCAGGCGTACCGCCGACGCGAAGCCGAGGCCGCGCGACGCACCGGTGATCACCACCGTGCGCGGCTCAGCCATTCGCGCCCGGTGACGAAGAAGCCGCGCAGGGGCCTCGACCCGGCGGCGGGGGGTCGACGTGCGGCCTCCCGTTCGGCTCCCCACTGGCCCAGGTCGACCAGATACCGACCGAGTAGGGTCCTGGCGCGCCGGCCTTCTCGTAATATCCTTGCGGGTCATAGGCTTTGGCTTCCGGATACGGCCACGGGCACGCCACGGAGGTGGCGGCGTGGGTGATCTTGATGACGGCGAACCAGGCCCCGTAGGCGAAGTAGGACACGTTGATGATGGCGAACATCACCAGGAACGTGCCCAGCACCGGGCGGGCCGGGAAGAGCTTGGCTTTCGCGGCGAGCTTCTCGGCAACCGATTTACCGGTGTCGTCGCGGTAGCACAGGATCGCAGCCGGGACCATCACGAAGGTCACCGAGAACGACTCCCAGATCAGCGGGAATTGGAATGTTGTGCCGGTGAACAGCGAGCCCCACGGGATGACCTGCGAATAGATGTACATGCCGGTGTGGACGAGCTGGATCTCCAGCCACGCATCGAAAACAAAGCCGATGACACAGGTCAGCGCGCCCAGGCTGAGCAATGGGTGTCGCGACACGAAACCCTCGGGCCCGTGGCGCGCCTGCAGCTTGCGCAGGATCCAGATCGCCGGGAAGTAGGGGCCGAAATAGAAAGTGACGTAGCCGAAGACGACGAACGGTTCGACGGTCGGCGACAAAGACACCAGCGGCCACGACTCCGGCCAGTGGATGAGATCGGGGTTGTAGACCGCGAACGGCGCCCAGTTCATGATCGGGTCCTGCCACACGATCAGCGTCGTGCACAAAAACATCAGCATCACCGGGCTGCCCGGATTGCGGCGCCAGCCGACGATGAAGACCACCAACAGCACGATCAGCATGATCACGGTGGAGATCTGCAGGAACGCGATGTAATCCAAGCCGAAGAGGAACTTGACCGGCCGGGGCCGGCCCTGCACGTTCGGGTTGGCGACGCGCGGGTCGAGGGCGACGCGGCAGTTCGCGATGAAGAACAGCGCGAACGCCGCCAAGGCGGCGCCGGCGACCCATCCGCCCCAGCCGCGTTTTCGGTCTCCGTGCGGCCCGGCGCGCTTCTCGGCTGCTTCCAGCGGCAAGGATTGCTCCGTGGACACGAGTCAGCCGTCCTCTCCGAAGCGGTCGACCAGATGGGAGTTGACGCCGTCGGCGTCGAGGGTCCGGGCTACCAGATAGCCGGCGCCCATCCAGGCCCGCCGCGTCCATTTGCCGAACGACACCCGGGTGCCGGGGGCGCCCGCGGCGGCGGGCATCATCTTCACCCGCTCCAGCGCCTCCTTGACGCCACGCGGGCTGAGCGGGTGGGCGCCGGTGAAGGCGCGCACCAGCGTGGCGGCGACGTCACGGTTGACCACGGGCACGCAATACTCGGGGCGCCGACCGCCGTATTTTGCGGCGTAGCGGTCGAGGAAGTCCTGGCCGAGCCGGTTCTCCTCGTCGTACTGGTCGACGCCGATCCAGCCCATGAACGCGTTCCACATGATCGGGTTCACCCACGCGTTCTGGAAGGCCGTTGTCGTGAACCGCGGCGGGTCCCAATCGACGGCCTGCAGCGCGGGATTGATGAACACGATCCCGAAGCCGAAGCCCAGGTGCACGATAGCTTCCGCCTTCGCGTCGTGCAGGGTGCGCACGGCGTCGTTGATGTCCTGCGCGGTCTGCGCGATGGCCGCTTCGGCGACGATGCGAATTCCCTTGCGCCGGCACGCGTCACGGAGATTCTTCAGGTAGCTTTCGCCGATCAGGTTCTGCTCGACGAGAACGCCGATTTCGGTGAGCCCGCGCTTGGCCGCCAGGTCCGCGATGAAGATCGGTTCGTCGGTCATCGAGCCCTGCGGGAACGCGAACGTCCACTCGCCCAACCAGTCGTCGGTGCCGGTGACGCTGACCGCGGGGACCTTGAACCGTTCCTCGATCGCTTCGCGGGTGGGCACGCAGTTGTCGGTGATGTGCGGTCCGAACACCACCAGGCAGCCTTCGTCGACGAGTTCCCCGAAAGCATCGATCACCGCCTTGACCGATCCCTTGGGCAGGCCCTCCACCTCCCGGTAGACCATCTGTACGGGTCGGTCCAGCGACGCCGATTCGACGGCTTCGTCGAATATGAGGTCGAAGCACCGCGTGAAGTCGGCCTTCATCTCCTCGGGAAACTGCGGCGGGAGCGTGAAGTCCATCAAGTAGCCGACCTTGATCGGTTCTGCGCTGCTTTCGTAGGACATCTGACCTCCCGGCGGCAACCGCCCGCGCGACTGCAAACCTAATATTTGTTCAGACCTTAGCCGCGGCGTTATGCAGCGTCAATCGTCTGACGCACGCGCCGCACCCAGGTAGATATCGATCATCTCGCCCAGAGCCCTACCCACGGCCACGTCGTCGGTGAGCGGCCCGGCGATGGCCGCCCGGGCCGCCTCTCGCATCGTGATGCCCTCCGCGACGAGCCGCCCCGCCGCGATCAGGACGCGGGTCGACGCGACCTCACGCAACCCGCCGGTTTCCAGCCGGCGGATGGCCTGGCCGAAACGGACCAGTTCGGCGGCGGTGCCATTGTCCACACCCGCCTCGTGGGCGACGATACCCTCTTCGATTTCGGCTGCGGGAAAATCGAATTCGACGGCCACCATCCGCTGACGCGTGGAATCCTTGAGGTCCTTGAGCACGCTTTGATAGCCGGGGTTGTAGGACACCACGAGGCCGAATCCCGGCGCCGCGTCCAGCGTGACGCCGAGACGCTCGATGGGCAGTTGCCGCCGGTGATCCGCAAGCGGGTGCAGCACCACGGTGGTGTCCTGCCTGGCTTCCACCACTTCGTCGAGGTAACAGATCGCCCCTTCCCGCACCGCCCGGGTCAGCGGGCCGTCCACCCACACCGTCTCGTCGCCCTGCAGCAGATACCGACCGACAAGGTCCGCGGTGGTGAGGTCGTCGTGACAGGCCACGGTGATCAGCGGCCGGCCGAGATCGTAGGCCATCGCCTCGACGAACCTGGTCTTCCCGCAACCCGTCGGCCCCTTCAGGAGGAGCGTCAGACCCTGGCGGTACGCCGCCTTGAAGATGGCCTCTTCGTGGCCGAGCGCCTTGTAGTAGGGCCGCGCCCCCTCCGCCTCGGGGATCACGCCGTTGCGGTATGCAAGCCCGCGCTCGTCGACCATAGCTTCCCTTCTGCCGCCCACGGTGACTGCAGCCTAACCGGAACAGATTTTTGTTTCAAGGCCGTTGCGCCCGCTCTGACCCGGAGTCGGAGCGTCAAGTGCATTGCGGGACAGTGCAAACAGGCCGTCAAGACACCCGCCGCCGGACCTCGGCCGAGCGTAGCGCGGAACGGAACAGCGGTCCGATCACATTGCCGAGCCGATCCGGGTGCGCGATCGTCGCATGTGCGGTGCTTCCAAAGGCTCTGCGCAGCGACGCCACGTCGGTTCCCGCGCCGATCGTCAGGCATACGCAGCCGGTGCCGCGCCGGCGGGCCTCGATCAAGGCGCGACGCGCGTCCGCGGCACCATAGGCCCGCTCGTACCCGTGGTCGTACGCAAGTCCGTCGGACAGCACCACCAGCAGCCGCCGTGACGTACCGCCGCGCGCCTCCACGACCGCCGCGCCGTGGCGGATGGCCGCACCGAGGCGGGAGTACGCGCCGGGTTCCAAACTGTTGAGCCGCTTCATGACCCGGGAGTCGAGATGGTCGTCGAATCGTTTCACGGGCACCATGCTCACGGCGCGGCGGCCCTGCGAGTAATAGGCGTACAGCGCGACGCGGTCACCGAGGTCGTGCAGCGCGACCATGAGGTTGGCGACCGCCACACGCTGTTGTTCGTGCACCGTCCGCCCAGATGTTCCGGGCTCCGCCGCCGACCCCGATACGTCGAGAAGCAGCAGTACCGACAGGTCACGGCGGCGCCGCATGCTGTCCAGGTACACCGCCTCGTCGGGAACCGACCCGGCCAGCGCCTCGACGCGGGCCTCGACTGCGGCGTCGATGTCGATGTCATCGCCCTGCGACTGGCGGCGGCGTCGTTGCAGACCCATCCCGAGCCGTGACAGCGGGCGCCGCACCCCGACGGCGTCGTCGATCGCGTGCGTCGCCGATACCTCGACCTTCGGCTCGCCCTCACGCACGGTGCACCATGCGCGCCGGTAGCTTTTGCGCGTGACGTCCCATTCCGGATATGTCGCTGCATCCGCGGCGATCAGGGCGCGCTCGTCCTTGATGTCCTCGCTCGACGTCGAGGCCAGCGAAGACACGGCGTGCAGTCCGCGAATCGCGGAGTTCGTCCGGTGCGTGGGGGCGTCGGCGCCGGGCGGTCCGCCGCCACTGCCGGTCTTACGCGCCGACGACAACATCTTCTTCAGCCACTTGCCCAGGAAGCCGCCTCCGCCGACGGGGCTGGTGAACATGTCCGGGTCGTCCGAAGCGTCTATCCGACCGTCGTCCAACTCTTCTCGCTCCTTCCCGGCACCGCGGCGCGGGACATGCCGGGTGTCTGGCTCGTCGTGTCGGGCCGCCCTGGAGCATGCGGCCAGCACCTTCGCCGCCCGGATCACGCCGAACTCCGGTGCGGGGTCGTCGATGCCGGACCGGCCTTCGGCGAGCCTCAGCGAGTCGGCGGGCGAGTCGCTGCGACTCGCGATGTCGTGGTTGCCCAACGATGCCAAAAAGGCGGGCAATACATCGCTATTGGCGACGAGTGCGCGGTGGCCCTCGATCGCCAGGTAGCGCCTGGCCAGCCGGGGATGTCGGTGCAGACACCGCATGACGTCGGGGTCCAGGCTGGCGGCGGCGATCATCGAGGCCTGTACGGCAACGGACTCGAAGGCTCGCGTGTGAGCGTCGAGGAAAATGGTCTGGCCGTCGGTCCACGGGGCTTCGCCCGGTTTGGTTTCGGCCACCGCCACGGTTCGCCCCGCAAGGACGGACGCGAGCATGCCGAGGACATGCAGGTGGTCGCCACGGACCTCGCTCGGCACACTCGACCCCCGGGAACGCGTTGACCAAATATCTGTTCCACCGTAGAGTCCGGTTCCATCGCAGTCAATCTCATCGGGGTGCCGACCGTGGGCGATCTGGAGCGAACAATGATCGACTTCACCGACCGCGTGGCAGTGGTCACCGGCGCCGGCCGCGGGCTCGGTCGGCTCTACGCGCTGGACTTGGCACGCCGGGGCGCCGCGGTGGTGGTCAACGATCTCGGCGGCTCGATGCGTGGGGACGGCGCCGACTCTGCTGTGGCCGACGAGGTGGTCGACGAGATCACCAAGGCCGGCGGCACCGCGATCGCCTCCTACGATTCGGTCGACAGCCCCGCGGGCGGCCAGGCGATCGTCGAGTCGGCCGTTCGTGCGTTCGGTCGACTCGACGCGGTCATCAGCAACGCGGGGATCTTCGGCAGCGTGCCGTTCGAAGACCTCTCGCCGGAAGACTGGACGCGAATGCTGCGGGTGCATCTCGACGGCGGCTTCTACCTATCCCAGCCCGCCTACCGCGTCATGCGGAACAACGGCGGCGGACGTTTCGTGTTCATCTCGTCCTCGGCCGGAATCTTCGGTCAGCCGATGGAGGCACACTACGCCGCGGCCAAGGCCGGCCTGGTCGGGTTGACTAACGTGATCGCAATCGAAGGCGAACCACACGGAATCTTCGCCAATTCCGTCATGCCCACTGGATTCTCGCGAATCGTCAACGAAACCGTCGGCGACGAGAAGTTCCTCGCCGAATCCGGCTTCATGGGGGCCATCCGGCCCGAACTCGTCGTTCCGCTGGTGACCTTCCTGGCGAGCAGCGCCTGCACGTTCACCCACCGTAACTATTCGGCCTCCGCCGGCCGCTATGCGCGGGTGTTCGTCGGCCTGACCGAGGGCTGGCTGGCCGACGCGGACACCGAACCGACGGCGGAAGACATCGAGGCACATCTCGAGCAGATGTCATGCACGGACAGATTTTTCGTACCCACATCGATCGTCGATGAGGTGCTGGAAGTGTGTGAGCGACGCGGCATCGACGCGATGCCGGCCAACGCCGAGATCCGATTCCCCGAGTCCCAAACAGACAGGAGCTGATCGTGGACGAGGACCTGCGAAGCCGGGTCGACCGCCTCGCCGACCGCGCGGAGATCTACGACTGCATGCAGCGGTACGCGCGCGGGATCGACCGGCAAGATCGTGCGCTCCTGCGATCCGCCTACCACGACGGCGCCATCGACGACCACGTCGGATTCGTCGGCGATGTAAACGATTTCATCGACTGGGCACTCGCCTATCACAGCAACCAGACGCGATACCAGCACTATCTGCTGAACCATTCCGTCGACATCGACGGCGACGAAGCCCATGCCGAGACCTACTACCTGTTCACCGGCACCGACCGCGACCCGGCGAATCACATGACGATCTCCGGTGGTCGTTACGTCGATCGTCTGGAGCGGCGTGACGGCCGTTGGGCGATCGTCGATCGAGTCTGTCTCGTGGAATTCATGAACGAATCGCAATCGCTGCTCACCGAGGAAGCCATCGCAATGGTCCCGGGGACGCGGACTCCCCGCCACGACACGAGGGACGCCTCATACGACCGGCCGCTCGCGGCGTGACGAGCGCAGCCGGGGGTGACCACCTAATGGATATCGACTACCTCCTCACCGCCACCCGCTCGGCTCGCAAATCGCTCGACCTGGACGCGCCGGTCGACATGGGTGACATCCGCGAGTGCCTGCGCATCGGTCTGCAGGCGGCCAACGGCTCCAACCAGCAGTCGTGGCGCTGGCTGGTGGTCAGCGACCCGGCGTTGCGGGACGAGATCGCCGAGCTGTACCGGCAGTCCTATCTACTGAGGGTCGGCGGGCAACTGCTCGCCGACCTGATGCCGCCCGGCACGCCGGAGAGTCGCATCATGTCGTCGACGGAGTGGCTGGTCGAGCACCTGGCCCAGGTGCCCTTGCTGGTAATCCCTTGCTACCAGCCGTATCTGCCGCGCATCGACGGCGACGAGTCGTTTCACCAGGCCACGCTGTACGGCTCGATTTTCCCGGCGGTGTGGAACTTTCAGCTCGCCCTGCACACCCGGGGATACGGGACATGCATCACGACCCTGCACCTGCACCGCGAGCCGGAGGTCGGGCAGCTGCTCGGGATTCCGCCAGCGTATGTCCAGGGGTGCCTGCTTCCGGTGGGCCGCCTGCGGGCCGGGCATACGTTCCGGCCGGCCCGCAGGCGGCCTGTCGACGAGGTGGTCGCGCGCGACCGCTGGGACGGCCCCGCGCTCTAGGATGGGCTCGTGGACGTTGCGTGCGGGGCATTCGGTGCGCCGATTCTGATAGCCTCTTAACAAAGATTTGGTTCGGCAGGAGGACGAATGCGTAGGTTTGCACATCCGCAGTCGTCCGGATTCACGCACCGCTAGCCATGGCGAAGGTCGAGTCACTGCGGGCCAGTGCCACAGCCGATTTCGGGACGCGGCGTGCCGAAATCCTGGCCACAGCGGCCTCACTGATCGCATCGTCGGGATTGCGGACATCGTTGCAGGAGATCGCCGACGCGGCGGGAATTCTCCCCGGCAGCCTGTATCACCACTTCGAGTCCAAAGAGGCGATCCTCGTCGAGTTGATCCGCCGCTACCAGGACGATCTGGATCGTGTCGGGCAAGCCGCGCAAGCGAACTTGGACCAAGCCGACCCGCGCCCCGTTCCCGAGCAGATCGTCGGGCTGGGCTCGGCGATCGCCAACTGCGCCGTGCAGCACCGGGCCGCGCTGCAGATGTCGTTCTATGAGGGGCCCAGCACGGACCCGGAGCTGATGAAGCTGACGCAGCAGCGGCCCCTGGCGATTCAAGAGGCGATGCTGCAAACGCTGCGCGCGGGCAGGTGGAGCGGCTATATCAAACCCGACATCGATCTGCCCACGTTGGCCGACCGCATCTGCCAGACCATGCTGCAAGTGGGCCTTGACGTCATGCGCCACAGCTCATCGGCCGACCAGGTGGCCGAGTTGCTGTGCCGAATCATATTGCAGGGGCTGGCGACCCGGCCGCTGACCGACTCCGCGCTGGACAGGTCCAATGCCTTCGCCGCCGCCAGGGACGTCATCGAGACCTGGTCGGACGACAGCGACGCCGATCCCAGCGACAAAGCGGCGCTGGTCCGCGCGGTGGCACGAACGGAATTCGGCCGCAAGGGCTACGAGGTCACCACCATCAGGGACATCGCCTCGGCGGCCGGCCTGGGAACCGGGACCGTCTATCGGGTCATCGGATCAAAGGACGAACTCCTCGACTCGATCATGCGTTCCTTCGGCAAGAAGGTGGAGGCGGGATGGGTCAGCGTGCTGCGCTCTGCCGCCACACCGATTGAAAAGTTGGATGCACTGAGCTGGGTCAACGTCAACGCGCTCGATCGGTTTTCCGACGAGTTCAGGATTCAGCTCGCCTGGATGCGGCTGTCACCACCGACAGCAAACCCGGGCTGGTCCTACACAACGCGTCTTCGGCAGATGAAATCACTGCTCTCCGAAGGAGTCCGGTCGGGGGAGATCAGTATCGACGCCCCGTCCACCGCGATGCTGGCGCGCTGCGTCATCGGCCTGCAGTGGATACCCGAGAACATCCTCGCCGACATCGGCAAACGCGCGGCGCTGCTGCACGCCCGGGACACGGTGTTGCGGGGTGTCGCGGTCCGCGGCAGGTAGGTGTTGAACCAAACAACTGTGACCCATACAGTTGGGCGATTAGAACTGGGTTGGCAGTTGACGAGAAGGGGATTTCCATGACCATTGTCGATCGGTTGCGCTATGACGGTAAGCGGGCGCTCGTCGTCGGCGGTGCGACCGGCATGGGTGCCGCGGCCGCCAAGTCGGCCGGAGAACTCGGCGCCGAGGTCATCGTCATGGATTACGCGCCGGTGACCTATGACGTCGCGCGGGCGATCCAGCTGGACCTGCGCGACCCCGCCTCGATCGACGCCGCGCTCGGGCAGATCGACGGGCCGATCCACGCGCTGTTCTCGGCCGCCGGCATCGCCGACGGGACCACCGACCTGATGGCGATCAACTTCCTCGGCCACCGGCATCTGATCGAGCGCCTGCTCGAGAAGAACCAGCTCCCCTCGGGTTCGGCGATCTGCTTCATCTCCTCGGTCGCCGGCATGGGCTGGGAGAACGACCTGGAACTGCTGACGGAGTTCCTCGCCACACCGGACTTCGCCGCGGCGCAGGAGTGGGTCAAGGCGCACGAGTCCGAAGGCATCATCCACTACGGCTTCTCGAAGAAGGTCGTCAACGCCTACGTGGCGACCCAGGGCTACCCGCTGCTGAAGAAGGGCATCCGGATCAACGCGATCTGCCCGGGTCCCACCGACACCCCGCTGGCCCAATCCAACGCCGACCTCTGGCTGACGTTCGCGCAGGACTACCGCGACGAGACCGGCTCCAAGGTGCACACCCCGGAGCAGATGGGCGACGTGATGGCGTTCCTCAACAGCGCCGCCGCCTTCGGCATCAACGGCATCACGCTGCTGGTCGACTACGGGCATACGATGGCCTCGCTCACCAACGCCTACCCGCCGGGCAAGCCGATCATCGACATCATCATGGGCCGGGTGAAGCTCTAGCGGGTCGGCGCCATCCAACCCCGCGGCGCTACCGTCGGGGATATGGTAAAAATCGTCCTCATCGGCGGCCACGGCAAGGTGGCGTTGCAGCTGGCCCGCATCCTGACCGAACGCGGCGACGAGGTCAGTTCCGTGTTCCGCAACCCCGCTCACTGCGACGACGTCGCGGCCACCGGAGCCACACCCGTGGTGGCCGATATCGAACGGCTCGACACCGACGCGCTGACCGATGTGCTCGCCGGGCACGACGCCGTCGTCTTCTCCGCCGGGGCCGGCGGCGGCGACCCGGCGCGGACCTACGCCGTCGATCGTGACGCCGCGATCCGGGTGATCGATGCCTCCGCTCGGGCCGGTGCGCGGCGGTTCGTCATGGTGTCGTATTTCGGCGCCGGACCCGATCACGGTGTACCGCAAGACGACCCGTTCTTCGCCTATGCCGAGTCCAAGGCGGCCGCGGACGCCCACCTGCGCGCCAGCCCCCTGGACTGGACGGTGCTGGGGCCCGGGCGGCTGACCCTCGAGCCGCCCACCGGCCGCATCGCCGTCGGCGCCGGGCAGCAGGTGTCACGCGGCGACGTCGCGCTCGTCGCCGCCGCCGCGCTGGCGGACGACTCGACGATCGGCCGCACGATCGACTTCAACAACGGCGAAGTGCCGATCGCGCAGGCGCTGGCCGGCTGAGCCGCAGCGATCGCCGACACCCCGGCCCGCCGCATGCACCGGAGTAAGCTGCGTTACGCAGCTGGTCTGCCGTCGCCGCCGCACACGCGGCGCCGGCATCGAGCGGGGCATGTTAGACATGCCACGCGAGAGGGAACCCGGTGAGAGTCCGGGACTGTCCCGCAGCGGTATGCAGGAACGACCGCCGTCACCCGCACTGGTCGCAAGACTGGGAAGCGACGGCCATTAGGAGCACCGAACGGTGCGCGCCTGCGAGTCCGAAGACCTGCCGGCTGTGCCGGGCGCGCCGCGTCCGGCGGCTCGTCGCCTCGTGGAATGGGCGTTCGGCTGGAGGCGTTGCGGTGGGGCACACGGTGCACACCGCGACCGGTCGGCCGCACGTCCTCGGGCGGTGAGCGCCTCGCTGATCGAGAGGACGATATCGTGACCGCTCCCCCCTTCACCGCCACCGTCGCCGGCTCCCCGCGGATCGGTCCGAAACGCGAACTCAAACGCGCGACCGAGGGGTACTGGGCCGGGCGCACCAGCCGCGCGGAGCTGGAGGCCGTCGGCGCCACCCTGCGGCGCGACATGTGGTCGGGGCTGGCCGGTGCGGGTCTGGACTCCGTGCCGGTGAACACGTTCTCCTACTACGACCAGATGCTCGACGCGGCGTTCCTGCTCGGCGCGCTGCCACAACGGGTGACCAACATCGGCGACGAGCTGGACCGCTACTTCGCACTGGCCCGCGGCAACGACGACGTCGCGCCGCTGGAGATGACCAAGTGGTTCGACACCAACTACCACTACCTGGTCCCCGAGATCGAACCCGCAACCCGCTTCGCGCTGAACCCCCGCAAGGTGCTGTCCGAGCTGGGCGAGGCACTCCGGCAAGGAATTCCGGCGCGTCCCGTCGTCATCGGCCCGATCACCTTCCTGTTGCTCAGCAAGGGCGTCGAGGGCGCGGGCCCGCCGATCGGCCGCCTCGACGAGCTGGTGCCGGTCTACTCCGAGCTGCTGGGGTTGCTCGCCGACGCCGGCGCGCAGTGGGTGCAGCTCGACGAGCCGGCGCTGGTCACCGACATCTGCCCCGACGCGCCCGCCCTGGCCGGGCGCGTCTACGACGCGCTGGGCTCGCTGAGCACGCGTCCCGCCATCCACGTCGCCACCTACTTCGGCGACCCCGGCCCGTCCCTGGCGGCGCTGGCCCGCACGCCCGTGGAAGCGATCGGCGTCGACCTGGTGGCCGGCGCCGACGCGGCGGTCGCATCCATAGTCGAGGTACCCGAACTGGCCGGCAAAATCCTGGTGGCCGGCGTCGTCGACGGGCGCAACGTCTGGCGCACCGACCTTGCGGCGGCGCTGGACACGCTCGTCCCCTTGCTGAATTCGGCCGCCACGGTGGCGGTTTCGACCTCCTGCTCCACCATGCACGTGCCGTACTCGCTCGAACCCGAGACCGGGCTGGACGAGAAGCTGCGCAGCTGGCTGGCGTTCGGGCAGGAGAAGGTCACCGAGGTGGTGACCCTGGCGCGCGCGCTGCGCGACGGGCGTGACGCGGTCGCCGGGCAGATCGCGGCGTCGGATGCGGCCGCCGCCTCCCGCCGCGAGGATCCGCGACTGCACAACGACCGGGTGCGGGCCCGCATCGCCGACATCCTCGACTCGGGTGTGCACCGCGGCGAGCCGGCCCGGCGCCGCGCCGCGCAGGACGCGCGGCTGCACCTGCCGCCGCTGCCGACCACCACGATCGGCTCCTACCCGCAGACCCCCGCGATCCGCAAGGCGCGCGCCGCTTTTCGCTCCGGTGAGATCACCGAGGACGAGTACGTCGGCCGGATGAAGCAGGAGATCGCCGATGTCATCGAGCTGCAGGAACAACTCGGGCTCGACGTGCTGGTGCACGGCGAGCCGGAACGCAACGACATGGTCCAGTACTTCGCCGAACAACTGGCGGGGTTTGCGGCCACCCGGAACGGGTGGGTGCAGTCCTACGGGAGCCGCTGTGTGCGTCCGCCGATCCTCTACGGCGACGTGTCGCGGACCCACCCGATGACGGTCGAATGGATCACCTACGCGCAGTCGCTGACCGACAAACCGGTCAAGGGCATGCTGACCGGGCCGGTCACGATCCTGGCGTGGTCGTTCGTGCGTGACGACCAGCCGCTGGCCGAGACGGCCAACCAGGTGGCGCTGGCGATCCGCGACGAAATCCTCGACCTGGAGGCCGCCGGCATCTCGATCATCCAGGTCGACGAGCCCGCGCTGCGGGAACTGCTGCCGCTGCGCCGCGCCGCCCAGGGCGAGTACTTGCGTTGGGCCATCGGGGCTTTCCGCTTGGCCACCTCCGCTGTCGCCGACTCGACGCAGATCCACACGCACCTGTGCTATTCGGAGTTCGGCGAGGTGATCGGGGCGATTGCGGACCTGGACGCCGACGTCACGTCGATCGAGGCGGCGCGCTCGCACATGGAGGTGCTCGGCGATCTCAACTCGGTCGGCTTCGCCAACAGCGTGGGGCCCGGCGTCTACGACATCCACTCCCCGCGGGTGCCCGGCACCGGCGAGATGGCCGAGTCGCTGCGGGCCGCGCTCAAAGCGCTTCCGGCACAGCGGCTCTGGGTCAACCCCGACTGCGGGCTGAAGACGCGTTCGGTCGACGAGGTGACCGCGTCGCTGCGCAACATGGTGGCCGCGGCCCACGAGGTGCGGGCCGCCGCAGCACGCTCACCGCGGTGATCAGCCGCCGGCCGGTGAACGGGGCAGAATCTTTGCCGGCACCTTGCCGGCGAAACTGCCCAGCCCGCGCCCGCTGAGGGCGCCCATCAGCGCCTGGCCGAACGGGCTGTTCGGCATGGCCGAGGCCTGCGCCATGGCCGGGCTGGCGACGCTGGTGGGCGGCAGCACCGGCGCGGCACGGATCCCCCCGTCCGCGGCCGCGGACCAGCCCGACGGGATCGACAGCCCACCCAGCTTCGAGGCGGACGCCAACTGGGCCGAAATCGAACCACCCCAGCTCTTGAGCTGATTGGAGATCCCGCCGACCACCACCTGCATCTTGCTGCTGACGAACTGGCCGATGCTGTCGAACAGCGCCTGACTGCCGGTAAGCCCCATTCCCGAGGATCCGGCCGAGTTGCCCATGCTCATGAACATGCGCGCCGGGATGCTGCCCATCATCGCCGCGTAGTAGCCGCCCTCGATGGGATAGATCGATGCCTGGGTCAGACCGCCCCCGCTCGCCAACGAACCCAGACCGGTGGCGTTGACAAACCCGGCCACGGGGGCCGACGTCGTCAGCGACCCCAGCGTCGCCTGCAGCTCGACGCTCAGCGTGGTCAGCGCGGACAGCGCGCCGGCTCCGGAACTGGTCAGCAGTGGCGTCAGCGTGGCCGCCGGGTTGGTCATCGCCGGCGGCGCGCTGAACGGCGGCGTCTGCAGCGCACCGGCGGCCGAGGCGGCATATCCGTTCATCGCGCCCACATCCTGGGCCCACATCTCCAGATAGTCGGCCTCGGTCGCCGCGATGGCCGGGGTGTTCTGGCCGAAGATGTTCGAGGCGATCAACGCGGCGAGCAGCGCCCGGTTGGTGGCGATCACCGGCGGGGGCACCGTCGTCGCGAACGCCGTCTCGAACGCGCCGACCGCCGCGCCAGCCTGCGCGCCGGCCTCGGCCGCTGCCGCGGCCGTGGCGCCCATCCACGACACGTACGGCACGGCTGCCGCGGTCATCGCCATCGCCGACGGGCCCGTCCATCCGCTGGTGAGGGTCGCGATCACCGACTCATAGGAAGCCGCCGTCGCGTACAGGTCGCTTGCCAGCCCATCCCACGCGGTCGCCGACGCCGCCAGGGGCCCCGAGCCGGGTCCCGAGTACATCATCCCGGAGATGATTTCGGGGGGGAAAAAGGAGAAGAACACCGTGGCCGCCTTGCCCTAGCCGGCCGCCGCCACGTTGGCCGCCTCGGTGATCGTGTACGACGTGGCGCCGGTGGACAGGGCGTTGACGAACGCCTCGTGGATCTGGTTGGCCATCAACGCAATGGTCTGGTAGGCCAACCCGTGCGCGGCGAAGTGGGTGCCCACCAGTTGGGACACCTGGTCGGCCGCCGGCGGCGCCACCCCGGTGGTCGGCCCTTCCGCCGCCGCATTGTTGGACGCCATCGCCGATCCGATCCTCGACAAGCTTCCCGCCGCGGCGGTCAGCATTTCCGGTCGAGCCGTTACGAAGGACACGACCTCCACCTCCTGTCACCATGTCCGCCGGCCATCCCGGCAACGGGGACCAAATTTTCTTGTGGCCGAGGCGATTACGCCCGGCACCTGCCGGCGGGCAACTGATCTGGCTTGCATCCCAGCAGTTCCCGCCATCGTAGCCCGGCCACTGCGCCAACGGTGCGGTTTTCACCGAATTCGGCTACGCGGCAACGGATTCGGCAAAGCCGAGCGACCAGTCTTCCCGCGGGTGGCGCCCGCGGGAAGACTGGCCACACCGACGGTGACTCAGAGCAGCGACGAGAGCAGATCCAGCGCGATGGTGCTCAGGTTGGGCGCCAGGTCGGCGGCCAGCATCGAGCCGATGTCCGTGACGGCAGCGGGATCGAACGCCATCGACAACGCGGCCGGGTCGAACGCGGCGCTGAACGCGGCGGGATCGAACGCCGCCGCCGCGCTCGGCAGGGCGGAGCTCAGGCTGTTGGTGATCAGCGCCCACAGTTGGCTCAGCGCCTCCGGCAGCGTGGTCGCCGTGCCGCTGGGGGCCAGACCCGTCGCGAAAGCCTGCGGGATCGTGTTGACCAGGCTGTTGATCAGGCCGGCGCCGCCGAACAAGGAGCCGCCCGATTGAAGCAACCCGGCATCGAAGAGCCCGGTCGACCCGTTGAGGTAACCTCCGAGGGTGAGAGCGGGAACGTTCAGCAGGTCGACCAACGCGGTGCCCGTCTGCCCGGCGTTGTAGGCGTCCAGCGCCGCCTGCAGCCCGTTCGCGGCCCCCTGCTCCTCCGCATACAGCAACCCGTTGAGGGGGACCAGCAAGTCGAACGTTAAGACATTCGAGAGGTTATCACTGACCGTGTGGGCCAGGTTGGTCAACATCTCGCCGGGGATCGCCAGAATGTTGTCCAGCGGCGTGAGGAGCGGAAGCAGGTCCAACGTGAAGTTCTCGTTGAAGGTGCTCACCGAGGAACTGATGGCCCCGGACTGGATGCCGTCGATCAGCGTGTTGATCTGCGGCGGCAGCGTCTGGGTCACCAACGTGTTCAGGTCGGTGGCCAGGGCCGACAGATTGCTGCCCGTGACGTCGGCGTAGCCGACCTGGTTGCTGAGCACCTGCCCCAGCACCGGGAACGGGTCGGCGAACCAATTCTGGGCGATGGCTTGCAGGTTGCTGCCCGCCGTCTCGAACACGTTCAGCCACTCCACGATCGGGTTGACCGCCGGGGGAATCGAGGCCGCCGCACTGGCGAAGCCGCTCATGTCCAGCGAGCCCGGCAGCGCGGTGCCCACGTTGGCGGCGAAGTCGCCGACATCGGCGACCACCGAGTCGGTGAGCCGCACGGCGCGCTCCTGGATGTCGTTGGCGATGGTGGGGGCGACCGGGTTGACCGCGATGAGGCTGGCCCCCATCATCGCGACGCCGGCGGCCAGATACGGCCGCATGCGGGTCGACGAGCCCGCCGGCGACGAGGCTGCCACGCCCTGCCGACCGGCAATTGAGGTTGTTGCCATGGCTACTCCTTTGCTGGGTGTGGAGTATGACGCGCGTCACCGCGCTGTGACAGATGTTACCTGAGAGTATTGTTACGGGCAAGTCACATGTGGAATAACGATTCGGTGGCGCGTCGAGCTGCGAGAACGCCCCGAATCAGCGGCCGAGGTCGGTTCGAGGCGAGTGGCCGGATCGCAGATGTCACCGGATAGCAAACTACCGAAGTCGGCTACGTCACAGCGCGTTCAGGATCGGGCAGCCTGCTGTCCGTTTGCCGTGGTATCGCATTTGGCTCGGTATCAGCGCGACTCAGGCCGTCGTGACGTTTGCCATCTGCGAGTGCCCGGCGGGGCGGGCGACCGCCCACGGCGCCGCGTGGGCCAAAGCGCGCGTTGCGGGCAAATGCCGGTGCCCGGGCCGTCGGGTACCCACTCGGGAACAACCCAGCGCCGTCACGTCCCGTGAGTGTCAGCGCTCACCCGGCCGCGTGCACGTGGACCGGCACGTCGTCGGCCCAGGGCTGCCGGGTCACCATGTCGGCGACGTTGACGAACCCGCGCTCGAACTCGCCGGTCGCGGCGTCGACCAGCCGATACTGCTGGGTCTGCCTGTGGATCGGCTGCGCGTCGAGCAGGACGACGCGCACCTCCCCCGGCTCGAAGTGGCAACGTTGCTGCAGGGCGGCGATCAGCTGCTCGTTGTGCATGTGGCCGTCGCCGAAGTTCCAGCCGATCGCCGTGCTGCAGATCCGCTCACCGTCGGTGATGACATAGTCGTCCTCGTTCTGGCCCGCCATCGCGCGATGGGCCAGGGTGAACAACGCCCGGCCGTGCGTGTTGAAGCCGCGGAACGCATACCCCATGTAGATCGGGATCTGCGCCGCCTCCGGGCTGCCGTAGAAACGCTCCAGCTGGGCCTGCGGCATGCTGGCGATCGCCACGATGCCCCGGCTGATCTTGTCGTTCGCCGATCCCTTGATGCACCACAGTGTGGTGTCCCAGTTGCCGGCGTAGTAGCGCATGCCCGGCAGAAACGAGATCTTGCGGGGAAACATGTTGCCCAGCACGACGATACCGGCGACCACGGCGAACAGCAGCGCCACCGGCACCGGGTGGACGACGTCGCCCAGCCCGATGCGCGCGTGCGCGACGAACAACGACAACACCCCGAAGATCATGAAGACGTTCCACTCCAGCGGCACCCCCATCGGGATCGACACCAGGATGCCCAGATGGAAGCACACCATCACGACCGCGGCCACGATGGTCGGCTTGCCGCCGTGGGAGAAGAACAGCATCAGCGGCACCAGCATCTCGATGGCGGTGCTCAGGTGCGCGAGCCACCGCGACAGCCGTCCGGGCCGCAGGTCGTCCGGGAACTTCTCGAAGAAGCGCCGTTTGAGCCAGCGTGGCCGCATCAGCGGGTTGTTGGACATCATCGTGGAGATCACGAACGGGAAGTGCTTGTTGAGCTTGGATGTCGCCGCACCCATCCAGATCACCAGGAACACCAGCTTGGCGGCGACGATCATGTCGACCGCGCCGAACAGGAAGGTCACCGCCAGGCTGGCGTAGACCTCGCCGCGGGCGGCCAGGAAGATCACCTTGTCGCGCAGGCCGAGGACGCCGAGCAGCAGCAGGATCAGCACGATCTCCCACGTCGGCAGCAGGCCGACCGCGGTGCCCAGTTCGGGCACCGGGCCGGTGCCGTCGGAGAGCAGCGCCCCGAGCGTCGCCACCAGCAGGAGCCCATAGAGCGCCACGTCGAACGGGGTGCGCTTGGTGCCCCTGGTCCCCGGCACCCGGTCCGGCCACGGGGGCAGCCGGATGGTGCCGAAACGCATCCAGTACAGGATCGAGCCCATCGGCGGGAAGAACCTGTTGTTGAGCGGACCGAAGCCGCAGCCCAGGCCGATCACCTCGAACAGCATCGTGTAGAGCACGACCTTCTCGAACACGATCGGCTCCGACCACCACGACCCGACACCGGTGAACCCGTGGATACCGTTGGTGGTCAACGCGAAAAGCCAGCCGAAGAGGATGTAGAGCAGGATTTTGACCACGTAGAACAGATGCAGGACGACGGGCGTCCCGAAGCCCACCTCCGCCCAGTGCCGGGCCATCGGACGGATCTTCTCGCTGCGGGTGCCCTTGCTCCACTCGGCCATGTCGATCTGCGGCAGGTCGGGCTTGAGGAATCCCATGGTTTCACAGACTAGAACGTGTTCTAGGCGAATGCGCTCACCTTCGGGCAAAGAATCTTCCGTCGCGTGTGAGCTCGCGGCTCCGGGTGTGAGCGGCCGGTCATCCGAAGATCCCCGGCGGGATCACCGGCGCGGCGTCCAGCACCCGGGGGTCGATCAGCACGTTGAGCGCGTCGAGCTGTGCGGCCCGCAGGCCCGGCAACGACTCCACCGCGGACAGGAACCGTTGCCGCTCAGCGGCTTTTACGACGCCGGCGGTGAGCTCGCCGAACTTCCGTACATAATCGCGGCGGCGGAACGGCCGGGCGCCCAGCGGATGCGCGTCGGCCACCCCCAGCTCGTCGACGATCACCTCGCCGTTCGCGAGGTGCACCTCGGCCCGCGCGCCGAAGGCCCTTTCGGCCGGATCGATCGCGTGGTAGCGACGGGTCCACTCCGGGTCCTCGACGGTGGAGATCTTGCGCCAGAGGGCGACGGTGTCGGGCCGGTGGGCGCGTTCGGGAGCATACGAGCGTTCGTGGTGCCAGCCGCCGTCCTGCAGCGCGACGGCGAAGATGTAGGGCAGCGAGTGGTCGAGCGTTTCCCGCGACGCGTCCGGGTCGAACTTCTGCGGGTCCCCGGACCCGGTCCCGATGACGACGTGGGTGTGGTGGCTGGTGTGCAGCACGATCGACTCGATCCGGTCCAGGTCGCCGAGCCGCCCGCGCAGCCGCCGGGCCAGGTCGATCGGCGCCTGGCCCTGGTACTCCGCCGAATACTCCTTGGGGTAGCTGTCCAGGATGGCGCGCTTGGGCTCGCCCGGAGCCGGCAGCGGCACCCGGTATTCGCGGTCCGGGCCGCCGAGCAGCCAGGCGATGACGCCGTCCTCACCCTCCCAGATCGGCGCCGGCGATCCCTCCCCGCGCATCGCCCGGTCGACCGCCTCGATGGCGACTTTTCCGGCGTGCGCCGGCGCGAACGCCTTCCAGCTCGAGATCAGGCCTTTGCGCGACTGGCGGGTGCTGGTGGTCAGGTGCACGGCCTGCCCGATCGCCTGATAGATGGTCTCGGCGTCCAGGCGCAGCATGGTCCCGAGCCCCGCAGCAACCGCGGGGCCCAGGTGGGCGACGTGGTCGATCTTGTGCTCGTGCAGGCAGATTCCGCGTGCCAGGTCGATGTGGATCTCATACGCGGTGGCCAGCCCGCGGATCAGGTCGGCCCCGCTCACCCCGAGTTGCTGCGCGACGGCCACCAGCGGGGGGATGCTGTCGCCCGGATGGGCATACTCGGCGGCCAGGAAGGTGTCGTGGAAGTCCAACTCGCGCACCGCAACCCCGTTGGCCCAGGCCGCCCATTCGGCCGAATAGGTGCCGCCCACCCCGAACACGCGCGCGCCGTGCGCGGCGCCATGGGCCAGCGCCTGCCGGCGGGCCACGGTCACCGGCCGGCGCAGCACCGCCGCGGCGCTGACCGCGGCGTTGTCGATGATCCGGTTCGCCAGCATCTCCGCGACGTCCGGCTCGACGGGAACCGGGTCGGTGGCGACGTCGGCGATCTTGGCGGCCAGGTGCTCACGGCGCGGGAAGTCGTCGGCGCTGCGCCGCGTCCGGACGGTATGCATCAACACAATTCGCACCCTAGCCAGCCCACCGCCCGGCAGCGTTGTGGTTGCGGATCCCTGACCCGCTAGCCGTCTGGTCCCGCGGACCCGCTCGCGCGCTCGGCACGTGATTCGGCCCACCTCGTCGCCGATTGTTCGCGCAGCGCGCGACCCTCTCGTGCACTACGGATCGTTGCGGGGTTTAGGCCTGTCCGCGTCTTGCGCCACACTGCGGCCGCCAAAATCTCACATGCTCGCGGAAGACGGCGAACCCGGTCAGCCCGCCTGTTTGGCCGGCGGGCGGTAGAAGATCAGCAGTTGGCCGAACGCCCCGACCAGGCCGAGCCCCGCGGAGATCAGCAGACCCGCCCAGCCGTCATACCAGTTGTGCCCGAAGATCACCCAGTCCAGGCTCAGCCTGCCCGCCCCGAGCGTGGCCACCGCGACCGCGCTCACCGCCAGAACCAGGTTGTACTCCCAGCCCTCCTTGACGATGAAGAAGCCGTTGGCGCGGTGCACGGTCCAGGCCGCGACCAGCATCAGCGAGACGAAACCCGCCGCGGGAACCGGCGTCAGCAGCCCGGCGGCCAGGCCCAACCCGGCGGCCATCTCGGTGCTGGCGGCCACGGTGGCGTGGAACGTGCCGGGCTTCATGCCGATGCTGTCGAACCACCGCGCGGTGCCGGGGATGCGGCCGCCGCCGAAGAACTTGTTGTAGCCGTGCGCGGCCAGAGTCACGCCCAACACCAGCCGCAGGATCAGCAAGCCGACGTCCTGACTCATCACTGCGTCGTGATTCATACGTGCAAACCTAGATCATCCACCGGATCGGTAGGACCCGGATCGGTAGGACAGCGCCGCGTCGAGCAGTTGCACATATCCGTCGATGTCCTCGACGGCCGATTCCGCCGCGTGCACGCTGATCGCGACGGTGTCGCCGATTCCATGCACCCCGTGAGTCAGGCCCATCACGGGCGACAGTGCCGGATACCCGGCCGTCAACACCACGCGGGCGCCCCCGAAACTGAGGTCGGCAGCCCCGCGGTGCACGCTGGACACCACCGTGTTGCCGGCCACCTGCGCCGGCCGCACGCCGGGGTCGAACCGCGCCACGCCGCACCGCAGCAGCGCCGCAGGCACTGCGGCGAACGCCCGGTCGGCGCTGCGGGTAGCCGGATGCGCGAAGCGACGCCGGCCGTTGGCCAGCTCGGTCGCGATCCGCTCGGCGCGGGCCGCGCGGCCCAGGTTCGGATACAGACCCACGACGACGTTGCCGAAGTGGTTGTGCGCCTGGGGTGCAACGGGTTTGGCCATCGGCACTTCGGCCCCCAGCGCATCGGCCGTCCCGCCGAGCAGCTCGGACAGCGCCGTGGACACCGCCCCCAGCACGCCGACGGTGACCGTGGGGCCGGGCAGCTGCGCGCGGTGCCGCACCAACGTGCGCACCGCGCGTGTGCCGCCCGGACGGGAATTGGTGCGCTGCAACGGGCGCGAGCCGGCCCCGGGTGCCAGCACCCCGGCGCGGATATCGCCGACCAGCCGGCGATGGGTGCGGGCCGCATCGACGACCCGCCACGGAAACCACGCCGGCGCGGGCCGTCCCAATCCGGGCACCGGGGCGTCCCGGCCGAACAGCCACGCCGCCGCGGCCGCCGCGCGGACGCCGTCGGCCAGCGCGTGCGCCACCTGCAGCACCGCGACGGTGCCCGGCCCGGCGACACCCGGGATACCGGAGACCGGGGTGAACACATGCAGAAGCCAGGGCATCAGCCCGGCGTCGAGCTGGGCAGCGGCGAGTCCGGCAACGGCAGTCAGGCAACCGCCCCAGCCGCCGTCGGCCACGTCGTGGTGGACCACCCGTCGTGCGTCCACGGGCGCCGGCACCCACCGCGGATAGGTCAGCGGATTCCGGTCCTGAACTCGCGTCAACAAGTCCGGGCAGGCGCGCGCCCGCCGACACACCTGTTCGACGGCGTGCGCCAAATCCGCGGGCTCGCCGTCGAACGCATACAGCAAAAACTGGTCGTTCGGGATCTTGGCCGACATCCAGTAGAACTGCGCATCCACGGCCCTCATCCGCTGGGCGGGCACCGGCTCAACCGGCAGAGCCGATGAACCCGAGCACCAGGTCGGCCACCTCGTCCGGCTGTTCGAGTTGCAGGAAATGCCCGGCGTGTTCGACGACGGCGACTCCGCTTTCCGGGGGCAGCACCTTTTCCACCCAGTGGGTGAAAGCCGACGTCATGCAACCGTCGTCGCGGCCGTGCAGGTACAGGCAGGGCAGCGCGGGCGCCTCGGTCCAGCGCCGGTGCAACGCGACGTAGCGTTGCGGCGGCGCGGTGTTACGGACCAGGGCCCGGTACGTTCCCAGCGCCGCGCGCCAGCTCTCCGGTGCACCGATCGCGGCGTCGACGTGACGCAGGTCCTCGTGCGGGTTGTAGCCGGGCGACCATCGCCTCCACAACAACGGCAACACCCACGAGGCGGAACGCTCCGGCAGCCAAGGCAACTGAAAGTAGAAGATGTACCAGCTGCGCAACAACTGATGCGGCAGCTGGCGGGCCAGCCGGGCCCACTCGGCCGCGCCGCCCCGCCGGCGCAGCGCCGCCGAGGGCGGTACCGACATGATCGCGGCCTTGGTGAACGGGCTGTCGGGCATCGCGGCCAGTCCCGTGGCGGCGATGGCCCCCCAGTCGTGGCCGATCACCACGTCGCGGTCGGTGCCGCCCGCCGCCGAGCGGACGCGCAACGCATCGTCCATCAGCGCACCGATGTGGAAGCTGCCGTCGGCCGGTATCGAGGATGGGGCGTATCCCCGCATGAACGGCGCGACGACCCGCCAACCCGACTCGGCCAGCCGGGGCGCGATCTTGCGCCAGCCGTAGGGGGTGTCGGGGAAGCCATGCAGGCACAGCGCGATCGGCGCGTCGGGCGGGCCCCAGGTCAGCGCCTTGAGGTCGGCACCGGCGCCCGGCACGTCGATCCAGCGCGGTTCAGTCATCGCGGGCCGCCCCGTCGGCTCCGGACGCTGTCCGGGTCTCGCCGGCAGTTCGCCGGGACCGCTCGCCCACTCCCTCAGCATCGTCCGCCATGTTCACTCCCTGTTCCGCGTATCCGCAGGCACCAACCTAGCCCGTGTGCGTCCGCAGCGCACCGGCCTCCACCCCGGCCGTGCCAAAGGCCAACCGCGGCAGAGACTGTCGTGGGTCAGGATGCGCCGGCTCAGGCCGAAGCGGTATTCGCTCCCTGCGGCCGAGCCCCGTCCGGCGCGGGTGGAGCCCCCTATGCGGCATGGCTTTCCAACGCCCGCATCGGTTGCTGCCGTGGCCCCTGCTCAGACTGCTTAAGCCGCCTAGGCCTTCAGTAAGCGTGTCGGCGGGTGAGAATTAGGCAAAGGCCTTATCCTGGTTGGGTTTGCGGTCTCAACGCAGCCC
>NZ_VMQU01000169.1 GCF_007714205.1 Mycobacterium helveticum | reverse complement strand
GCACGAATCGGGGCACGTGACGATCGCGAGCGCGGCGAAGCCGGGCGAAGCGGGTCGGCACGAATCGGGGCACGTGACGATCGCGAGCGCGGCGAAGCCGGGCGAAGCGGGTCGGCACGAATCGGGGCACGTGAGCGGGCGGCCGGTGTGGGGGGTGGGGATCGCGTCGTCGATCACCATCGCCTCGCTGCGCGCGGTCGTGTCGGCGGTCAACCGCGCCTCCCGCACCGTCGAGGCGCCGACGACGTAAGGAGCAATCACCGTGTGGCACACCTCGTGGGGCTTCGTGTGGTCGGTCATCGTCGCCTTCGCGTTCATCGCCTACCTGCTGATTCTGTTCAGCATCATGGCCGACCTGTTCTGGCGCGACCACAGCACCACCGGCTGGGTCAAGGCCGTGTGGGTGTTCTTCCTGGTGCTGTTCCCCTACCTGGCCGCGCTGGTCTACCTGATCGTGCGCGGCGAGGACATGACGATGCGGGCGCGGGAGGCCGCGGCACTGGTCAAGCGGGGCAGCCAGGCTTATTTCCGCGAGGTCACCGGCCGATCGCCGGCTCAGGAGATCGCCCACGCCAAGGAGTTGCTGGACGACGGCACGATCACCCCGGACGAGTTCGACACGCTGAAGGGCAAGGCGCTGGACTGACGCCCGTCAGAACAGCGCGAGCTGCGCGTCCAGCGCGGAGACGTCGGTGAACTGCTCCATGTTCGTGCCGCCGACGACGGCGCCGACGCAGTCCATGAAGTGGGCATCGGTCACCACCGGCACCCCCAGTTGCCGGGCCAGATAGCCCTTGCCCTGCTCGGGGGCCGCGTCGTTGCAGACGACCAGCGAGGTTTCCCGGTCCACGGTGTCGCTGTAGGCCAGCCCGGCGTGCAGGATCCGCTCGACGAGCTCCTCATGGGTGCGCCCGACCTCGGCGGCCAGCGCCACCCGCATGCCCTGAACCAGGGGCCTGCCCCGCACGAACGGCCCCGGGTTGAGGTAGGGGCACGGCATCCGCGAGGCCAGCGCCTTGAGCGGCCGCAGCTCGTCGTGGGTGACGCGGCCGTTGGGCCACCGGCGCCGGGTGACCGGGCGCACCGGCAGCCACACGTCGCGTTCGCGGGCCCGCCGCAGCGCCGACGCCAGCACGCCGGTCAGCACCACGGCGTCGTCGAACGCGTCGTGCGGGCGCTGCTGGGTCACGCCCCAGTGCGCCGCCAGCGTCTCGAGCCGCAGGTTGCCGGTGCCGAGGTCCAGCCGGCGGGCCAACTCGACAGTGCACATCACGGTGTCGACGGGAAGTTCGGTTCGGGCGAGCTCGGCCTCGGCGGCGAGGAACGCGTAGTCGAACGCGACGTTGTGCGCCACCAGCGTGCGGCCGCGCAGCACCTCGGCCACGTCGCCGGCGATGTCGCGGAACTGCGGCTGGTCCTCGAGCATCGCCGACGTCAGGCCGTGCACGTGCGTGGGGCCCGGGTCCACCCCCGGGTTGAGCAGGCTCACCACCGAGCGCTCCACCCGCCCGTCGGCGTCCAGGCCCAGCGCGGCCAGGCTGATGATGCGCGCCTGGCCCGGACGAAACCCGGAGGTCTCGACGTCGACGACCGCCCAACCGCCGTCCGGCTCGCCGGCCGGCCGCCCCCAAGACACCCGGTTCATGAACGACAGAATGGCACGTCGGGCCGACATCGCCCGGTCGCTCACCGCCGTGTCGCCTTTAAACTGCCCGTTTACACTGCCGGGGTGATCACCACCCGCGCGCGCCTGGCCCTCGCCGCGGGCGCCGGCGCGCGCTGGGCGTCGCGGATCACCGGCCGCGGGGCGGGGGCGATGATCGGCGGCCTCGTCGCGATGACGCTGGACCGTTCGGTGCTCCGCCAGCTCGGCGCGGGCCGCCGCACGGTCGTCGTCACCGGGACGAACGGCAAGTCGACCACGACCCGGATGACGGCGGCGGCGCTGGGCACCGCCGGGTCGGTGGCGACCAACGCCGAAGGCGCCAACATGGACGCCGGCCTGGTGGCCGCGCTGGCCGCCGACCGCGACGCCGAACTGGCCGTGCTGGAGGTCGACGAGATGCACGTCCCCCACGTCCTGGATGCCGTGGAGCCCGCCGTCGTCGTCCTCCTCAATTTGTCGCGCGACCAGTTGGACCGCGTCGGCGAGATCAACGTCATCGAACGGGCGCTGCGGGCCGGCCTGGCCCGCCACCCCGCGGCGGTGGTCGTCGCCAACTGCGACGACGTGCTGATGACCTCCGCCGCCTACGACAGCCCGAACGTCGTGTGGGTGGGCGCCGGCGGTGCGTGGGCCAACGACTCGGTCAGCTGCCCGCGCAGCGGCGAGGTGATCGTCCGCGAGAAGGGCCACTGGTATTCCACCGGCGCGGACTTCAAGCGGCCCACCCCGCAGTGGTGGCTCGACCCGGAAGAGGGCGAGACCCTCTACGGTCCCGACGGCCTGGCCCTGCCGATGCGGCTGGCGCTGCCGGGCGCGGTGAACCACGGCAACGCCGCCCAGGCGGTGGCCGCCGCAGTGACGCTGGGCGCCGATCCCGTGCGGGCGTTGGCGGCGGTGTCGGGGGTCGACGAGGTCGCCGGGCGCTACCGGACCGTGCGTGTCGGCCGCCACGAGGCGCGGCTCCTGCTGGCCAAGAACCCCGCCGGCTGGTCCGAGGCGCTGTCGATGGTGGACAAGCACGCCGCCGGGGTCGTCATCGCGGTCAACGGGCAGGTGCCCGACGGGGAGGACCTGTCGTGGCTGTGGGACGTCCGGTTCGAGCACTTCGAGGAAACCGCCGTCGTCGCCGCCGGCGAGCGGGGCACCGACCTGGCCGTGCGCCTCGGGTACGCCGGCGTCGAGCACACGCTGGTGCACGACACCATGGCCGCCATCGCGTCCTGCCCGCCCGGGCGCGTCGAGGTCGTCGCCAACTACACCGCGTTCCTGCAGTTGCAGCGGGCATGGGCGCGCCATGGCTGACTCGAGCGTGCGGATCGGGCTGGTGCTGCCCGACGTCATGGGCACCTACGGCGACGGCGGCAACGCGGTGGTGCTGCGGCAGCGCCTGCGGCTGCGGGGCATCGCCGCCGAGATCGTCGAGGTGACGCTGGCCGACCCGGTGCCGGAGTCACTGGACCTGTACACCCTGGGCGGGGCGGAAGACTACGCGCAGCGGCTGGCGACCCGGCATCTGCTGCGCTACCCGGGGCTGCAGCGCGCGGCGGAGCGGGGCGCGCCGGTGCTGGCCATCTGCGCGGCCGTGCAGGTGCTCGGGCGGTGGTACGAGACGTCGGCCGGCGAGCGGGTCGACGGGGTGGGCCTGCTGGATGCGAGCACCTCGCCCCAGGCGGCGCGCACCATCGGCGAACTGGCGAGCACGCCGCTGCCGACCGGGCTGGCGCAGCCGCTGACCGGTTTCGAGAACCACCGGGGCGGCACCGTGCTGGGTCCCGCGGCGTCGCCGCTGGGCGCGGTGGTCAGGGGCGCCGGCAACCGGCGCGGCGACGGCTTCGACGGCGCGGTGCAGGGCAGCGTCGTCGCGACCTACATGCACGGGCCGTGCCTGGCCCGCAACCCCGAGCTCGCCGACCTGCTGCTGAGCCGGGTGGTGGGCGAGCTGGCGCCGCTGGAGCTACCCGAGGTCGAGTTGCTGCGCCGCGAACGGCTGGCGGCGCGTTAGGGCAACCGTGTCAGACCATCGCCCGGCGGCCGACGAGCGCGCGGCCCAGGGTGAGCTCGTCGGCGAACTCCAGGTCGCCGCCCATCGGCAGCCCGGACGCGATCCGGGTGACGCTCAGGCCGGGAATGTCGCGCAGCATCCTGACCAGGTAGGTGGCCGTCGCCTCGCCCTCGGTGTTGGGGTCGGTCGCGATGATCACCTCGGTGATGTCGACGCCGTCGACGCGTTCACCGATGCGGCTCAGCAGCTCGCGGATGCGCAGCTGGTCGGGCCCCACCCCGGACAGCGGATCCAGCGCGCCGCCCAGAACGTGGTAACGGCCCCGGAATTCGCGGGTGCGCTCGACGGCCTGGACGTCCTTGGGCTCCTCGACGACACACACCTGCGACCCGTCCCGGCGGGGGTCGGAACAGATCCTGCAGCGCTCGTCGTCGGAGACGTTGCCGCACACCGCGCAGAATCGGACGCCATCGCGCACCCGGGTGAGCACCGCGGTCAGGCGGTCGATGTCGGGCGGTTCCACCGACAGCAGGTGAAAGGCGATCCGCTGGGCGCTCTTGGGGCCGATACCCGGCAGCTTGCCCAGCTCGTCGATCAGATCCTGGACGGGTCCCTCGAACATGTCGGTGTGGGGTCTACAGCTCCGGCATCCGGGTCGGCGGGGTCGGCGGGGCACCCGGCGGGGGGCCGCCCATGCCGCCGGCGAGCGCCCCCAGCCGTTCCTGCGCCATCTTGGTGACCTGCCGGGACGCGTCGGCCATGGCGCCGACGATCAAGTCCTGCAGGGTCTCGATGTCCGAGGGGTCGACGACCTTGGGGTCGAGTTGCACCGCCACCACCTGCCCGCTGCCCTTGACGACCACCTTGACCAGGCCTTCGCCGGCTTGGCCGTGCACCTCGGCGTTGGCGAGTTGTTGCTGGGCTGCCAGTAGCTTCTGCTGCATCTGCTGCGCCTGGGCGAGCAGTGCGGACATATCGCCTCCGGGTTGCATGACAATCCCCTCGCATCTCGGTATCGAGTTGGTTTCGCCTATGGGTGTCGGGCGATTTGAGAACCCCAGCGTAGACCGCCCGCAGTTACCGTGGCGTGGTGGACCTACGAGTGAGCGGGTGTGTCGGGCTCAAAATGGCGGTCGCGGCGCTGGTGGCCACGGCGGCCGCGATCGTCCCGGCCCCGGTTGCGTGGGGGGCTCCCGCCAACATCGCCGGCATGGTCGTCTTCATCGATCCCGGCCACAACGGCGCCAACGACGCCTCGATCGGACGCCAGGTGCCGACCGGCCGCGGCGGCACCAAAGACTGCCAGGCCAGCGGGACGTCGACCAACACCGGCTACCCGGAGCACACGTTCACCTGGGACACCGCGCTGCGGGTCCGGGCCGAACTGAACGCGCTGGGCGTCCGGACCGCCCTGTCGCGCGGCAACGACAATGCGTTGGGGCCGTGCATCGATGAGCGCGTCAACGTGGCCAATTCATTGCACCCCAACGCGATCCTGAGCATCCACGCCGACGGCGGCCCCCCGTCCGGCCGTGGATTCCACGTCAACTACTCGGCACCGCCGCTGAACCAGGTGCAGGCCGGGCCGTCGGTCCAGTACGCCCGGGTCATGCGCGACCAGTTGCAGGCGTCGGGCATCCCGCCCGCCAACTACATCGGCCAGAACGGGCTCTACGGTCGCTCGGATTTGACCGGCCTGAACCTGGCGCAGTACCCCGCGATCCTGGTCGAGTGCGGCAACATGAAAAACCCCGCCGACTCGGCGCTGATGGAGTCCGCCGAGGGCCGGCAGAAGTACGCCGACGCGGTGGTGCGCGGCGTCGCGGGATACCTGGCCACCCAGGGCCAGGCGCGCTAGCCTTCCAGTTCCTTTTTCAGGTTGGCCAGCACCTCGCCCTGAATCCTTTTCAGCCCCAAGGGCGCGAAGGTCTTCTCGAAGAACCCTTTGACGCCGCCGGCGCCGGTCCAGGTGGTCTTCACGGTGACGCTGGAGCCGGGCCCGGCAGGAGCGACGGTCCAGTTGATGACCATCGACGAGTTCGCGTCCTTCTCGATGACGGTGTGGCCGGCGACGTCGACGTCGACCTGCACCTCGCGAACCCGCGACCTGGTCGCCTGCAGTCTCCACTTGGCGACGGTGCCCGCGCCCTGCCCGCCCTGCAGCACCTGGTACTGGCTGTACTGCGGAGAAAGGATTTTCGGGCGGACCTTCTGATAGTCCGCGACCGCGGCGAGGGTGGCCGCGGGCTCGGCGTCGACCAAGATCGTGCTGACTGCGCTTACCTGTGCCACGGCAACTTCCCCTCATGATCGTGTTCTGCGTGTCGCCGCCCGCACCCGGGTGCACGGGCAGTTGCCGAAGACTAGGGTATATGTGGTGCCAATCCCTGGATCCGCCCACACCGCGGGCGTCGACCGGTTGCTGGCCAGTTATCGGTCCATCCCGCCGACGTCCGTCATCCGGCTCGCCAAACCGACCTCAAACCTGTTCCGCGCCCGCATCAAACACGATGCGCCCGGGCTGGACACCTCCGGGCTGACCGGCGTCCTCGGGGTCGATCCCGAGAGCCGCACCGCCGACGTCGCCGGCATGTGCACGTACGAGGACCTGGTGGCGGCGACGCTGCGCTACGGCCTTTCGCCACTGGTGGTCCCGCAATTGAAGACGATCACCCTGGGAGGTGCGGTCAGCGGGCTGGGGATCGAGTCGGCGTCGTTCCGCAACGGGCTGCCCCACGAATCGGTGCTGGAGATGGACATCCTCACCGGCGGCGGCGAATTGCTCACCACCTCGCGCAGCCGGCACCCCGACCTCTTCCGTGCATTTCCGAATTCCTATGGCACCCTTGGCTATTCGACCCGGCTACGAATCGAGCTGGAGCCGGTGTCGCCCTTTGTGGCGCTGCGGCACATCCGATTCCACTCGCTGACGGAGATGGTGGCGGCGGCCGAACGCATCGTCGACACCGGCGGGCACGGCGGGGCTCCCGTCGACTATCTCGACGGCGTGGTGTTCGGCCCGGACGAGAGCTACCTGAGCATCGGCCGGCGGACCTCGACCCCGGGTCCGGTCAGCGACTACACCGGCAAGGACATCTACTACCGGTCGATCCAGCACGACGCCGCGGGCCCGGACGCCGCCAAGGACGACCGGCTGACCATCCACGACTATTTCTGGCGCTGGGACACGGACTGGTTCTGGTGCTCCCGCGCGTTCGGCGTGCAGGATCCGCGGCTGCGGCGGTGGTGGCCACGCCGCTACCGGCGCAGCAGCGTCTACACGAAGCTGGTGGCGATGGACCAGCGCTTTGCGATATCGGACCGGATCGACAAACGTCACGGCCGCCCGGCGCGGGAGCGGGTGGTGCAGGACGTCGAGGTGCCGATCGAACGCGCCGCCGAGTTCCTGGAGTGGTTCCTGCACACCGTGCCGATCGCCCCGATCTGGTTCTGCCCGCTGCGGCTGCGCGATCACGACGGCTGGCCGCTGTATCCGATGCGGCCGGACCACACCTATGTCAACATCGGGTTCTGGTCCTCGGTGCCGGCCGGGGCCGCCGGAAACGGGGCGGACCCGGTGGGCGCAACGAACCGGATGATCGAGGCGAAGGTGAGCGAACTCGACGGGCACAAGTCGCTGTATTCAGACTCCTACTACACCCGCGAGGAGTTCGACGCCCGCTACGGCGGCGCGGCCTACAAGACCGTCAAGAAGGCCTACGACCCCGACTCCCGTCTACTCGACCTCTACGCGAAGGCGGTGCAACGACGATGACAGCGATTCGGCAGATCAGGGAACCCCACCACACCGCCTCGGGCAAACTCAGCATGGCCGAGATCCTGGAGATCTTCGCCGCGACGGGACGCCATCCGCTGAAGTTCACCGCCTACGACGGCAGCACCGCCGGCAACGCCGACGCGGTGCTCGGCCTGGACCTGCGGACACCCCGCGGCGCCACCTACCTGGCCACGGCCCCCGGCGAGCTCGGCCTGGCCCGCGCGTACGTGTCGGGCGACCTGCAGCTCTACGGTGTCCATCCCGGCGACCCCTACGAGCTGCTCAAGACGCTGACCGACCGGGTCCAGTTCAAGCGACCGTCGGCGCGGGTGATGGCCAACGTCGTGCGCTCGCTCGGCGTCGAGCACCTGCGGCCGGTGCCGCCGCCGCCGCAGGAGACGCCGCCCCGCTGGCGCCGGGTCGCCGACGGCCTGATGCACAGCAAGACCCGCGACGCCGAGGCCATCCACCACCACTACGACGTCTCCAACACCTTCTACGAGTGGGTGCTGGGCCCGTCGATGACCTATACCTGCGCGGTGTATCCGCACGCCGACGCGACGCTGGAAGAGGCTCAGGAGAACAAGTACCGGCTCGTCTTCGACAAGCTGCGGCTGAGGCCGGGTGACCGGCTGCTCGACGTCGGTTGCGGGTGGGGCGGCATGGTGCGCTACGCGGCGCGTCGCGGTGTGCGCGCCATCGGCGCCACCCTGTCGGCCGAGCAGGCGAGCTGGGCGCAGCGGGCGATCGCGGACCAGGGGCTTGCCGGACTGGCCGAGGTGCGCCACGCCGACTACCGCGACGTGGCCGAGGCCGGGTTCGACGCCGTCTCCTCGATCGGGCTGACCGAGCACATCGGCGTCCGCAACTACCCGGCCTATTTCGGCTTCCTGCGGTCCAAGCTGCGCACCGGCGGGCTGCTGCTCAATCACTGCATCACCCGTCGCGACAACCGGTCGACGTCGTTGGCGGGGGGATTCACCGACCGCTACGTCTTCCCGGACGGGGAGCTGACCGGTTCCGGGCGCATCACCACCGAGATCCAGGACGCCGGCTTGGAGGTGCTGCACTCGGAGAACCTCCGGCACCACTATGCGATGACCCTGCGGGACTGGTGCCGCAACCTGGTCGAGAACTGGGACGACGCGGTCGCCGAGGTCGGCCTGCCGACCGCCAGGGTGTGGGGCCTGTACATGGCGGCCTCACGGGTGGCCTTCGAACAGAACAACCTTCAGCTGCATCACGTGCTGGCGACCAGGGCCGACGCGTCGGGCGACGACGGCCTGCCGCTGCGGCCCTGGTGGCAGGCCTAGCGAGCCGGCTAGCCGCCGTCGATCCGCCGGGCGCCCAGCTCGTTCTGCAGCAACTCCAGCGCGGCCTCCTCGGGATCGCGCCGCGGCGCCGACGACTCGTCGCGACCGGCTTCGGCGAGCATGTGCTCCTCCTCGTCCCGCTGATCCGGGGCCGGGTCGGGCTCTGGCGGTCGCGCTTCGGGCACCGCCGTCGCCGCGGGGGCGGGGGCGGCGGTCTCGCAGCGCACCCGCCAGTTCACCCCCAGGGCGTCCTTGAGCGCTTCGGCGATGACGTCGGCGTTCCGCTGCTCGGACAGCCGCCTGGCCAGCGGCTCCGACTCGTGGGTCAGCACCAGCGTGTTGCCCTCCACGGCGCGCACGGTCGCGCCCGCCAGCATCACCTCGGTGGTGCGGCTGCGCTGGCGTACCTTGTCGCGCACCGTCGGCCACATGGTCCGCACCGCGGCCGCGCTGGGCTCACCGGCGGCGGGCGCCGGCGCAGGAGCCGCCGGCGGGGCCGGTTCGGGCGCCGGTTCGCGGGCCGGGGCGAGCACCCGCTCGGGTGCGGGCTCGGGTTCGGGCCCGGGG
>NZ_VMQU01000168.1 GCF_007714205.1 Mycobacterium helveticum | reverse complement strand
CATTGCGTTGCAGGATATTATCCCTGACCAGGGCATTCTCCCGCCGAAAACACGCCGAAGGTTTGTGCAACAGGCTCCGAACATCGCGATTTCCGAGAGAGTGATTTGGTCGGCAGGTCGCCGAAAGTCGCTCAGCGTCCTTTTCAGGAGGTGCCAGTTTTGACCGATTTCGCCTTGGCGCATGAAACTGCCCGTTTGACACCAGCTACCTAGGGACCCTTGGTCCCTGACTCTTTGAGAGGTGTCTTGAGTTTTCAGGCTGCCGTTTGATTTTCCCTCGTGCAGGTGCAGTACCACCGCCTGCTCGGCGACCGTGGCGCGCAGCCTCTCGCTCTCGGCCCTGGCTTCCTCCAGCTCACTCTGCTCGCCGGTTTTGCCTGGGCGGCTCGGCCGCGCCGGCAACGCGTTCAACGCGGCCTGCTTGACGGTGCGGCAGATCGTCGAGACCGTGCAGCGGTCGACCCTCCGCTTCTCGGCGGCCTCGCGCTGGGTGTACTGCTCGGTCATCACCGCCACGAACATCTCGTACTTCTGGCTCGGCGCCAGCACCCGCCCCGCTGCTGGTTCCCGGCACCACGATCACCACCCGGCTAACGGCCAACGGCGCCCTGCACACCCCGGCGCCACCGCGTACCGGCCGTCGTGGCAGGCCCGCCAAAAAAGGCTCACGATTGCCCCGACTGACCGAGTTGGCCAGCACCGCACCATGGTGTACCGCCACCGTGGACCGTTACGGGCGCACCGACATCATCACGATCGCCGAACGCAGCTGCCTGTGGTGCGGCGCGTTCGGCGACACCCCGGCCGGGTGGTGCTGGCCCGCGAATCGATACCACCGGCGGCTATGACCTTGCGGTGTTCACCACCGACACCACCACCACCACCACCACCACCACCACCGACGGCACGGGCATCGGCGCCCGCTACGCCGAGCGCTGGTCGAATTGGTTTAGGAACACAGCCATCATCTTGCGGCTCAACGGCCATACCAACATCGCAGCCGTGCTCCGACACCACGCGCGATCATCTCCGCCCCGTCGAACTACTGCTGAAATGGTGAAACACGACTTTGCCGCGACCGTGTGGCGGTGATCGACGCGCCGGTCCGCGACGGGGTCGAGATGCTCACCACGGCAGACGGCCGGTGTCCGGCGATCTATTCCAGCGGCGCCACTCGCGAAGGCACCTGAGGTCGCCGAAACCCACCAAACTAGTGGATCTGCCGAAATGACCGACCGGCACCCGGCCGACCCTATAAGATGTCAGCCGAGTGGCTGCTTTCCGAGGAAGGGGCGGATGTCCCATGCTTACGGCGCGGACCATGCGGCGCTCGAATGTCCTTAAAAACTCTAATCTGTCTAGGTCGCTCACGTCGCCGGAGGAAATTACCTTATGACCATCGTGAAGGGTGCTGGCAAGATTGCTTCGACAGATCAGAGTCCGCGCATGGCAACGTCGCCTCCGGAGCGAGCTGAGCTAGTTAGCGCGACCCTCGGGCCTCCACGATTGCGAACGTCTTTCCCGGTTTCCTCCGATACTGCGCCGGAGGATTTTGATGAGTCAGCCTACCTCGCAGCGTTTCCGGACGTCGTAAGAGCCATTAAGGCCGAAGAATTCCCTTCAGCATTACAGCACTATGAATATACTGGTAGGCGCGAGGGCCGTCTTACGGATCCTCGTTATGAGGCGCTCATTAGCGCCGACACAGCCGGATTTCCGGCAGCCCACGTGGATGCGATCTACGGTTGCAAAGACGGGCAATGCCTGGTCTTGGGCTGGGTAAACGACGACGGACAGGAACCCGTCGGCAAACTGGTGCTGCGGAACGCCCTTGGTTTGAGGAGTTCAACGACGGCGCTCTACCGGTACCGCCGCAAGGATGTCACAGACTATCTGGGACTGCCGGAGGGCAGAAATCTCGGTTTCTGGGCGATTGTAGCGATCGAAAGGCCCGAAACCATGAGGGCGCCGGCCGTCGTGACCCTTTCGGTCGGAGCCGAGCGTAAGACATTCAACTGTCAATTCCGTGCGGTTGACGAAGAATGCTTTAGGGAGCTTGCTCTCGACTGTCTGGCTAAGACCCAAACCGTCGGGCATGCTCTCGTGGAAACCTTTCGCCACTTGGACGCCGGATTAGGACAGTCGCTGATCGCGTTGAATCTCAAGGTTTCGAGGCGGATGGCCCTGGGCGCACAGACAGTTCAAATAGGCGTGGCGCCGGCTCGCCTGGAAACATCAGTCATCGTATGTCTGTTCGGCAGACCAGAATTGCTTCCGATTCAGTGTGCGCTCTTCTCAAAGTGCCATGGCATCGAAAGCTATGAATTCATCTACGTCTCAAATAGTCCCGAAATGGCGGAGTTGCTGATCAAGGACGCTACTATAGCCAACCGGATCTATGGAATGCCGATCACGCTGATCCTTCTGCCGGGCAACGCGGGTTTTGGCGTCGCCAATAACGTTGCGGCCGCCGCCGCGCGGAGTGGTCGCCTTCTGATACTGAATCCAGACATTTTTCCGATGGATCCGGAATGGCCGTCGCAGCATAGCCGGATCGTGAACGATCTGCCTCCGGAGCAAGTTGCACTGTTTGGCGCACCGTTGTATTACGACGACGGCTCGTTGATGCATGGAGGTATGTATTTCGAAGTGGACATAGAGTTCTTTTTTCGGGATCAGCAAGCCACGCGCTACGAGATGCTCAGAGTGGAACACTACGGCAAGGGAGCGCCGCCGCATACGAACCCTTTTCTTGTCTCACGCCCGGTTCCAGCCGTGAGCGGGGCTTGGATGTCTGTCGAACGCGAGTGGTTCGAGTCGTTGGGGGGATTCTCGCCGGAATACATATACGGACACTACGAGGATGCCGACCTTTGCCTCAAGAGCTTCAGCGCCGGTAAACCGGTGTGGCTCCATTATCTGCCGTTCGTGCATTTCGAGGGCAAGGGGTCTGCATTCCGTCCAGCTTTCGAAGGCGGACGTCTGGTGAATCGATGGCATTTCACCAAAATTTGGGGCGAAATCGTGAAGAATTGCGTCCACGGTCCTGCGTCACAAGCTTTCTCGACTCCGACTCACCGCTGAGCGCTTACCGGAAACGACTTTTGAGGCAGAGGGAAATGACCGAAACGAAGGGCGACGCCAAAGTTCTCGTTATCAGTCTCCACCATCCCGAATTGATGCGGGGTGGTGCGCAGCAGATCGCCTATGAACTATTTCAGGGATTGCAGAACGAACCAGGCATCGAACCGGTGCTTCTGGCTTCGACCGATGCCGCGTATCCGGCATTGTATAAAGCCGGAGCCTGCATCACTGGCTTCGACCAGCGGCCAAACGAATTCCTGTTTCTAACGCAGGAATACAACTATGCCTGGCACCGGACATCCTCAGTCCGTCTGATCGACGCCTACTGCGAATTTCTTGAAACCATTCGGCCCGATATAGTTCATTTTCATCATTTCTTGACCTATGGCATTGATCTACTCAGCTTGACCAGGCGAGTTCTGCCCAATGCGCGCCTTGTCTTCACGTTTCACGAATTTCTCAGCATCTGCGAAGCGAACGGACACATGGTGCGAACCAGCGATCAATCGCTGTGCTCGCAAGCGAGCTCTGTTCGTTGTCATCAGTGCTTCCCCGACCGCTCCCCCGAACACTTTTCGTTGCGGAAGATGTGGTTCATGCGTCACCTGCAGGAAGTGGACGTTTTTACGTGCCCCAGCAGCTTCATGATCGACCGCTATGTAGCTTGGGGAATCGATGCCCGCAAGATCCGTCACGTATCGAATGGTCAAGCCGACTGCACCCGCGGCTCAGTGATTCCCGCTTTTGACGGTCCAAAGAATCGCTTTGGCTTCTTTGGGCAGATGGTCGACATCAAGGGTATTCAAATACTCCTCCGAGCGGTGGCAAGCCTTCGGGAGCAGGGCTTCACAAACTTCAGAGTTGAGTTGAACGGCGACAACCTCCGCTATGCCACGTCGGCGCTCAAAAAGGAAATCGAAGATTTCCTCGCCGAAGAGAATGAGCGCCCTTTTGCGGAGCGAATCGTGCGAAGCAATGGTCCCTACCAAGTAGATCAACTGACTAGCCGAATGTCACGCGTTGACTGGTCCATTGTGCCTTCCCTCTGGGAAGAGGCTTTTGGTCTCGTAGTATCGGAGGCGTGGGCTTTTCGCCGCCCAGTCATCTGTTCCGATGTTGGGGCTCTGGCCGAGCGCGTCACCGATGACGTTGATGGCATCCACTTCACCCGGGGTGACCCCTACGCCCTGGCCGCAGTCATGCTGAGAGCCTCTACGGAAACCGGTCTATGGGAGCGCCTTTCGGGCGCGATCCCTGAACCGCCGTCTCTTGCGGCAATGGTAGCGGCATTCCTCGACGTTTATGGCGTTAAACAAAAGCCAAACGGCTCATCAGTACGGCGACCGGTGCGCCGGGAAAAGGTCGCAAAAAGAACTGACGCACCAACGAGAGCGCAGCGGCCGTCCCGCCGGCCAGCACGGATATCGAGTTCGGAATAACGATCCTGTCGATGCGGAAACCGACTGCTGCAGTATTGGCTGACGTCGGCGCTCGCTGCCTGACGGATCTATTAGTGTGACGAGAGGGCCGTCCCGATGATCGAAAATGACAACGCGACTGCAACGTTCGGCTTGTCCGGCGTCGGCTACATCGAATTCCTCAACGCGCTGCACACCCACCTGACACCGCGCAGCTATCTAGAAGTTGGCACCTCGACAGGGGCTTCGCTGGCGGTTGCGGGCTGCGACACGATCGCGGTAGATCCGCGGTTCGCTCTTCGCGGCTGCGCCAGCGGAAAGCGGACACGCACGTTCTTCTTTCAGATGACCTCAGACGATTTTTTTGCGACAGAAAATGCAGCCACGTTGCTGGGACGGCCAGTGGATATGGCCTTCCTGGACGGCATGCACCTGTTCGAATACCTGCTGCGCGATTTCATCGGCGCGGAGGCTGCTTGTCATCCCGGCTCATTGATCCTGTTGCATGATTGCGTGCCGTCGAACACGCGGATGGCGTTGCGGCAGCCCGTGCCTGGTGATTCCTCTGAAGGAGACACCGCTGGCTGGTGGACCGGTGATGTGTGGAAGCTGCTGCCGATTCTGCGTGAGTACCGCCCGGACCTGCGGCTACACGTGCTGGACTGTCCGCCTACCGGTCTGGTCGCAATCACCGGGCTGGACCCGGCATCGAGCGTTCTTGCTGATCGTTATGACGAGATCGTCGATCAGCACGCCGGATCCGTTCTCGACGAGGGTCGGCTGAAGTCGTTCTGGGACAAACTCGAACTAACCGCTTCGCGACCGCTTCACGCCGAACCCGAGCGCCTGACCGAGCTGTTCACCCTTTACACGCCACGTTCCGGGATGGCATCAGGGAGTAACGAAATCGAACACATGCAGAACGAAGAATGCATAGTTGGCACGTCCTCGGAGGCAGGAATGGATTTTTTCCCCCGAGGCAGATTTCCGCTCCGAGACTGGCCGCCATCGGATGGCATGCTGACAGTCATCGAAGCGCCGAAAATAGAGCAATTCAGGCCGCCTGAGTTTGTTTGCAACCTCTCCGGTAAGACGATACCCGACTGGTTCAATACGGGTGACCAAATCCATGTCCATGGGAGCTACTTGGTGTCGCGATCCGACGTGCTTCTATTTGGGCAAAATCACCTGGTAAGTCAATCCGGGCTCTGGTCGTGCGAAACGCGGACGTTCAAGCGGCATTGGATGGACAATGTGACGGTTCCTGCGTTTTCTAAGATGTACCCCGGCGTGAAGCCCGGCATCGAATTTGAGGGTGACGAGGTCGTTCTCGATTGCGCCACGCTAAACCAGTGCGATGTTGATTCAATCATTGAACCATTGTTCCTCGCCACTCCGCTAGAACCCGACGTTTGGGGCAGATGGATGACAACAGCCCTCCCCAAGTGCGCCCAGTTCAAGGAATTCGGGAACGGAAGACGGTTCTTTTGCCGGGCTGAGTATCGATGGCAACGGGACCTCATGAAACTGATGGGTATCGACGAGGCTCAAGTGCTGGAGCACGATCCGGGAAAAACATACTTTTGCCGCGATGCTCTAACCGTGGAATATTCGGTGGCAAACCTGGCTATTAGTGAGGCCGAGAAGCGGATCTACGCCGAATTAGCGGATGCTTGCCGGCGAGATTCCGCGGAAACTTTTGGCGAGCGAATCTTCGTGTCGCGTCTCTCCTGGTCGGCGGAGCATCCCCACTACCGCGTTTTGCAAAACGAATGCGATCTTATCGCGGCGCTGAGCAAATTGGGTTTCAAGACGGTTCAACCGGAGCAGCTACCAGTTAAAGAGCAGATTGGGATGTTTGCGCGAGCCAAATGCGTTGTCGGCTTAGGCGGATCGGCTCTCTTTGGCGTTCGTTTCTGCCCGCCCGGCACAACAGTAGTGGACATCGAATCGAGTGACGTCTTTATCCGCGACCACTCCATGATGCTCAGTTCAATGGGACACCGATTCGCCGTTATTGTTGGGCGGCAAGACCCCGCCGACCCGGCGCCGGTGCACAAACGGTGGGCCATTGATGTGCAGCGCGCCTGCACCGCAATCCGGGAGATTCTTTGAGCATCTTCTCGATCTCAAGGCAGACCAGGTCGGGTGAGCCCCAATACCGCTACTGAAGCGGTGATGGTCGGGTACGGATCTGAGATGCAGAGGATTTCGTCGAGGGTGGCGGTACGCGCGGTACGCGCCCCGGCGGCGGCTGGTCGGCCATGTTGGGTGGGGGGATCGGGGTTGCTGTGTTGCACACTGCGGGCTCGATCCAGGCGTGCGGTGTCGAACATCGCTGGGCCGCTGGCCATCGCCTCGGTGAGCAGGTAGCGGCCGGCATCGGGTGCTCGGCGTACCGCCTGCTCGGGGGCGCTGGCGCCGGTGAGTGCGGCCGCGTCTTCGACGTTGATACCCACTTGAAACACCTGTGGTTCGGCGTCGAGCACCGCGGTCAGGCGGGTGATGTAGTTCTCGGGGGCGAAGAATCGCCAGCCCGCGCCCAGGTGCAGCCAGAACCGTCCGTGGATCTGCGCGCGCAGCTGCGCCAGTTGGGGGGCGGGCTTGTCGCCGGATCGGCGACGGGCGAACTCGAGAAAGCCGTAGCGTTTGCGCAGCGTGGCGCGGTCGGGGGCGGACAGGCCGGCATCGAGTACCAGGAAGCGCGCGGCCCGCGACACATCGAGGCAGCAGTTCAGAAACGAGTTGATGGTGTGTTCGGTGGTCTGGCGGTCGGGTCCGGCGATCAGGGTGACGGTGACCTCGCCCTGACCGGGACCGGCGGCCAGAGACTGCACCAGGGCTTGGGGGTAGGGTGAGGCGGTCTCGAGCATGGCCGGTACCGAAACGTCGCGGTTGGCGGCGATCCGTCGCCGGTCAGGCTGGGGGAGGTCGGGGCGGGCCAGCAGGCGCCTGCACAGTGTGAATGCCTCGGCGTGCTTGCCGATCCAGGATGCGCACACCGCCTGCTCGTCGGTGGCGCGCCACGCGTAGATGTCTGCGTATCTGGGGACAAAGAGGTCCTCTTCGGGAAAGGGAATTTCCGCGGCGCGCTGGGCAAACTGGTAACCGAGCCGGTAGTGCTGCTCGTTGCGATACCGAAAGGCGATGGCATGCAACGCCTCGGCGCGAGTCGGTCGAAACTTCCACGCCTTGAGGTAGGCGTCCTCAACATCCGGCCACGGCGCACCGAGGTTCGACATCGACTCCGCGAGCCGATACATCGCCCAGTGGACCTCCTCTTCGCAGCCGCCCATCTGCACCCGCCGCTCACACCACCGGCGCGCGTTGACGAAATCCTCCATCCGGAAGTAGGTCTCGGCTAAGAAAAAGACCGACCGCGCATCCCCGGGATTGCGCTCGACCTTGGCCAGCAACCAGTCGCGCTCCTGCGCAGCCTTATGCTTGAACAGCTTGTAGCTAAACAGTTGACTGTCGCGGAGCTGATCATCTGCGCTGTGGTCTCTACCTTCGTGGCGCGCCTCGAGGCAGGGGTCGTCGCGCGCGGCGTTTTGGTGGGTGAAGCCCTCGAGGCCTTCGGACAGCGCGCGGTCCAGGATGGCGGCCTGGTCGCGAACGGAGAAAGCCTGGTAGCCTCGCTCGGCGAGCGCGCGTCGTGCGGGCTCGTTGCCGAGGAGCTCCACGCAGCGATCGACCAGTTCGTCGTAGTCGGCGAACGCGATGCCCGACGCCAGGTCGCGCTCCAATCCCGGATCGGCACCGCGCTCGGAGACCACCGCGCGTCGATTGGCGAGCAGATATGAAACACGGGTGATTTCGAAGATTTTCGCTTCCCAGTAGTGGATGTTGAGGACGATCTTCGAGCGTGCGATCCAGGCATCGCGGCTGGCGCCGTAGGCGCCCGATAGCCATTTGACCCGAAGGCCTCGGTCGTGCAGGTCCCGGAGAACGGAGTATCGGCGCCCATTGAGCGCGCCGTAGAACAGGACGTCGATGTCCTCGGGGGCTGGGGCGATCCGGGTCAGCTCGGGAACGTATCCGATCGGAACGTAGGTGGGCCGGGGCAATCCCAGGCCAGCGAGCCGCTCGATGTTGGCTTGACTGTAATCCCACGTCGGGCAGCGACGGAAAAGGTCGACGAATTCCGGCATCGTCATCCACGGCAAGTCGTCACCCAATTGCTCGAGGTTGTAGTAGATGGGATTTTTTGGCGGCTCTAATGCGTACTGGACGAGGAGGTTTCCGCCGAGCACGATGGTGCGGCGCTCGTCGAGGTCAAGACGGTTGGTCAGCACCGAGTCATGGCCAAGCGCCACAAGACCCTGGTGCACTGCCTCGGCGACCTCGTTAAATGCTCCGCCGCTGATGTCATCATGGGAGGGAGGTGAGACGATCGCGACCGCGAAACGCATGCGTGCAAACTACCGCAAGAGTCAGGGGCTTGACCCCGCTAAGTGGTCTCGCCCGTTAATTCGTCGGGGGTTATGCGGCATGTGTTTGGGAAGTGGCGTTGGTGTCGAGCCGCGCCAGGTGCTGGTGGAGGTCTGCGGCGGTGTAGCGCCAGGTGAAGGGCGTGGCGGTGGCGTTGTAGCGGTCCTGGAACGCCATCAAGCGTTGTTCGAGCGTGGTGAGGTCTGGGAAGTCGTTGGGGGTGAGGACTTTCCGTTGCACGATGGAGAAATAGATCTCGACTTGGTTGAGCCAGGAAGCGTGCACCGGGGTGTGGATCATGACGGCGTTGGGGTGCCGGGCGGCGAGCCGGTTGTGCTTCCCCCGAGATCGTGGAGGGTTTCTTAAGCCGCTTCTGGCTTCTGACGGTTTTCCCTGATCTCGTAGTTGA
>NZ_VMQU01000167.1 GCF_007714205.1 Mycobacterium helveticum | reverse complement strand
TTTCACTGGGGCCTCCTACATCTGTGGCTCTACCGGCCAGGACCTAATTCCTGTCGGCAACCCACGTTCACATGCAGTGAGGCCCCAGCCTGCCCATACCGTCTAGTCCGCAGCGCCATTGGACCCGCAGAAAGTGTTGCCGACTCACGCTCCTCGTCACCCTGCCGTGCGATCACATGTTCGTGCGGCGGGGGGTGCCCATTCTGCGCGAGGACCTGGACTCCGGCGTGCGCGCCCGCGTGGGGCTGCCGATCACGGCCGGCGTGGCCGGGACGGAATTCCGGCCCGAAGTCCGCCGACCGGCCGCGTGCGCTGGGCCGCGGCGCGGCAACTGATCGCCGCCGGGCTTCGACACGCCGCACCTGCCCGACTAGTTCGCGCCCGTCCACGCCAACAACGTGTCCGCGGGCCACGTGTTCACGATCCGGTCGACGGGCACGCCGGCGTCCAGCGCGCGCTGGGCACCGTAGCCCAGGAAGTCCAGCTGACCCGGGGCGTGCGCGTCGGTGTCGATGCTGAACACGCAGCCGATCTCGAGCGCCAGGTTCAGCAGCCGGGTCGGCGGGTCGCGCCGCTCGGGGCGGGAGTTGATCTCCACCGCGGTGCCGTGCTCGCGGCAGGCGGTGAACACCGCCGCGGCGTCGAACCCCGACTCGGGCCGGATGCCGCGGTTGCCGGAGACCAGCCGGCCGGTGCAGTGGCCGAGCACGTCGGCGCGGGGATTGGAAACGGCGCGGATCATGCGGCGGGTCATGGCCGCCGCATCCATCGACAGCGTGGAATGCACGCTGGCGACCACCACGTCGAGACGCTCCAGCAGTTCCGGTTCCTGGTCCAGGCCGCCGTCCTCGAGGATGTCGACCTCGATTCCGGTGAGGATGCGCATCGGCGTGAACTTGTCGCGCAGCCCGTCGATCACGTCGAGCTGCTTGCGCAACCGGTCCGGGGACAGCCCGTTGGCGATCGTCAGGCGCGGCGAGTGATCGGTCAGCGCGCAGTACTCGTGGCCCAGTGCCGCCGCGGTGGCCATCATCTCGTCGATCGGCGCCGACCCGTCCGACCAGTTCGAATGCAGGTGCAGGTCGCCGCGCAGGGCGGCCCTGATCTGCCCGCCGCCGAGATCTGTTGCCGCGGAACGTAGCTCGACCAACGTGTCGGGCTCGCGACCCGACCACGCCTGCGCGATGACCTTCGCGGTCCTGGGCCCGATGCCCGGCAGCGACTGCCAGCTGTCGGCCTGCCCGTGCCGCTCCCGGGCCGCCTCGTCCAGGCCCTCGACGACGTCGGCCGCGTTGCGGTAAGCCATGACGCGCCGGGAGTCTTCCCGCGCCCGGTCCTTGTAGTAGGCGATCTGTCGCAGCGCGACCACCGGATCCATGCCTCCAGTGTGCCCGTCCGGTCGGTCACGGCAGCTGCCCGGCGGCGCGCCCTCGTGTCGATCCCCGGCGCGTCACCCACCGCTCGAGTTCAGTTGCGCGTCAGAAAGATCGACTACCGTCGAGTACATGCGATTCGCGTTCAAGACTTCCCCGCAAAACACCACCTGGGCAGACATGCTCGCCGTCTGGCGGGAGGCCGACGACATCGACGTCTACGAGTCCGGGTGGACCTTCGACCACTTCTACCCGATCTTCTCCGACAGCACCGGCCCCTGCTTGGAGGGCTGGACGACGCTGACGGCGCTGGCCCAGGCCACCAGCCGGCTGCGGCTGGGCACGCTGGTCACCGGCGTCCACTACCGCCACCCCGCCGTGCTGGCCAACATGGCCGCCGCGCTCGACATCATCTCCGGCGGGCGGCTCGAGCTGGGAATCGGCGCCGGCTGGAACGAGGAGGAGTCGGGCGCCTACGGCATCGAGCTGGGCAGCATCCGAGAACGCTTCGACCGCTTCGAGGAGGCATGCCAGGTGCTGATCGGCCTGCTCAGCCAGGAGACCACCGACTTCGACGGCACGTACTACCACCTCGAGGGCGCCCGCAACGAACCCAAGGGGCCCCAGCGTCCGCACCCGCCGATCTGCATCGGCGGCAGCGGCGAGAAGCGGACCCTGCCGATCACCGCGCGCTACGCCCAGCACTGGAACTTCGTCGGTGGCTCACCGGAGGACTTCGCCCGCAAGCGCGACGTCCTGGCCGCACGCTGCGCGGACATCGGGCGCGACCCGAAAGAGATCACACTGTCCGCGCACCTCGGGCTGGACCACCAGCGCAACTACCGCAAGGTCCTCGACGACGCCGCCGCGCTGGCCGCCGAAGGACTGGACCTGGGCATCGTCTACATCGCCCCGCCGCACGATCCCGCCGTGCTGGAACCGATGGCCGAGGCCATCCGGGATTCGGGACTGTGGGACGGCGCACGGTAACCCTCGACGGGGCCGAGCAAACCCGCTGCGCACCGGCGAGTGCGTGGTGCGGGAGCGGTTACACGCCGAGCAGCAACATCTCTTCGACGGTGACCAGACGTTCGTTCCTGGCGGGGAATTCGCGACTCTTTACCGGGTGACGAAACCATGACCAGGCGATTCGCCCCACCCGTGACCGGGGTACCGGGTTGACATGCACAGTGATCACTCCTGCGATTGCTCCGTTCAGTGGGACTCCACCGTGGCCCGCGATGCGATGAAGCCCGCCGCGAATCATTAGACACCCGCCATCTGGCAAACGGGCCCAGACTCGCCGATATTGTTATCCGTGTTTCTGGCGTTACTGATGTGGTTACTGAAGCGGCGCCGCGGTCGGCTTGACGGGCGCCGGCAGCGCCGTCGACCCCATCAGGTAGCGGTCCACGCCCGCAGCCGCGGCCCTGCCCTCGGCGATCGCCCAGACGATCAGCGACTGGCCCCGGCCCATGTCGCCGGCGACGAAGACGCCGGGAACCGACGTCTCGAAGTCGGCGCCGCGGGCCACGTTGCCCCGCTCGGTGAGCTTGACCCCGAGGTCGGTGAGCAAACCCGGCTGCTCGGGCCCGACGAACCCCATCGCCAGCAGCACCAGGTCGGCCTCCAGCTCGAAATCGGACCCCTCGACCTTGACGAACTTGCCGTCCTGCATGGCGACCTCGTGCGCCTTGAGCGCGGTCACGCGGCCGTCCTTGCCCACGAACTGCTCGGTGTTCACCGAGAAAACCCGCTCGCCGCCCTCTTCGTGCGCCGAGGACACCCGGTACATCAGCGGGTATGTCGGCCAGGGGGTGGATTGCGCGCGGGTGTCCGGGGGGCGCGGCATGATCTCGAACTGGTGCACCGCGATCGCGCCCTGCCGGTGCACGGTCCCCAGGCAGTCGGCGCCGGTGTCACCGCCACCGATGATGACGACCTTTTTGCCTTTGGCGGTGATCGGCGGCTGGCCGTCCGGCCCGACCTCGCCGTCGGCGAGGTTGCCGAGCGCTTGGCGGTTGCCCCACGGCAGGAACTCCATCGCCTGGTGGATGCCGTCCAGTTCGCGGCCGGGGACCGGCAACTCGCGCCCCGCGGTGGCCCCGCCGGCGAGCACCACCGCGTCGAAGTCGGCGCGCAGCGCCTCGACGGTGAGGTCGACTCCGACGTTGACGCCGGGGCGGAATTCGGTTCCCTCGGCGCGCATCTGGTCCAGCCGCCGGTCCAGGACGCGCTTTTCCATCTTGAATTCCGGGATGCCGTAGCGCAGCAGGCCGCCGATGCGGTCCGCGCGCTCGAACACGGTGACGCTGTGACCGGCGCGGGTGAGCTGCTGGGCCGCGGCCAGGCCCGCCGGACCCGAACCCACCACCGCGACCGTCTTGCCGGTCCGCGTGTCCGGGGGCAGCGGCACCACGAAGCCTTCCTCGAAGGCTCTGTCGATGATCTCGAGCTCGATCTGCTTGATCGTCACCGGATCCTGGTTGATGCCGAGCACGCAGGCCGGCTCGCAGGGCGCCGGGCACAGCCGGCCGGTGAAATCGGGGAAGTTGTTGGTGGCGTGCAACCGTTCGATGGCGTCGCGCCACCTGTCGTTGCGGACCAGGTCATTCCACTCCGGGATCAGGTTGCCCAGCGGACAGCCGTTGTGGCAAAAGGGAATACCACAGTCCATGCAGCGGGTCGCCTGCTCGCGGCAGGTCTCGTGGTCGAAGTCCTCGTAGACCTCGTTCCAGTCGCGCAACCGCAGCGGGACAGGCCTGCGCCGCGGCAGTTCCCGATGCGTGTACTTCAGGAAGCCGGTCGGGTCAGCCATGGGCGGCCGCCATGATCGCCTTGTCGACGTCCAGGCCGTCGCGCTCGGCCTCGGCGATGGCCTGCAGCACCCGCTTGTAGTCGCGCGGCATCACCTTCGCGAAGTGCCGCCGTTGCCCGGACCAGTCGGCCAGGATCCGCTGGCCGACCGCGGAATCGGTGTTGTCGACGTGCGCCTGGATCATGCCGTGCAGCCATTCCTCGTCGTCGGGTTCGAGGCTCTCGAGGTCAACCATCTCGGTGTTGAGGTTTCGCGGCAGTTCGCCGTCCGGGTCGTAGACGTAGGCCGCCCCGCCGGACATGCCGGCGGCGAAGTTACGGCCGGTGCGGCCCAGGATGACAACCTTGCCTCCGGTCATGTATTCGCACCCGTGGTCGCCGACGCCCTCCACCACGGTATGCGCCCCGGAGTTGCGAACCGCGAACCGCTCGCCGACGACGCCGCGCAGATAAGCCTCCCCACTGGTGGCGCCGAACAAGATGACGTTGCCCCCGATGATGTTGTCCTCGGCGACGTAGTCCTGCGGGGCGCTGTCCGACGGGCGCACCACGATCCGGCCGCCCGACAGGCCCTTGCCGACGTAGTCGTTGGCGTCGCCGTAGACACGCAGCGTGATCCCCCGGGGCACGAAGGCGCCGAAGCTGTTTCCCGCCGAGCCCTCGAACGTGATGTCGATGGTTCCGTCCGGCAGGCCTTGCCCGCCATAGGCTTTGGTCAACTCATGACCGAGCATCGTGCCCACCGTGCGGTTGACGTTGCTGATCGTGGTGGAGAACCGCACCGGCTTGCCGGAGTCCAGCGCCTCGCGGCTCATCACGATCAACTGCTGATCCAGCGCCTTGTCCAGGCCGTGGTCCTGACTCGAGCTGCAGTAGAGGTCCTGGTTCATGAAGGCCGACTCCGGCTCGTGCAGCACCGGCGCCAAATCCAGCCGGTGGGCCTTCCAGTGCGCGCGGGCCAGCGTCGCGTCCAGCGATCCGACCTGCCCGACAACCTCGTTGAAGGTACGGAAACCCAACTGCGCCATGTATTCCCGAACCTCCTCGGCGATGAACATGAAGAAGTTCTCGACGAACTCGGGCTTGCCGTTGAACCGCTCGCGCAGCAGCGGGTTCTGCGTCGCCACTCCGACCGGGCAGGTGTCCAGGTGACACACCCGCATCATGATGCAGCCGGACACCACCAGCGGCGCGGTCGCGAATCCGAATTCCTCGGCACCGAGCAGCGCCGCGATCATCACGTCGCGGCCCGTCTTCAACTGGCCGTCGACCTGGACGACGATCCGGTCACGTAACCCGTTGAGCAGCAACGTCTGCTGCGTCTCGGCCAAGCCGAGCTCCCACGGCGCCCCGGCGTGCTTCATCGAGGTCAGCGGGGTCGCGCCGGTCCCGCCGTCGTGCCCCGAGATCAGCACCACGTCGGCGTGCGCCTTGGACACGCCCGCGGCCACCGTGCCCACGCCGTTCTCGGACACCAGCTTGACGTGCACCCGGGCCGACGGGTTGGCGTTCTTCAGGTCGTGGATCAGCTGCGCCAGGTCCTCGATGGAGTAGATGTCGTGGTGCGGCGGCGGGGAGATGAGGCCCACGCCCGGGGTGGAATGCCGCACCTCGGCGACCCACGGGTACACCTTGTGCCCCGGAAGCTGCCCCCCTTCACCGGGTTTGGCGCCCTGCGCCATCTTGATCTGAATATCGGTGCAGTTGGTCAGGTAGTGCGACGTGACACCGAACCGCCCGGAGGCGACCTGCTTGATCGCGCTGCGGCGCCAGTCCCCGTTGGGATCGGGGTCGAACCGACCGACGTCCTCGCCGCCCTCGCCGCTGTTGGATCGCCCGCCCAGCCGGTTCATCGCGATGGCCAGCGTCTCGTGCGCCTCGGCGGAGATCGATCCGTAGCTCATCGCGCCCGTCGAGAAGCGCTTGACGATCTCGGCGGCCGGCTCGACCTCGTCCAGCGGCACCGGGGCGCGCAGGCCGGAGCGGAACTTCAGCAGGCCGCGCAGGGAGGCCATCCGCTCGCTCTGGTCGTCGACCAGGCGGGTGTACTCCTTGAAGACCTTGTACTGGCCGGTGCGGGTCGAGTGCTGCAGCTTGAAGACGGTCTCGGGGTTGAACAGGTGGTACTCGCCCTCGCGGCGCCACTGGTAGTCCCCGCCCACCTCGAGTTCGCGGTGCGCGCGCTCGTCGGGCCGGTCCAGGTAGGCCAGCCGGTGGCGGGTGGCGACGTCGGCGGCGATGTCGTCCAGGGTGATCCCGCCCGTCGCGCAGGCCAGGCCGGTGAAGTACTCGTCGAGCACGTCCTCGGCGATGCCCACCGCCTGGAACAGCTGCGCGCCGGTGTAGGACGCCAGCGTCGAGATGCCCATCTTGGACATCACCTTGAGCACGCCCTTGCCGGCGGCCTTGACGTAGTTGTTGAGCGCCGTGTCGCGGTCCAGTCCATGTGAAAAGCCGTCGAACACCCCCCTGTCGAGCATGTCCTCGATCGACTCGAACGCAAGGTAGGGGTTGATCGCCGCCGCCCCGCAGCCGACCAGGAGCGCCATGTGGTGCACCTCGCGGGCGTCACCGGTCTCCACGACCAGGCCCGCCTGGGTGCGCGTCCGGTCGCGCACCAGGTGGTGGTGCACGCCCGCCACCGCGAGCAGCGACGGGATCGGCGCCATCGTCTCGTCGGATTCGCGGTCGGACAGGATGATGACCCGCGCGCCGTCGGCGATGGCGGCCGACGCCCGCGCCCGCACCTCGTCCAGCGCGGCGGCCAGGCCCGCGCCGCCCTCGGCCACCGGGTACACGCAGCGGATCACCGCCGAACGCATGCCGTGTGGACGACCGTTGACCTTGTCGTCGGGGTCGAGGTTGACCAGCTTGGCCAGCTCGTGGTTGCGCAGGATCGGCTGCGGCAGGCTGATCTGGTGACAGGACGCCGCTTCGGGCGTGAGCAGGTCGCGCTCCCCGCCGGTGGTGACCAGCAGGCTGGTCACCACCTCCTCGCGGATGGCGTCCAGGGGCGGGTTGGTCACCTGCGCGAACAGCTGCTGGAAGTAGTCGTAGAGCAGCCGCGGCCGCTGGGACAGCACCGCGACCGGGGTGTCGGTGCCCATCGACCCGATCGGCTCGGCGCCGCTGCGAACCATCGGCGCGACCAGCAGGTTGAGTTCTTCGTAGGTGTAGCCGAACACCAGCTGCCGCTTGACGAGCCGCTCGTGCGGCATCCGCACGTAATCGCCCTGCGGCAGGTCCTCCAGCGGGACGAGCCCCTTGTCGAGCCACTCCTGATAGGGGTGCTCGGCGGCCAGTTCCGCCTTGATCTCCTCGTCGGCGACGATGCGGCCCTGCGCGGTGTCCACCAGGAACATGCGGCCCGGCTGCAGCCGCATCCGGCGAACCACCCTGGCCGGGTCCAGGTCGAGCACACCGGCCTCGGACGCCATCACCACCAGCCCGTCCTCGGTGACCCAGATCCGGGACGGGCGCAGGCCGTTCCGGTCGAGCACCGCGCCGACGATGGTGCCGTCGGTGAACGTCATCGACGCCGGCCCGTCCCACGGCTCCATCAGGGACGCGTGGTACCGGTAGAACGCCCGCCGCGCGGGATCCATCGACTCGTGCCGTTCCCACGCCTCGGGGATCATCATCAGCACCGAGTGGGCCAGGCTGCGCCCACCCAGGTGCAGCAGCTCGAGCACCTCGTCGAAGCGGGCGGTGTCGGACGCGCCCGGGGTGCAGATCGGGAACAGCTTCTCGACGTCGGCCTCCGACCCGAAGACGTCGGTCTTGATCAACGCCTCGCGGGCGCGCATCCAGTTCTCGTTGCCGGTGACGGTGTTGATCTCCCCGTTGTGGGCGATGCGGCGGAACGGGTGGGCCAGCGGCCACGACGGAAAGGTGTTGGTGGAGAACCGCGAGTGCACGATGCCCAGCGCGCTGGTCAGTCGGTCATCCTGCAGGTCGAGGTAGAACGCCTTGAGCTGCGGCGTGGTCAGCATGCCCTTGTAGACGAACGTCTGACCGGAAAGGCTTGGGAAGTAGACCGTTTCGCGGCCGGGCCCGTCCTGGCCCGGGCCCTTGGTGCCGAGTTCGTGCTCGGCACGCTTGCGCACCACGTAGGCGCGGCGTTCCAGGGTCATGCCCGAGGCGCCCGTCATGAACACCTGACGGAAGGTGGGCATCGCGTCGCGCGACAGCGCACCCAGGGACGAGTCGTCGGTGGGCACGTTCCGCCAGCCCAGCACCGTCAGCCCCTCGGCCTCGGCGATCTTCTCCACGGCGGCGCAGGCAGCCGCGGCGTCCTTGGACGACTGCGGCAGGAACGCGATACCGGTGGCGTAGCTGCCCGGTGCAGGCAGCTCGAATTCCACGACCTCGCGCAGGAACGCGTCCGGCACCTGAATCAGGATGCCCGCGCCGTCGCCGCTGCGCGGCTCGGCACCCTGGGCGCCGCGGTGTTCGAGGTTGAGCAGCGCGGTGATGGCCTTGTCCACGATGTCGCGGCTGCGACGGCCGTGCATGTCGACGACCATGGCTACCCCGCACGAATCGTGCTCGAACGCGGGGTTATACAACCCGACGCGCTTGGGCGTCATATGCACCTGACCCTTCACCTGAACGTTCTGCGCGGCCGCCGATCATTCGGGCCGCTCCGTTGAGGCCGCACCCGGAGGTTGCGGGCTCACACCTCATCGGTCTTGTCGATAGGCTGTCTCCCAGGCGGAGATGATCCTGTTGAGGATGCGTCCGTGCTGCTCTGAACGGTGGCCTGGAACCGGTCACGACAAGTCGTAAAACGATATGACAAAACCCGCCTGACATGCCAACTTCGTTCAAGTCTAACCCGGCGCCCGGCGGCAGCGTTAATTCGGCGAACCGAGCGGTCGGCGGCATCGCCGGGCGGTCTGTCGCGGGGGCAAACCGCCGGGCCCGGCGCCGCCGCGCGCGGTCCGGTACCCGCACACGCGGCTCCCTGGAGTTTGCTGGCGCCGACGTGGCCGCAACGGTCGGCGGCGCCGGCGCCGGCCCTCGGCGTGATCAGACCGTAACCGGCCCCGGTGACACGGCGGCGCGGACGGCGCGATCAAGTTTGCACGCCGCCGGCGGACGCCGGCGTCCGCAGGTGACCGATACTGGTTCGATACTGGCCCGCACCGGCATCCGAGGAGCCCATGAACCAGCGCGACGAATTCCTGCGGGACCGTCTGCAGCCCAAGGCGCCCGGTGGCCCGTCCGGACGCCCGCCCGGGGTCCCCTGCCGGAGGGACGGGT
>NZ_VMQU01000166.1 GCF_007714205.1 Mycobacterium helveticum | reverse complement strand
GGGTAGGCGGCCGCCGGCGGGGTCGGGAGAACCGGAGGCCCCACGGGCGGGCCGGCGTACGGAACCCGGCCGAGCGGGTCATAGCTGAACGGGCTCTGCCCGTAGGGATCCTGGCCATAGGAATCGTGGGGAGCGCTCATTGCGGTGCCCTCCTCGATGTGGGTCCTGCCGCGAATGTATCCGATGGTGGTCCGGCCCCGCTCCCGGGATGCTTTCGAGGTCCGCGGGGACGTTGCTGGGCACGGGGCGCGGCCCGCCCGCGAACGGTGGTGCGCCCGGCGCCGCAGAGGTTTGGCGTCCGGGTCGACGGGTAGCCGGAACGGGAGCGCGCCAACAGCCCAGCGCGCGAGCCACGACCAGTCAGGGGAGGAAATCATGGCTCAGGCCGCCATCACGTCGCCCACCGATGTGATCGACTTTCTCGTTAGCGAGCACAAGCAGATCAAGTCGCTGTTCGCCGACACACTGGCCGCTTCCGGCGAGGCGAGGGAGAAGGCCTTCATCGATCTCCGTCGGCTGCTCGCCGTGCACGAGACCGCCGAGGAGGAGGTCGTGCACCCGCGCGCCAAGCGCAAGCTCGCCGACGGCGCCGCGGCCGTCGACGAGCGCCTGAAGGAGGAGCACGAGGCCAAGACGCTGCTGCAGAAACTGGAGAAGCTCGACGTCGACAGCGAAGAGTTCACCACGATGTTGACCGAACTGCGCGACGCCGTGATCGAGCATGCCACCCACGAGGAGAAGGACGAGTTCGCCAAGCTGGGTGAGCAGTTGGACGGCGACGAGCTCGAGAGCATGGGCCGCGCCGCCAAGCTCGCCGAGGCGATCGCCCCCACCCGCCCGCACGCCGGGGTGGAATCGCAGGTGGCCAACCTCGTCGCGGGACCGTTCGCCGCGATGCTCGACCGCGCCCGCGACGCCATCACCGGCAAGGGCTGACTCGCGGGTTGTACGGCCTTTCGGGTGTCCGCGCACCGCGGCTCCGCCCCCCTCGTCGCGCGAGTGGCAGCCCGAGTGGCAGCGCGAGTGGCAGCCCGAGTGGCAGCGGCGAGTGACAGCGCGAGTGACACGACGCCGGCGGGTGTCCGACGACGAGATCGCCGCGGTCACCGAACGCATCAGGGCCGGGGGAGTACCGGTCGGCGCCGCCGACGTGGGCGTGGAGATCAGCCGGATCACCGACACGACCGCCTCGCCGCCCCGGCTGGCGGGCCGATCACGGTGCCTGACCGGCCGCCCCCGGCACCCGTTCGCGCGCGGCCACCGACCGGCCGTCACCGCGGTCGAACACCTCGACGACGACGTCGCGGTCGCGGTAGCACCCCAGCGACATCAGGCCGGGGGTGCGCGCGACGACCCGGTGGGCCGCGTCGCCGCTGAGCGGATAGTCGGCCACGGCGTGGCGCCAGTGGGCGGCGACGACGGCGGTGCCCGGCTGCAACCGGGCGCATTCGCGGTCCAGCACGGCCGCCAGCGCGTCGGCCCGCAGGTAGTAGCCGACCTCGCTGAGCACCACCAGGTCGAAGGGCCCCGGCGGCCACGCCCCGTCCAGGGACGACCGCGCCAGGGTCACCCGGTCGCGGCACCCGGCCGCCCGCAGCCGCAGGTCCGCGCCCCGCACCGCCGCGCCGGCCACATCCACCGCGGTCACCCGGTCGCAGCGCCGGGCCAGCAGTTCGGTCAGCGTCCCGATCGAGCAGCCCGGCTCGAACGCGTGCCGATAGTGCCGGCCGGGCAGCATCGCCAGGGTGATCGCGTACTTGCGCTCCTCGTACCACCGCGTCGACAGCTGCCACGGGTCGTCGGCGCCGGCATACATCCGGTCGAAGTACGCGTCGGGCAGCCGGGTGCTCACCGGAAGACCACTTCGCCCACCGCGAGCAGCCGCGGCAGCACGAACCCGGGCAGGACGGGCGCGGGCGCTCCGTTGCACGGTTCGAACTGACTTCGAAAGCATTGTGCGGCAAGCCGTTTGCGGACGATGGCGTGACCGGATACGGGCATCGAGTGGGCGCGGGCCCACGGCACCACCGCATCGGCGGGGTTGGACCAGTGCCACATCCACACCGGAAACTCGAGCAGCGTGGCGTCGCTGCGCGCGCAGGCCGCCGCCGCCGCGCGCCCCACGGCCTCGTGGTCGGGGTGCCCGTCCCCGCGCCAGGTGGCCGCACACCAGGTGTCCGGGCCGGCGCCGGCGAGGACGTCGGTGAGCGCCTCGGCGAGGCCGTCCTCGTGGTCGGCGAACTCGCCGTCCGGCAGGCCCAGCGACAGCGGGGTCGGTATCTCCAGAACCTTTGCTGCCCTGCGTAATTCGTGGCGACGGGTGGTTTCCATGCGGGTCCGCTGCAGCGACGTCGCACCGGGGTGCGCGGCACCGCCGTCGCTGACCGACACCACCTGGACGTCGACCCCCGAGGCGGCCAGGTGCGCGATCGTGGCACCCAGGCCCAGGGTCTCGTCGTCGGGGTGCGGGGCGACGACCACCAGGCGCCGGCACCCGGTCATCTCCAGCGGCGGCAGGGGCCCGCGGTCCAGGGCGGTCAGCCACACCGGCAGCGGCGTGCCGCCGCGGGTCAGCGGCTTGGCCGCGAACCGCTCGCAGTTGCTGGTCGGCAGTGTCTCCAGTGCGTTCAATGGCGTTGTCCCGCAAGATGTCCGAGCTCGGCCAGGTCGCGCTCGGCGTGGCTCTGCCGGATGTAGATGGTGAGGTCGGCGACCCGCTGGGCGTGCCGGCCGTCCTGACACAGCGGCCCGGGTCCCAGGGCCCGGCCGGTGCGGGTGATGGCCTCGTCGGCGGCGTGCTCGGCGATGCCGCGGACGCGGCGGGCGAGCAGCTGGGCGGTGCTGGTCCGGTCGAACGGGTCGGCGTCGACGTGGGCCGCGGCGGTGGTCAGCATCGCCTCGCCGGCGGCGAGCGCGGCGTCCACCGCGCCCAGGTGCGCCAGCGAGTAGGCGTCCGCGGATTGGCTTCCGGCGCAACGGTACAGCGGCTCGGCGACGCGGCGCGCGCCGCCGAGCCAGCACGCGGCCACCCCGATCGCGCCGTGCCAGAACCCGGGCCGGCTCAGGTAGCCGTCGGGGTCGCCGACCGCCACGGCCTGGGTGTTGGTGAACTGCACGGGCCGGGTGTCGCTGCCCGCCATCCCGGCGTTCCACCACGTGGTCGGCAGCGCCTTGACCGTCGCGTCGAGCGCCGACACCGCGAACAGGCCGCGCGTTCCGTCGGCGAGCCGGGCCGTCACCAGCGCATGGGTGCAGAACCCGGCGCCCGAGCACCACACCTTGGTGCCGTTCAGGGTGAACGTGCCGCCGGCTTCGGCGGCCCTCAGCGTCGCGTCGGGGGCCTCGGCGGCCCACACGCCCCACAGTTGGCCGGGATCGGGCGGCTTGCCGCCGAGCTCGTCGAGAATGGCGACGGCATCGACGTGGGCCTCGGCGATGCGGGCGGCCACGATGTCCTCCTCGGCCAGCAGCGCCAGGCCCTGCCAGCGCTCTGCGGTGCGGCCCGAGGCGGGCAGCGGCAGCTCGAGCCGCCCGGTCTCCAGCCAATGCTTGACCAGTCCCGCCGTCACGCGCAGTCACCCGTCGCCGGCGTGCCCAGTTGCCTGAGATGATGGGCGAACCCGTGCGGGGCGCGGGCCCGGGTCCGCGCCGACGTCATGACCGATATCCCGGTGTCCCGGCGGATGGCGTGGCCGGCGGCCTCGAACCGCTCGACCAGGTCGACGTCCTCCCCGCAGGCCAGCGAGTGGAAACCGCCGACGCGCCAATACGCGCGCGCCGAGAATCCCATGTTGGCGCCGTGGATGTGCTCGTGCGGGTCCCCCGCGCCACCCTCGTAGGCCCGCAGATACCGGTCGGCGACGTCGGGAGAGTGCTGGTGCCAGTCGGTCACGCGCACCACGCCCAGGACCACGTCCGCCCCGGTCCCGAGCTGGCCGATCAACCAGCCGGGGTCGACCCGGCTGTCGGCATCGGTGGTGGCGTACCAGTACCGGGACCAATCCCGGGCGCCGGGCGCGCTCAGCGATCGGGCATAGCCGAAGCCCACGGCCCGCGCGGCGCCGACGTTGCGGGCGTCGACGCTGATGAAGTGCACGTCGGGCCCGTACCGGCCGGCCAACTGCGCGCTGTCGTCGTCGCTGTCGTCGAGCACCACCACGACGGTGACCGGGATCGGCGCGCACAGGGCCGCGGTCAGCACCGCGCGCAGGCAGGCCGGCAGTTTCGCCCGTTCGTTGTGGGCGGGGATCACGACGGCAGCCCCGTCGTAGGCACTCAGGACTGACGCTGGCATGGCCTCAGGTTTGCCAATCCGGCCGGTACCTAAACCGGCGACAACCGCTGGGGCGCAATGGCGTCGGGGCGTGGCGTCGGGGCGTGGCGTCGGGCCACCCGGCTGCCCACCCGGGCTGCGGGAGACGACGTGCGGATCTGGTGGTCGCAGCACCCGATGTGGCCGACGCCGTGGCCGCCCTCGCGGGCGCGGGTTTCGACCTCGAACACCCGACGGGGAACCGGCGGTAGACGAGCACCCGATCGGTTGCGGTGTGTCGGGGGTCGCGATCAGTGGTCACGCAGCCTGGCGATCAACTTGTCCTTGGTCAGGCTCGAATACCCTGACAACCCCAGCTCTTTGGCGCGTTTCCTCAGCTCCGGCACCGTCCAGTCGGTGTAGGAGCCGGCCCTGCCACCCTTGCGGGCGACCGATGTCGTGCCCCGCGCGGCGGCGGCGTTGGAGATCCGGGCGGCCTTCTCCCTGGAGTCGCCCTGCTGGCGCAGATCCTGGTAGAGCTTCTCGTTCTTGATCGACGACGGCACGATGATCACCCCCCTGTGTGTGACATCTTTGGCGGTGGATGCCCCGTCCGGTGGATGCCCCGTCCGGTGGCCGGGAAAACCACCGGCTTCGCGTCGCGCCCGCGCGCTTCGTGCACCAGCCACGCCTTGCGCGGTTACCTAACCCTGGGCGGGTTGGCCGTGGGGTGGTGAGCAACGCCAACAGCCACAACGCCAACAGCCACAACGTCGACAGCCACAACGTCGACCAGAACGTCGACCAGAACGTCGACCTGCGTGCAGCGGTGGCGATCGGCGCCTCGGCCGGGGGCATCGAGGCCTTGTCGAGGCTGGCGGCCGGTCTGTCGCGGAGCTGCGGTACGCATGACTGGTGACGCTGCACATCCCGGCCGGCGCGCCGAGCGTGTTGGCCCACATCATCGATCGCGCCGGCACGCCGCCGGCGACCGCCGCGCGCGACGGGCAAGAGCTGGAACCCGGACACATCGACGTCGCAGGCCCGAACCGCCGGCTGCTGGTCGACGAGCACCGCGTGGTGTTGTCCGGGGGGCGGCGAGAACGGGCACCGGCCCGCGATCGACGCCCTGTTCCGTTCGGTGGCGCCGGCGTTCGGCCCGCGGGCCGTCGGGGTGCTGCTCTCGGGGTGCTCGACGACGGAGTGCTCGGCCTGGCCGCGATCCGCGCGCGGCGGCACCGCCATCGGCCAGACGCCCGAGGACGAGCTGTTCCCGGCGATGCCGACCAACGCGCGGGCTGCCGGCGTGCCGGACCGCCAGGCCGCCGCGAGCGACATCGGCGCCGTCCTCAAGGAGCTGTCGGATCACGAGATCGAGGACCCCGCCAGGAGCCCGACACGGCGCTGGCCGCGCTGGACGAGCCGAGTGCGGTGATCGTCGACGTCAACGGGCTGCGGGTGTCGGGCTCCTCGGCCTGGTCGGTGTTCACCAGCGCCCGCTGGCACGTCAGCACCTGGCCCGACGTGCCGATCATGCTGGTCTGCGAAGCCCCGGATTCGCGGCGGATCATCGCGTCGGTCGGAGTGACCCGTTACGTGCCCGTGCACCCGACGCGGGAATTGGCGCTGCAGGCCGTCGCCGGCCAAGCCCTGCGGATCCGGCGTCGGGCACGCGCCGAGATCCCCGCCGGCCGGGCCGGCATCGGACTGGCCCGCACCATGATCACCGATTGGCTCACCGGTTGGGACGCACACCGGCTGATCCCGGTCGCGGGCACGGTGGCCACGATCTTCGTCGAGAACGTGCTCGACCACACCGAAAGCGCGCCGGTGCAGATCGTCGAGAGCCACCGGGACACCATCACGGTCGCGGTGGAGGACTGCAGCCATCGGCCCGCCGCCCGGCACGAGAGCGTCGATCGGGGCGCGGAAATCGTGTCCGGCCTCGCCATCGTTTCCGCGCTCTCCCGCGCGTGGGGACGCGGTCAACCGGCGCGGCCGCCCCGCCCGGGTGCGGGTCACGTGCACGTCGTTCCACTCCGACGACGGAACCGTCGGCGGGGCGCTGCCGTTGATGCAGGTCGTGAACTGACGCGGCGCCGCCCCTGATCCAGCCGGGGAATCCGTGGTTCACAACACGAAGAGGCGGTCCTGCATCGTTTGTCCGACACGCCGGCGGGTAACACCCAGTGCGGGGGACGGCGTGAAGGGAGCTTCGCTTGAAGATCGCCATCGTCAGCGGCGACGATCAGGTGGGTGACGACCCCGGGCAGATCTGCGCCGCGCTGGCAGCTCGCGGACATGATGCCACCGCCTACCTCATGCGACGGGCTGGGCAAACTGCGGGAGCCGTTGACGACCACCGGATCGTGCCGGTCGCCGTCGGCCCCCGGGGCCCGGCCCCCGCGCCGCGGGTGCTGCCGTACGTCGGAGACTGGGCGGCCGCGCTGCAGCGCGCGTGGTCGTCGGATCAACCCGACGTCGTGCACGCGTACGGCTGGCTCGGCGGGTTGGCCGCCCAGCTGGCGGCGCGGCGCCAGCGGATACCGACCGTGCAGACCTTTCAGGGCGTGGCCGCGGCGCGCCGTCCCCGGTCCGACGGCTCACACCACGAGAGCGAACGCGAACGGGTCGAGCCGCTGCTGGCGCGCAGCGCGACATGGGTGACCGGGGAGAGCGGCGCCGACGTCGACGCGCTCGCCCGGTTGCGCCGCAGCCGGGCGCGGATGTCCGTCCTGGTCAGCGGCGTGGACGTGGAACGCTTCGCCCCGGTCGGTCCCGCGGCGCCCCGCGGCGAACTCAACCGCGTGCTGTGCCTGGCGCCGAACCCCTTGTGGGGCAACGGTTTCGATAGGGTTGTCCGCGCGCTGCCCAGGCTGGCGGGCACCGAGCTGGTGCTCGCGGAGACCGCCCCGGACGACGCCGGCCACGACGCGGCGCGGGCCCAGCTCGAGGAGCTCGCCGCCGAGTTGGGGGTGGCCGACCGGGTGCGCTTTGCGGGCACGGTGCCCGACGGCGAACTGCCGCAGCTGATCCGGTCCGCCAACGTGGTCGCGTGCACGCCGCGGGAGCCGCCCCGCCCGACGCCGGTGTTGCAGGCGATGGCGTGCGGGGTGGCCGTGGTGGCCCTGCCTGTCGGGGGCCTGACGGAGGCCATCGTGGACAACGTGACGGGGCTGGTGCTGTCGTCGCAACGGCCCGGCGAACTGACGGCCGCTCTTCGGGCCCTGCTGGCACAGAGCTTCCAGTGCGAGAGCATGGGTTCGGCCGGCCGAAGCCGCGCGCTGTCGCGTTTCACCTGGGACCGGGTGGCGCTGGACGCGCTCAACATCTATCGGCAAATCGGTTCGGAGCGGCTGGCTTCGCCCCTTTTACAGTCGGCGGGGCTACCGTGAAGCGGGCTACCGTGAAGCGGGCTACCGTGAAGCGGTCGGGAGGAAGACGCTGACCAGTGTGCAGGCGTTGGGCAAACCCGCGGTCACGTGGGGAGTGAGGCGCGCCGCGGACACGGCGGCGCGTCCGCCGCTCGCGGCTGTCGGCCCGCCGCCCACCGCGATCCACGTCGACCTCGGCCGGCCACCCGATACCCGGGCCCCAGATACCCGGGCCCCAGATACCCGGGCCGGTACCGCGGGCCGGCGCGGATACAGCCGGAGCGGCCTTCGCTGCGAGCAATTCCGTACCAGCGAGCCCGAGTCGGCGCGCCAATTCTTCGCCGGCGCCTACACGCCGGGGTGGAAGCTCGCCGGGCTGACCCGAGGCTCGGCGGTCACCCACCGGCGCTGGGAGGCGGGCGGGGTCACCATCGACGGCGTGCTGATCGGGGGCCGGGTGAGCGTCCAGATCGCTACCGGCGACTCCGTCGTCGTGATCCAGCCCCGCGCGGGATCGCTGACCGTGCGGGGCGGCGGGTTGCCGACCCTGGACTGCCCGGTCCTCGTCGCCCACGGCATGTCCTGCGTGCTGCAGGTGAGCGGTGCGCGCTTCGAGGTCGTGAGCTTCGGGGCGGACGTGCTGCACAGCGTGGCCGCCGACCTGCATGCGCCGCTGTCGCCGCAGATCCGGTTCCTCGACAGCCGGCCACGCTCCCGCGTCGCCATCCGCGCGTGGCGCCGGGCGCTGGACTACGCGACGGGCATCCTGGCATCCGCGGAGACCGCCCACCAGCCGCTCATCGTGGCGACGCTGGCCCCGCTGCTGGCCGGGGCGCTGCTCGAGTGTTACCCGTCCAACGTGACCGAACAGGACGTGGCCGGCAGTCCCGCACTGCCCGAAGCGCTCAAGGGCGCGGTGTCGTTCATCCACTGCCACGCCTCCGACGATATCGGCGTCAACGACATCGCGGCGGCGGTCCACCTGACCCCCAGGGCGGTGCAGTACCTGTTTCGACGGAACCTGGACACCACTCCGACGGAGTACGTGCGCCGCGTCCGGCTGCACCGGGCGCATCAGGATTTGATCGCCGCATCACGGTCGACGGCGACCGTCACCGAGATCGCCCAGCGGTGGGGCTTCGCGCACACCGGCCGGTTCGCGGTGGTCTACCGGCAGGCCTACGGTCAGAGCCCGCACACCACGCTGCGGCAGTGACCGCCGCTCACCGGCTTGACGCTCAAAAGATCAGCGGCACAACGTATCTGAGGTAACATAGCCCGGCCGTTGCCGGGCGCGTCCCGGGCGACGGTTCGCCAGGCGGAACTCCCGACACGTGCCGGACGCGCTGTCCGGACCGGTCAGCCGGCCATGAACTCCTGGTAGGCCGACTCCAGGTTCGGCGGCAGCGCCGTCACCTTGCACCGGCTTTCGGTGTCGCCGATCGGCGCCAGAATGCCGCGCAGGTCGGTGTACTCCTGCGGGTGCGCGGTGAAGTAGGTGCGCAGGTTGGACTCGGCCTGCGGCCGCGGTTCGCCGTAGGCGGCCGTGACGACCTGGCTGGCGTCGGGATGGGCGGCCAGGTACTGCTGCGCGGTGTCGGTCACCGAGGAGACGGTGGCGTTCACCCCGCCGGGACTGCAGTCGGGCGCGGCGACCGCCGCCGGTGCGCCGGCGAGTCCGCAGGCGCCCATCGCCCCGAACAGGCAGCTCATGCCGATGCCGGCCACCCGCCGGAGCGCGACGCTACTGCTGCTTTTCATGCTGTTTTTCATCATCCTTGCTGTCCTCACATTCGGTCTCGGGACAGACTCCCCACCCCGTAATCCCAC
>NZ_VMQU01000165.1 GCF_007714205.1 Mycobacterium helveticum | reverse complement strand
CAGTGACCTGGTGGCACCTCGGGTGCATCAACGCTTCATCCAGAAGCGATGACCTCAGGAAGGTAGTCCAGTGAGCCAAATCCCGGACGCCGAGACGCTCAACGCGTTCAACACGAGCATCATCGACGAGTTCCGCGCCAACGGCGGCAAGGTCGGTGGTCAGTTCGCCGAGGCCGACCTGTTGCTGCTCACCACGACCGGCGCCAAGTCCGGTCGGCCGCGGGTTTCGCCGCTGGCGTACTTCCGCATCGACGGCAGGCTGCTCATCGTCGGATCCTTCGCCGGCGCCCCGGTCAGCCCGGCCTGGGTGCACAACCTGCGGGCCAACCCCGGCGCCCATGTCGAGATCGGCAGCCCCGCCGGCGTGCAGGCGTTCGACGTGACCGCGCGCGAACTGCCGCCCGCCGAACGCGACGAGTTCTTCCCCAGAATCACCGCCGCGTCGACGCGGTTCGCCGAGTACCAGTCCAAGACCAGCCGGGTGATTCCGCTGTTCGAGTTGCACCGGAGCTGACCTGCGGCCGTGCGCGCAGGCCTCCGGGTATGCCGGCGACGTCGTGCTCAGCCGTGAGGAGGGGTCGTGCCAGAAGCCGAGGGCGGGGTCGCCCGCCGCCATCGCGTCACGCACCGCACCGAGTATCGCTACTCCGACGTGGTGACGAGTTCCTACGGCCGCGGCTTCCTCACGCCGCGGGACTCGCCGCGGCAGCGCTGCGTGGCGCACCGGTTGCACATCGAGCCGGCGCCGGGCGACGTCTCCACCAGCCAGGACGGCTACGGCAACACCAGTTCCTACTTCCACGTCACCGAGCCGCACCGCACCCTCACGGTCACCAGCGACTCCGTCGTCGACGTGTACCCGCCGGCGCCGACGCTCTACGGCAGCGGTCCGGCGCTGGGGCCGTGGGAGGCCGCCCGGCCGGCGGGGCCCGCGGGAGCGCTCGCGGTGGAGTTCACGCTCGACCTGGATCCGCCGGAGATCACCGACGAGGTGCGCCGGTACGCCGCACCCAGCTTCGCGCCCGGGCGTCCGCTGGTGGAGGTGCTGCGGGACCTCGCGTCGCGGATCTTCACCGACTTCACCTACCGCTCGGGGTCGACGACGATTTCCACCGGGGTGGACGAGGTTCTGGCCGCCCGGGAAGGGGTATGCCAGGACTTTGCCAGGCTGGCGATCGCCTGCCTGCGAGCCAACGGTTTGGCGGCCTGCTATGTCTCCGGGTACCTGGCCACCGACCCGCCCCCGGGGAAGGATCGGATGATCGGCATCGACGCCACACACGCGTGGGCCGCGGTGTGGACTCCGCAGGAGCCCGGCCACGTGGAGTGGCTGGGCCTGGACCCCACCAACGACCAGATGGTCGACGAGCGCTACATCGTCGTCGGCCGCGGCCGCGACTACGCGGACGTGCCCCCGCTGCGCGGCATCATCTACACCAACTCCACGCACAGCGTCATCGACGTCGGGGTCGACGTGGTGCCGTACCCGGGCCCTCTCGAGGGCGACTACTGGCATGCGTGACTTCCATTGCCCCAGCTGTGGCCAGCGCCTGACGTTCGAGAACTCCGCGTGCCTGTCGTGCGGCAGCGCGCTGGGGTTCTCCCTGGGCCAGATGGCCCTGCTGGTGATCGCCACGGGCGAGCAGGGCGAGCACGCCGGCGCCGTGGATGCCGACGAGTATGAGCTCTGCGCCAATCTTTACCTGGCCGAATGCAATTGGCTGGTAGCGAAGACTTCCGGCGGGCTCTGCGAGTCGTGCGCGCTGACCATCGAGCGGCCCAACGACGCCGACGCCGACGGCCTGGCCGCGTTCGCCCGGGCCGAGGCGGCCAAGCGGCGGCTCATTGCCGAGCTGCACGAGCTCAAGCTGCCGATCATCGGCCGCGGCCCGGACCCCGACTACGGCCTGGCCTTCCGCCTGCTGTCCAGCGCCCACGAGAAGGTGCTCACCGGGCACGAGAACGGCGTCATCACCCTGGACCTGGCCGAGGGCGACGACGTGCACCGCGAGCAGCTGCGGGTCGAGATGGCGGAGCCGTACCGCACCCTGCTCGGGCACTTCCGCCACGAGGTCGGGCACTACTACTTCTATCGGCTGGTCGCCCCGTCCGGCGACAACCTGGCGCGCTTCACCGAGCTGTTCGGCGATCCCGACGCGGACTACTCCAAGGCCCTGGACCGCCACTACAGCCAGGGCGCGCCCGACGGCTGGCAGGAACGGTTCGTGTCGTCGTATGCGACCATGCATCCCGCCGAGGACTGGGCCGAGACGTTCGCCCACTACCTGCACATCCGCGGCGCCCTGGACACCTCGGCCTGGTGCGGCTTCGCGCCTGCGACGGCGACGTTCGACCGGACCATCCTGGGCCCCAGCGCCTTTGCGACCATCATCGACATGTGGCTGCCGCTGTCGTGGTCGCTGAACATGGTGAACCGGTCGATGGGCCACGACGACCTGTATCCGTTTGTGCTGCCCGCGGCGGTGCTGGAGAAGATGAGGTTCATCCACACCGTCATCGACGACCCGACGTCGCAGTCGGGGGGAAGCGCTGCGTAGCGGCTGCGGCGCCACGATTGCGCAGGTGGCTAGGCCGGCATCACCCGTCGTTCGTCGGGCCCCCACAACGGCTGCATGAGGCCGGGCAGCGCCAGCTGGGTCGCGGTGATCGCCTCGGCCAGATCGCGCAGCCCGGCGTGTATCCCGGCCAGCAGGCCGGCCAGCTCCGCGCGGCGCCCGTCGTCGCTGACCTGCTCGAGTTCGGCGGGATGGGACCGGCGCAGCCGGGTGCTGATCTCGTCGACCAGCCGCTCCGGGCGCGACGAACCCGACGACCCGGGCAGGTCGCGCAGGTTGGCCCGCAGCCGCTCCACCTGGTGCAGCAACGACCGCGGGTTCGTGGCGTCGAACAGCATCAGCTCGGCCATCGCGGCGACGCTCACCGTGCCCGCCGTCCGGCGCCGGTAGGTCACCGACGACTCGCAGGCCACCAGCGCCGCCTCGATGATGATCTGTTCGGCCGCGGCCGGCCGGACCACGGTCAGCGTGGCCTGCAGCAGGGCGGTGAGCCACAGGCCCCGCTCGGTGCGCTTGCCGATGTCCATCATCGTCCAGCCCGCGTCGCGCACCATGGACTCGGCGGCCACCCCCGAGAGCGTGAGCATCCCGGCCAGCGTCTGCGACTGCGCCGTCGCCAGCAGCGCGTCGGCCTCGGTGAGCGAGTCCGGCGGCTCGGCCCGGTGCGCGAGTGCGCGCTCCACCCCGGCCAGCACCATCCAGGTGTCGTTGGACAGCTGGTCGCGCACCGCCCGGGCGGCCAGGGCCAGCCCCTCCACCGACTGCACCAGCGACCCGGGCCGGTCCGGATCCACGGTCAGCGACCACAGCGTCGAGGGCGCGACGGCGATCATCTCGGCGTGATCGCCGACGTCGCCGCCGGCGTCGGTCCCGGTGATCCCGCCCAGCGCGGCCATCAGCACCGGCACGCACGCGCTTTCCTCGGTGTACTGGTGATGGCGGTAGACGTGGAAACGGTCGCGGGCCACGATCAGCAGCCTGGCCATGCTCTCGGCGCGCTCGCCGTAGCGGCCGATCCAGAACAGGTCGGACAGCACCCGCGGCGAGCTGACCGCCCAGGTGCCCGCCCCGGTCTTCGCCGGTTGGGCCGCCGGGGGCGCCGGGGTCGGGAGGGCCTCGGCCCGCGCGCGTTCGGTCGGCCGCACCCAGACATCCTTGGCCGCAACGGTGTTGAACGTGTACGCGGCCGGCCCGGAAGCCAGCACGTAACCCACGCCGCCGATCATCGGCGCATAGCCGCTGCGTTGGGCCACCGTGAACAGGCGCATCCCGACACCGGCCGAGGCCAGCACACCGGCATGGTCGGTGGGTGCCGACGAGAACTGCGGCGGCTCCTGGCCCACCCACTGCCAGGGCGTGCTCTCGATCCGCGCGGCCAGCTCCGCCAGTTGCTGCGACGACAGCGTCGGTCCGACCAGGCTTTTCCCGCCGACGGTGGACTTCACCAGCAGCGACGACAGGTTGGCCAGCAGGTGGGAGCGTTCGGCGGCGATGCCGCCCCAGTACACCGGCGCGGTGTCCAGCAACGGGTCCTCGGAGAGCAGGCGCCCGGCCAGCCCGGGCAGAAAGCGCAGCAGCCCCGGGCTTTCCAGGATGCCACTGCCCAGCGTGTTGACCACGGTCACCGTGCCGCGGTGCTGGGCCTCCACCAGGCCGGCCACCCCGAGGCGGGAGTCGGCGCGCAGGTCCAGCGGGTCGGTGTACATCGCGTCGACGCGGCGGAGCACCACGTCGACGCGTTTCAGGGTGCCCAGCGAACGCATCCACAGCGTGCCGTCGCGCACCACCAGGTCCGCGCTCTCCACCAGCGGAAAGCCCAGCAGCGTCGCCAGATACGCCTGGTCGAACGCGGTCTCGGAGTAGATGCCCGGGCTGAGCACCACCACCACCGGATCCTGCGCGATGTCGGGTGCCGCGTCGATCAGCGCCAGCCGCAGCGCCTGGGCGAACGGTGTCGTCGGCCGCGGCGCGACCCTCTCATAGAGGTCCGGAATCGCGTGCGCGACGACGCGCCGGTCGGCCAGCGCGTAGCCGGCGCCAGAGGGCGCCTGGGTCCAGTCGGCGTTGACCCGGAAGCTGCCGTCGGGCAGCCGGCTGACGTCGCACGCATGCATGAACAGCTGGTGGTGCCCGGGGATCTCGATCCCGTTGGCGGCGCGCACGTAACCGGGGTGGGCGAACACCAGTTCCGGGGGCAGCAGGCCCTCGGTGAGCAGGCGCCGCGGCCCGTAGAGGTCCGCGAGCACCGCGTCGAGCAGGCGCGAGCGCTGCACCAGCCCGGCCTCCAGCGTCTCCCAGTCCGCCGCCGACAGCACGATCGGCAGCGTGTCGAGGTGCCAGGGTCGCGGTTCCAGGCCGCGCCCGCCCGGGCCCGCCTCGGTGTAGTTGATGCCGTCGTTGTCGATCAGGGTGTGCACCACCGAGCGCAGCCGGTCCAGCCCGGCGCGGCCCCGCTCCGCGACGGCGTCGGCCAGCTCGTGCCAGGCCGGGCGCACGGACCCGTCGCGGTCGACGAACTCGTCGAACCCGATCGCCGGGCCGGTCCCGGGGCCCTCCCGCAGGTCGAACAGCGCCTCCTGGGCACGGGCGGCGCGGTATCCGTCCAGCAGCCGGTCGGCGTCGCGGCGGGCGCCCGGCGCAGCCGAAGCCGTCGCCGGCCATCCGTTCGTACCGAGTGCCCTGGCCGTGTTGTCCGGGAATGCCATTACTGCTGCACGGTACGCACGCGGCGCAGGTCGAGGATGCCCGGCGCGCCGACGTCGGTGAACATGCGGGCCTGCTTCTCCCGGAGGCCGGACAGGTCGAGCTTGCCCGGGGTGAAGCCGGTCGCCTCGAAACGGCGGGCGCGGCGGGCCTCGGCCTCGACGGCGTTGACGGGCGGCTCGTCGTAGGCGCGCCCGCCCGGATGGGTGACGTGGTAGGTGCAGCCACCGCGGGACGTCCCGGTGGTCAGGTCGACCAGCTCGAACTGCAGCGGGCCGTCGGCCGAGATGGTCGGGTGCAGCGCACTCGGCGGCTGCCACGCCTTGAACCGCACCCCGCCGACGTGGACGTCCGGGTTGTCGGTGGCCAGCAGCGGCACCGGGTAGCCGTTGCAGGTCACCAGGTAGCGGTGCCGGTCGGCGCCGATGACGCGGACCTGGATCCGCTCGACCGAGGAGTCGACGTAGCGGGCGGTGCCCGTCGCGGCTGACTCCTCGCCCAGGGTGTGCCACGGCTCGATCGCGCCGCGCAGCTCGATCTCCACGCCGTCGAAAACGGCGGTGCCGATGCGCGGGAAGCGGAACTCGGTGAACGGGTCCAGCCAGCTGGTCTCGAAGCCGATTCCGTGGGCGCGCAGATCGGCCGCGACGTCGGCGATGTCATGGATGATGAAGTGCGGCAACAGGTATCGACCGTGCAGGTTGGCGCCGTGGCGGATCAGGGGGGCGCGCAGCGGTTGCTCCCAGAACCACGCCACCAGCGCACGCACCAGCAGCGACTGCACCATCGCCATGCGCAGGTGCGGCGGCATCTCGAACCCGCGCAGTTCGAGCAGGCCGAGCCGGCCGCGGGGGCTGTCGGGGTTGTAGAGCTTGTCGATGCAGAACTCGGCGCGGTGGGTGTTGCCGGTGATGTCGGTCAGCAGGTGGCGCAGCGCGCGGTCGGCCAGCCAGGGTTTGGCCAGGTTGCTCTTGGGCCCGCCGCCGCTGACCCGCGCGATCTCGGCGAACGCGATCTCGAGCTCGTACAGCGCCTCGGCGCGGCCCTCGTCGACGCGCGGGGCCTGCGAGGTGGTGCCGACGAACCGCCCGGCGAACAGGTAGGACAGCGACGGGTGGCGCTGCCAGTACGTCAGCAACGAGACCAGCAGGTCCGGGCGGCGCAGCAGCGGCGAGTCCGCCGGGGTGACGCCGCCGAGCGTGATGTGGTTGCCCCCGCCGGTGCCGCCGTGGGTGCCGTCGACGTCGAACGACTCCGTGGACAGCCGGGCCAGCCGGGCCTGTTCGTAGAGGGTCTCCAGCAGCCGCGCCTGTTCGGCGAAGCCGGCGGTGGGCGCGACGTTGACCTCGATCACGCCCGGGTCGGGGGTGATCGTCGTCGACCGCAGGCGGGGGTCCGGCGGCGGGCCGTAGCCCTCGACCACGACCGCGCAGCCGGCGTGCGCCGCGGCGGCCTCGACGCGGGCGACGAGGTCGGTGAAGTGTTCCAGCGCCTCGGTGGGCGGCAGGAAGACGTGCAGGTACCCGTCCCGGACCTCGGCGACCATCGCGGTCGGCGGCGCCCCGTCGGGGTCGGTGACCACCGCGCGCGCCGAGTCCGGGCCCGGCGCGTCGCCCGCGGACAGGGGATCGGTGTCGAATGTGGGGCGGGGCGGTCGCCAGCTGATCGAGTCCAGCGGCAGCCGCAGACCCGCGGGGGAATCCCCGGCCAGCAGCACGATGCGCCCGCGGCGCAGCCGCCAACACGCGCTGGCCCACCCCAGGCCGTCGTCGCGCCGGTGCAGCGGCAGGACGAAAGCCGCAGGCACGGTGAGGGATTCGTCGAGGCGGGCCAGCAGCGCGGCGCGCCCGGCGGGGGAGTCGTCGGCCAGATCGTCGGCCGGGTCCACCGGATCCCCTTCGGGCAGACGCACTTTGGCCGCCAGTCTGTGCAGCGGGTCCTCGTAGGCGGGTCGCACCTGAGAGGCCGGCAGCCCCAGGCCGTCGGCGATGCCGGCGAGCACCGCGCGGGCCGTGTCGGCATCGGCGGGCCGGGCCGGTTGGCCACTCCAGGGGTCGGTCAGCAGCGTCCCGTCGGTCCACAGCGGTCGCCCGTCGGTGCGCCAGTGGAGCGCGATCTCCCAGCGCGGCAACGGTTCTCCGGGATACCACCGGCCCTGCCCGCGCTGGATCAGCCCCTGCGGGGCCCACGCCGCCTTCAGCCTGGCGGCCAAATCGGACGCCCGCTGCCGCTTGTGCGGGCCGTCTGCGGCCGTCGTCCATTCCTCGGCCGACGTGCCCGGGCGGATGTCCACCGACACGAACGTCGGTTCCCCGCCCACGGTGAGGCGGACGTCGGCGGCGGCCAGCCGCTCATCGACGCGGCGCCCGACCTCGCAGATCGACCGCCACGCCGCGTCGGTGTAGGGCAGCGTGACGCGCGGGTCCTCGTGCACGCGGGTCACCGTGTTGGAGAACTCCAGCGTCGACTGGCAGGGCTCGGTGCCGCCGCTGATGGGCGCCGCGCTCGCCGGATGGGGCGTGGCCGCCAGCGGGATGTGGCCCTCGCCGGCGAACAGCCCCGACGTCGGGTCCAGGCCGACCCAGCCCGCGCCGGGGACGTAGACCTCGGTCCAGGCGTGCAGGTCGGTGAAGTCGGCGGCGGTGCCCGACGGCCCGTCCAGGGCCTTGACGTCGGAAGCCAGCTGGACCAGGTAGCCCGACACGAAGCGGGCGGCCAGCCCGAACCGGCGCAGGATCGACACCAGCAGCCAGGCCGAGTCCCGGCACGAGCCGATCCCCCTGCGCAGCGTGTGATCCGGTGTCTGGACCCCGGGTTCCATGCGCACGCTGTAGGCGACGTCGTTGTTGACCGCGCGGTTGAGGCCGACCAGAAAGTCGATGGTGCGGGTGCCGTCGGGTACCGAGAAGTCGCGCACCCACGCGCGGACGAGGTCGCCCGGCCCCGCGCCCTCGCCGTCCTCGTCGACCGGCCGCAGGTAGGGCTCGAGGTCGTCGGCCAGCGCCTTGGGGTAGACCAGCCCGCCGGGGGGCCATGTCTCGGCCCAGTCCTCGATGAAGAAGTCGAACGGGTTGATCACCTTCAGGTCGGCGATGAGCCCGACGGCGATGGTCAGGCGGGTCATGGGGTTGGGGAACACCAGCCGCGCGAGGAAGTTGCCCACGGCGTCCTGCTGCCAGTTGATGAAGTGGTCGTCGGGTTCCACGCGCAGCGAGTAGGCCTCGATCGGCGTCCGGCAGTGGGGCGCCGGGCGCAGCCGCACCACGTGCGGATACACGCGGACCAGCCGGTCAAAGGTGTAGCTGGTGCGGTGCTCCAGCGCAACTTTGATGCTCATAACCGCTGATTGCATCACAAGCAGCACAACGCCGCAGCGCGCCGCGGCGGCGCCCCGCGCGTTCAGCGGGCCGGCGTCAGGACGGCTGGTACCCCGGTGGTGGCCCCTGCGGGTAGCCCTGCTCCAGCGGCACGACCCGCCCGCCCGACAGGGTGCGGAAGGTGTAGATCAGGATCAGCGCGGCGACGGGGAGCCCCACCAGCAGGCCGAGGCCGCACGCCAGCGCGCCGACAACGATCACCACCACCTCCACCAGCCAGGCCAGCAGAGCGTTGCCGAAGTTCGACCAGACCGTGGACAGGCTCGCCGTCAGCGCGGTGACCGGCGGTTGCGCACGGTCGATGGCGAACGGAACCGTGAACATCGCGAAGATGCCGAAGATGAGGCCGGGAAGGAAGCACAGGGCCGAGGCGAGCGTGCTGAGGACGCTGACGAGCAGCGCCGCCAGGATGACCGTGCCGAAGTTGCGCGGCCTGAAGAACGACCCGATGGTCACCGGCCGCCCGTCGGCGATGTCGAGGCACCCGGTCAGGAACGCCGATTGGGCGAACACCCCCACCGCGAAAACCAGCAGGTAGCCGATCACCATCATGGCCCACTCGCCCGGCCAGAGATTCGTTATGGCGCTGGTGGAGTCGCCGGAGTTGGTGCCCACGCCGGTGCCCATCCCGGTGCTCAGGGCGATCAGGCCGTAGGCGGCGCCGAGCAGCAGCCCGTACACGAGGACCGGCACGATCAGCGCCGCGGCGTTCTGCCTGAACTTCTTCCACGCCCAGCCGAACGCTTCGCTGATGCTGAACGGGGGCCCGGGCGGGCCCCCGCGCCCGCCGCCGGGTCTTGGTATCCGCCACTAGGAC
>NZ_VMQU01000164.1 GCF_007714205.1 Mycobacterium helveticum | reverse complement strand
ACCCCGACCCCAGAAACCCCGACGAGCTGGACGCCGAGGCCCAGCGGGTCGAAGTCGCCGAGCAGCGGCTGCTGGCTGAGCTCGCCGATGCGCGCGCGCGGCTCGACGCCGCCCGCGCGCAACTGGCCGAGCGCGAACGCGCGGCCGCGGAGGCCGACCGGGCCCACCTGGCGGCGGTCCGCGCCGAGGCGGACCGCCGGGAGGGTCTGGCCAGGCTGTCCGGCCAGGTGGAGACCATGCGCGCGCGGGTCGAGTCGATCGACGAGAGCGTCGCGCGGCTGTCCGAGCGCATCGAACAGGCCGCCGCACGGGTACAGCAGACCCGGGCCGAGTTCGAGACCGTGCAGGGGCGGGTCGGCGAGCTCGACCAGGGCGAGATGGGCCTCGACGAGCACCACGAGCGGACCGTGGCCGCGCTGCGGTCGGCCGACCAGCGCGTCGCCGAGCTGCAGGCCGCCGAGCGGGGCGCCGAACGCCAGGTGGCTTCGCTGCGGGCCCGCATCGACGCGCTGTCGGTGGGACTGGAACGCAAGAACGGCGCGGCCTGGCTCTGCGAGCACCACGGCGGGTCGGGGTTGTTGGGGCCGCTCGCCAGGATGGTCAAGGTCCGCTCGGGCTACGAGGCGGCGGTGGCCGCCGTGCTCGGCTCGGCGGCCGACGCGCTGGCCGCCGAGAGCCCCGGCGCGGCCCGGGCCGCGGTCGCCGCGCTCAAGGAAGCCGACGGCGGGCGCGCGGCCCTGGTGCTGGGGGACTGGCCGGCCCCGCAGGACCCCGCGCGCCCCGGCGAGCTGCCCGGCGGGGCGGTGTGGGCGCTGGACCTGGTCGAGACACCGGCGCGGCTGCGTGGCGCGCTGACCGCCATGCTTTCCGGTGTCGCGGTGCTCGACGACCTTGCCGCGGCGCTCGATCTGGTCGCCGCCCGCCCGCGGTTGCGCGCGGTGACGCTCGACGGCGACCTCGTGGGCGCCGGCTGGGTGAACGGCGGCTCCGACCGCACGATGTCCACGCTGGAGATCACCTCCGAAATCGACAAGGCCGGCAGCGAGCTGGCCGCGGCGGAAGCGCAGGTCGCCCAGCTGAGCGCGGCGCTGTCGGGCGCGCTGACCGAGCAGGCGGCCCGCCGGGACTCCGCCGAGCAGGCGCTGGCCGCGCTCAACGAGTCCGACACCGCCATCTCGGCGATGTACGAGCAGCTCGGCCGCCTCGGGCAGGACGCCCGCACGGCCGAGGAGGAGTGGCACAGGCTGCTGCGGCAGCGCGAGGAACTGGAGTCCGGTCGCGCGCACACCGTCGAACAGGTCACCGAGCTCGAGACCCGGCTGCGCAACGCCCAGGAGACCCAGCAGGTCCGGGCCGACGAGCCGGACCCGACGATCAGTCGCCGACAGATCGCCGCCGCCGCCGAGAGCGCCCGCGGCGTCGAGGTGGAGGCCCGGCTGGTGCTGCGCACCGCCGAGGAGCGGGCCAACGCGGTGCGCGGGCGGGCGGATTCGCTGCGCCGGGCGGCCGCCGCCGAACGCGAGGCCCGGGTGCGCGCCGAGCAGGCGCGCGCCGCGCGGCTGCGCGCCGCCGCCGTCGCCGCGGCGGTGGCCGACGCCGGGCGGCTGCTGGCCGCGCGCCTGGACCGGGTGGTCGGCGCGGCGTCGCAGATCCGCGACGCGCTGGTCGCCGAGCGGCAGCAGCGCTCGGCGGCGATGGCCGCGGCGCGCGACGAGGTGAACGCGCTGGGCGCCAAGGTGGCCGCCCTCACCGATTCGCTGCACCGCGACGAGATGGCCAACGCCCAGGTGGCGCTGCGGATCGAGCAGCTCGAGCAGACGGTGCTCGAGCAGTTCGGGATGGCTCCGGCCGACCTGATCGCCGAGTACGGTCCGCACGTCGGGCTGCCGCCCAGCGAGCTGGAGATGGCCGAGTTCGAGCAGGCCCGCGAGCGCGGCGAGCAGGTGGTCGCCCCGGCCCCGATGCCCTATGACCGGCCCACCCAGGAGCGCCGGGCCAAACGCGCCGAACGCGAGCTGGCCGAACTGGGCCGGGTCAATCCGCTGGCGCTGGAGGAGTTCGCCGCCCTCGAGGAGCGCTACAACTTTTTGTCCACCCAGCTCGAGGACGTCAAGGCCGCGCGCAAGGACCTGCTGGACGTCGTCGCCGACGTCGACGCCCGCATCCTGCAGGTGTTCAGTGACGCGTTCGTCGACGTCGAACGCGAGTTCCGGGAGGTCTTCGCGGTGCTCTTCCCCGGCGGCGAGGGCCGGCTGCGGTTGACCCATCCCGACGACATGCTCGCCACCGGCATCGAGGTGGAGGCGCGTCCGCCCGGCAAGAAGGTCACCCGGCTCTCGTTGCTGTCCGGTGGCGAGAAGGCGCTGACCGCGGTCGCGATGCTGGTGGCGATCTTCCGCGCCCGCCCGTCGCCGTTCTACATCATGGACGAGGTCGAGGCCGCGCTCGACGACACCAACCTGCGCCGCCTGATCGCGCTGTTCGAGCTCCTTCGGGCGCGCTCGCAGCTCATCATCATCACCCACCAGAAGCCGACGATGGAGATCGCCGACGCGCTCTACGGCGTGACCATGCAGGGCGACGGCATCACCGCGGTGATCTCGCAGCGCATGCGCGGCCAGCAGGTGCAGCAGCTGGCCTCGGCCGCCCCTTAGCACGCGCCGATCCGACGCCGGCGGCTGCCGCTGCCCGCGCCGATCCGACGGCTGGAACAATGTCAGCGTGTCGCAAGGATTTTGGATCGCCCTCGCCGTCGTCACCGTCCTGCTGGTCATCGCCGCGCTGGTGGCGGGGCTGGTGCGTTACCGGCGGCGCCGCATCAGGCTGGCCCGGCCCGAACCCGGCACGCTCGGGCGTCCGCGTGGCTACACCGCGTCGTCGGGCATCACGTTCAGCCAGGGCGCAGCGGCCGAGGAGCGGCTCGACACCACGGGTCTGCCCGCAGTAGGCGACGACGCGACGATTCCCCGCGACGCGCCGCGGCGCACCATTTCCGACGTCGGGCTCCCCGAACCCGAGACCCTCGCGCCGCCGCCGGAAGCGCCGCCGGCCCCCGAGGCGCCCGCTCCCGAGGAGCCCGAAGGCCCCGGGATCGAGGCCATCGAGCCGACCGAGGGCCGGCTCGAACGGCTGCGCGGCCGGCTGGCCAAATCGCAGAACGCGTTCGGGCGCAGCCTGCTGGGCCTGATCGGCGGCGGCGACCTGGACGAGGACTCCTGGCAGGACGTCGAGGACACCCTGCTGATCGCCGACCTGGGACCCGTGGCCACCGCGTCGGTGATGACGCAGCTGCGCAGCCGTCTGGCCGGCGGCGACGTGCGCACCGAGGCCGACGCCAAGGCCGCGCTGCGCGACGTGCTGATCACGCAGCTGCAGCCGGGCATGGACCGCTCGATCCACGTCCTGCCCCACGCCGACCGTCCGTCGGTGCTGCTGGTCGTCGGCGTCAACGGCACGGGGAAGACGACGACCGTCGGCAAGCTGGCGCGGGTGCTGGTGGCCGACGGCCGGCGCGTCGTGCTGGGCGCCGCCGACACCTTCCGCGCCGCGGCGGCCGACCAGCTCGAGATGTGGGCGTCCCGGGTTGGCGCCGAGGTGGTGCGCGGCCCCGAGGGGGCCGACCCGGCGTCGGTGGCCTTCGACGCCGTCGACAAGGGCATCGCCGCGGGCGCCGACGTCGTGCTCGTCGACACCGCGGGCCGGCTGCACACCAAGGTCGGGCTGATGGACGAGCTGGGCAAGGTCAAGCGGGTGGTGACCAAGCGGGCCGAGGTGGACGAGGTGCTGCTGGTGCTCGACGCCACCATCGGGCAGAACGGGCTGGCCCAGGCGCGGGTTTTCGCCGAGGTGGTCGACATCACCGGCGCGGTACTGACCAAGCTCGACGGAACGGCCAAGGGCGGCATCGTGTTCCGCGTTCAGCAGGAGCTCGGGGTGCCGGTGAAGCTGGTCGGGCTCGGCGAAGGGCCCGACGACCTGGCGCCGTTCGAGGCGGCCGCCTTCGTCGACGCGCTGCTCGGCTGAAACCCGTTGCACGGCCCCCTTACCCAACGGGGCCGACGTTAATGCCGCCGAAACACGGCGGCCCCAACGCGGAAACAACCATCTCGCAAGGTTCTGGTCAGGTCATCAGGCACGTGTCTGACGGCCAGTTCACGGCCGACCGGAGGTGGTAGCGAGTGACATTCCCGATGATGGGTCAGCCAGATACCGGCGATACCGCCTGGATGCTGGCGAGTTCTGCGCTGGTGCTGTTGATGACGCCGGGTCTGGCGTTCTTCTACGGCGGCATGGTCCGCGCCCGCAGCGTGCTCAACATGATCATGATGAGCATCAGCGCGATGGGTGTGGTGACGATTCTGTGGGTGCTCTACGGATATTCGATGGCCTTCGGCGACGACAAGGGCAACGTCGCGGGGGACCCGACCGAATTCTGGGGTCTCAAGGGCCTCATCGGCGGGAACGCGGTGAAGGCCGACGCGAGCGCCGGCACCGCCGCCACCGACATCCCGCTGGTCGGCGGCATGCCGGCCACGGTGTTCGTGGCGTTCCAGCTGATGTTCGCGATCATCACGGTCGCGCTGATCTCCGGCGCGGTGTCCGACCGGTTGAAGTTCAGCGCCTGGCTGGTGTTCGCCGGGCTGTGGGCGACGCTGGTGTACTTCCCGATCGCGCACTGGGTGTTCGCGTTCGACGGCGTGGTGGCCGGGCACGGCGGCTGGATCGCCAACAAGCTGCACGCGATCGACTTCGCCGGCGGTACCGCGGTCCACATCAACGCCGGCGTGGCGGGGCTGATGCTGGCGATCGTGCTGGGCAGGCGCAAGGGCTGGCCGACCACCCTGTTCCGCCCGCACAACCTGCCGTTCGTCATGCTCGGCGCGGGCCTGCTGTGGTTCGGCTGGTACGGCTTCAACGCCGGTTCGGCCACCAGCTCCAACGGTTCGGCCGGCACGACGTTCGTGACCACCACGATCGCGACGGCCGCGGCCATGCTGGCCTGGCTGGCCACCGAGCGCATCCGCGACGGCAAGGCGACGACGCTGGGCGCGGCATCGGGCATCGTGGCCGGGCTGGTCGCCATCACACCGTCGTGCTCGTCGGTCAACGTGCTGGGCGCGCTGGCGATCGGCGCGATCGCCGGCGCGGTGTGCGCGCTGGCGGTCGGGCTCAAGTTCAAGCTGGGCTTCGACGACTCGCTCGACGTGGTCGGCGTCCACCTGGTCGGTGGGCTGGCGGGCACGCTGCTGGTCGGCCTGCTCGCCGCGCCGGAATCCCCGGCCATCAACGGCGTCACGGGCGTGTCGCGGGGATTGTTCTACGGCGGCGGCTGGGCCCAGCTGGAGCGGCAGGCGATCGGCGCCTTCAGCGTCCTGATCTATTCTGGTGTGGTCACGCTCGTTTTGGCGTTGATCCTGAAATACACGATGGGACTTCGCTTGAGTCCCGAGGCGGAAGCCGCGGGCATCGACGAGGCCGAGCACGCGGAAAGCAGTTACGATTTCGCGGTGACGACCGGCTCGGTACTTCCCACCCGGGTTGCCGTGCGGGACACCCGGAACGGCCTGGAGGAGGAACGAGTGGTCGAGAAAGTTGAGGCCGAGTAGAAATGAAGCTCATCACCGCGATCGTCAAGCCGTTCACCCTCGACGACGTCAAGACCGCGCTCGAAGACGCGGGCGTCCTCGGGATGACGGTCAGCGAGATCCAGGGCTACGGGCGCCAGAAGGGCCACACCGAGGTCTACCGGGGTGCCGAGTACTCCGTCGATTTCGTGCCCAAGGTCCGGATCGAGGTCGTCGTCGACGACTCCATCGTCGACAAGGTCGTGGACAGCATCGTGCGGGCCGCGCGCACCGGCAAGATCGGTGACGGCAAAGTCTGGGTCAGCCCCGTGGAAACCATTGTGCGGGTGCGCACCGGTGAACGCGGGACCGATGCGCTGTGACGCCCGCCGGACGTCGTTGATCCGGACCATGGAGGGATGACCCCGAGCGGGTCCGACTCGTCGGCAGCAGGAAGCGATTGCGGGGCAACCGATTTGGCTGCCTCTCGGCGCCGCCTGCTGGCCGGGGGCGGTGAGCTCGGCCCCGCGGAGTTGCGGCGGGCCTGGCTGGATCTGCACGAGTCCTGGCTGGCGGCCAAGGCCGCCGAGATCGGGATCACCGGCGACAGCGGTTTCGCGATCGTCGGCGTCGGCGGCCTGGGCCGCCGCGAACTGCTGCCGTACTCCGACCTGGACCTGATGCTGCTGCACGACGGCAAGCCCCCCGACGTGCTCGAGCGGGTCGCCGATGGGTTGTGGTATCCGTTGTGGGACGCCAACATCCGGCTCGACCACAGCGTGCGCACCGTGTCGGGGGCCCTCGGCGTGGCCGGCAGCGACATGGTGGCCGCACTGGGCATGCTGGACTCGCGCCACATCGCGGGGGACGCGCGGCTGTCGGAGGAGCTGATCGCCGGGGCGCGGCGACAGTGGCGCAGCGCCATTCGGTCCCGGATGGACGAGCTGGTCGAGATCACCGACGCCCGTTGGCGGCGGTGCGGCCGGATCGCCCAACGCGCCGAGCCCGATCTGAAGTCGGGGCGGGGCGGTCTTCGCGACGTGCAGTTGCTGGACGCACTCGGGCTCGCACAGCTGATCGACCGCCACGGCATGGCCAACCCGGACATGCCCGGCGGCTCACTGGACGCCGCCTATCTGACGCTGCTCGACGTGCGCACCGAACTGCACCGGGTGTCCGGGCGCGGACGTGACCTGCTGCTGGCCCAGTTCGCCGACGAGATCAGCGCCGCACTGCATTTCGGTGACAGGTTCGACCTGGCCCGCATGCTGTCCGGTGCCGGCCGCACCATCGCCTACCACGCCGAGACGGGGCTGCGGACCGCCCAGATCGCGCTGCCGCGGCGCGGGATCACCGCCCTGGTGCGGCGGCCGAAGCGGCGGCCCCTCGACGAGGGGGTCGTCGACTATGCGGGCGAAATCGTGCTCGCCCGCGACGCGCGTCCCGGCACCGACGCCGGACTGGTGCTGCGAGTGGCCGCCGCGTCGGCCGACAGGGGATTGCCGATCGGCGCCGGCACGCTGAGCCGGCTGGCCGCCGACGCCCCCGACCTCCCGACTCCGTGGCCGCGCGAGGCGCTGGACGACTTCCTGGTCGTGCTGTCCGCCGGCCCGACCGCGGTGGCCACCATCGAGGCGCTCGACCGCACCGGCTTGTGGGGGCGGCTGCTGCCGGAATGGGACGCCGTCCGCGACCTTCCGCCGCGCGACGTCGCACACAAGTGGACGGTGGACCGGCACGTGGTCGAGACCATGGTCAACGCCGCTCCGCTGTCGACCCGGGTGGCGCGTCCCGACCTGCTTGCGCTCGGCGCGCTGCTGCACGACATCGGCAAGGGCCGGGGCGTGGACCACAGCGTGCTCGGGGCCGAGATGGCGCTGAAGATCGGTCCGCGGCTGGGGATCTCACCCGCGGACACCGAGCTGCTGTCCAAGCTGGTGCGCCACCACCTGCTGCTGCCGGTGGTGGCCACCCGGCGCGATTTGAAGGACCCCGCGACCATCGAGGCGGTGTCCGAAGCCCTGGGCGGGGATGCCCTGCTGCTCGAGGTGCTGCACGCGCTGACCGAGGCGGATTCGAAGGCCACCGGACCCGGGGTGTGGAGCGAATGGAAGGCGTCCCTGATCGAGGACCTGGTCCGGCGCTGCCGGATGGTGATGGCCGGTGAGACGCTGCCGCGGGCTGAACCGATTGCACCGCAATATCTTTCGTTGACCGGCGAGCGCAGGATTCAGGTGGAGGTCAAGCCCGGCGGCAGCGAGCGCCTGCAGGTCGTGATGATCGCGCCGAACCAGCGGGGGCTGGTGTCCAACGCCGCCGCGGTGCTGGCGCTGAACTCGCTGCGGATCCATTCGGCGTCGGCCAACGTCCACGGCGACGTCGCGGTCATCGAGTTCGTGGTGTCGCCGCTGTTCGGTTCGCCGCCCGAGGCGGGCCTGCTGCGCCAGCAGTTCGCCGGCGCCCTGGCCGGTGACATCGACGTGCTGGGCACGCTGGAGAAGCGCGACAACGACGCGGTGAGCGCCGCCACCGCGCGGGCCGGCGAGGTGCAGGTCGGCGTGCCCGTCACGCGTTCCACCGCCCCGCCCCGCATCCTGTGGCTGGAGACCGCGCCTTTCGGCCAGCTGATCCTGGAAGTCCGCGCCATGGACCGGGTGGGCCTGCTGGCGCTGTTGACCCGGGCGCTGGAACGGGCCGGGGCCGACATCGTCTGGGCGAAGGTCAACACCTTCGGATCGACCGCGGCCGACGTGTTCTGCGTGACGTCGCCGGCCGGGGACAGCGAGCAGTCCGCGCGCGCGGTGGTCGAGCAACACCTGCTGGCCGTGTTGGGCGGCCCCGCCGTCGAGGTGCTCGAGGAGCCCGTCGGCGACTAGTCCGACGTTGCGCCGCAGATTATGGACCGCGGCGAAGATATGGTTACGCCGGCAGATCCACCCGCAGCGCCAGGTGCTCATCGAGTATCCGGCGCAGCGCGGCGTCCATCGGATGCGCGGATGCGAGGTCGCGGCCCAACCGGCTGTCCACCACGACGACCGCGCCCTCACGCAGTTCGGCGGTGTCGACCTGATCGACGAAAGGATCGAACAATGCGGGCGGCGTGGCCAGGTAATACAGCGTCCGGCGCGACCCGTTCAACCCGGCGGCATACATCAGTCCGTGTTGGGTGATCACGAAAAGCTCCGAGGTGATTCTGGCGTTCGGGGCCTCGGCCCTGCCCCATGCGATTGCGGCGCATCGGGTTTGAGTCAATCGGTCGGCGACGTCGTCGGTCAGCGTGAGTAACCTTCCCACGAGTGCGCCACCCATTCGCGGATATGCGTCGATTGCGGGTCTGAAGTACCGGTGGAAGATCTCACCGAAAAAGTCGTACGGTCGCTCACTCATCGCAGCTCCCAGGTTTGCGCAGGACACCTCTATTGTGCGCCCGTCCCGTCAGCTGTGCACGAGTTCGGCCAGGACGGCAGCGCGCCGCCGTCGTGGCCGCGCCGAGCGACCTGCATCGAATGAAGTGCCGCCTCACCACCCCTCGCCTGCGTGCCGGGATCGTGGTGAGCGCCGGCGCTACCGCGGTGTCGACAAGAACTCCAGTGAGTGGCCGAGGTTGTGTTGCGCGGGGCTGGTCAGGCCCTCCTGGAGTTCCCATTCGTAGCCGCGGATCGCCAGCACGTAGGCGTCGGGAACGTGTTCGAAGCACTGTTGGGCGGTCGCCAGGATTGACGGCACGGAGATTGCGTGCGAGGTGAAGCTGAAGTCCAGCTTCGGCTCCGGACGGCTCAGCGTGAACGATTCGACCGCAGGGTCTTTCGTGGCATCCACGAACAACACTCGGGTGTATCGACTGATCAGACCCTGATTTTTCAGCCGGCTTGTGATGATCTTGTTTTCGGTGATCTGGTTGATGGTGGCTGCGCGCTGAT
>NZ_VMQU01000163.1 GCF_007714205.1 Mycobacterium helveticum | reverse complement strand
CGCCCACCCCGTGGAGCCCGATACCACGCCGGTGAACACTGCTCTGGTGAACACTGCTCTGGTGAACACTGCTCTGGTGAACACCGTGTGCGGCTATTGCGGCGTCGGCTGCGGCATGGTGTTGCAGGTCACAACAGACGCGAAAATCGACCGCCATCACGTCGTGAAGTCGACTGGCAACAAACAACATCCGGCGAACTTCGGCCGGCTGTGCACCAAGGGCACGACCACCGCGGACCTGCTCGCCGCGCCGGGCCGGATGGGAACGGCGCACCTGCGGACCGACCGCGGCGCACCCGCCGAGCCGATCGACATCGACGACGCGATCGCCCGCTGCGGCAAGGGGTTACGCGAGATCGTCGACCAGCACGGTCCGGACGCCTTCGCCCTCTACGTGTCGGGACAGATGTCCCTCGAGGCGCAGTACCTGGCCAACAAGCTGGCCAAGGGCTTCATCGGCACCAACCAGATCGAGTCGAACTCGCGACTGTGCATGGCCAGCGCGAGTTCCGGCTACAAGCTGTCCCTCGGCGCGGACGGCCCGCCGGGCTCCTACGAGGACTTCGACCGAGCCGACGTCTTCTTCGTCATCGGCGCGAACATGGCCGACTGCCACCCGATCCTGTTCCTGCGCATGATGAATCGCGTCAAGTCCGGTGCCAAACTGATCGTCGTCGACCCGCGCCGCACCGCGACCGCCCAGAAAGCCGACCTGTTCCTGCAGATCAACCCCGGCACCGACCTCGCACTCCTCAACGGCCTGCTGCACCTGATCGTCGAGAACGGTTACACCGAAACCGAATTCATCGCCGATTTCACAGAGGGCTGGGAACAGATGCCCGGCTTCCTGCGGCAGTACACCCCCGAGACCGTGAGCGGGATCACCGGCCTGGCCGTCGCAGACCTCCACACCGCCGCCCGCTGGATCGGTGAGTCGGCGAACTGGATGAGTTGCTGGACAATGGGACTCAACCAGAGCACCCACGGCACCTGGAACACCAACGCCGTCTGCAACCTGCACCTGGCGACCGGCGCGATCTGCCGGCCGGGCAGCGGCCCCTTCTCGCTCACCGGCCAGCCCAACGCGATGGGCGGACGCGAAATGGGTTATATGGGGCCGGGTCTGCCGGGCCAGCGTTCGGTGGGCTCGGCCGACGACCGTGCCTTCGTGGAGGACCGCTGGGGCATCCCCCGCGGGACGCTGCGCGCCGAGGCCGGCACCGGCACCGTCGACCTGTTCTCGCGGATGGCCGAAGGCCGGATCAAAGCGTGCTGGATCATCTGCACCAATCCGACTGCTTCCGTGGCGAATCGGAAGACCGTACTGGAGGGTCTGGAAGAGGCGGAGCTGGTCATCGGCCAGGACGCCTTCCTCGACACCGAAACCAACGAATACGCCGACGTGTTGCTGCCGGCTGCCCTGTGGACGGAATCCGAAGGGGTGATGGTCAACTCCGAACGCAATCTGACACTGTTCCAGCCGGCCGTCAAGGCGCCGGGCCAGGCTCTGCCGGACTGGCAGATCATCGCCCGGATCGCCTGTGCGATGGGGTATTCGGATGCCTTCAGCTACGAATCCGCCGGGGAAGTTTTCGAGGAGATCAAGCAATTCTGGAATCCCGCAACGGGATACGACCTGCGGGGATCAAGTTACGACCTGCTGCGCCGGGGGCCGCTGCAGTGGCCGTGCCCACCCGGGGCCACCGGCGGCCGCAGCCCGATCCGCTACGTCAACGACGGCGTCAGCCAGACGAGGCTGATCCGCGCGGACGGGACCGTGCCCCGGCTCGCCTTCCCGACCCCGAGCGGGCGTGCGGTCTTCTTCGCCCGCCCCCACCTGCCGCCCGAGGAAATGCCCGACGGCGACTTCCCGTTCGTCCTCAACACCGGACGCCTGCCGCACCAATGGCACACCATGACCAAAACCGGCAAGGTCGCCAAGCTCAACCGGCTCAACCCCGGGCCGTTCGTCGAGATCCATCCCGACGACGCCGCCCGGCTGGGCATCGTCGAGGACGACCCGGTCGAAATCGCCTCGCGGCGCGGGCGTGCCGTGCTGGCGGCCGTGGTCACCGACCGCGTGCGCCCCGGCAACTGCTTTGCACCGTTCCACTGGAACGACGCGTTCGGCGAGTACCTGTCGATCAACGCCGTCACCAACGACGCGGTCGACCCCGTCTCACACCAACCGGAATTCAAGGCCTGCGCGGTGTCGTTGACCCGGGTCGCCGTCTCCCACGCGGACCCCGCCGCCACGGCGCCCACCGAACCGCGGGACTCCGGCGGGGCGCGGCTCGAGCTTTTGGCCGAACTGCTGGGGTTGCCAACCCAACCCGTGCCGGAGTTCGACGAATCCGCCCGCTCCTACCTGGCGGGGATGCTGGTCGGCCTGCGCTCGGAAGCCGCCCAGCGCGCGCCCGGGGTGCCCACCGTGCCCGTCAGCGCACCGTTGGACCAAAGCACCAGGCTCTGGGTGGACGGTTTGCTCGCGGGCCTGTTCGCGCGCGCGGAGACGCCCCGGCCACGCAGGGAACTGGCCGTCGGGAAACCGGTGACCGGCGCGTCCGGCGATGCGGCGGTCGTGGTGTTGTGGGCCTCCCAGACGGGCAACGCCGAGGAACTGGCCGCCGACGTCGCCGCGCAGTTGCGCGCCGCGCGGCTGCCGGTCGCGTTGCACGGCATGGACGACTTCCCGGTGGCCGAGTTGCCGGGCACGCGGGAACTGCTGCTGATCACCAGCACCACCGGCGACGGCGATCCCCCCGACAACGGCGCCGCATTCTGGCGGGCGCTGACGGCCGACGGTGCGCCGACGCTCACCGGGACCCGCTATGCCGTGCTCGCGCTGGGCGACTCCAACTACGACGACTTCTGCGCTCACGGGCGCAAACTCGATGAAAGGCTCGCCGTGCTGGGGGCGACCCGGTTGATCGACCGGGTCGACTGCGAGCCCGACTACGACGACGCGGCGGCCGGCTGGTTGAGGCGGGTCATCACCACGCTGGGCCGCTCGGCAGCACCGGACGGCGAAGCGTCCACGCCACCGGCCGCCTCCTCGACGCCGGCGACGCGACCCGGCATGCGGTCCGCGGCACCGGCCTACAGCAAGAAGCATCCGCTGATCACCGACATGGCCCGCAACATCACCCTCAGCCGGCCAAGCTCGGCAAAAGACGTGCGGCAGCTGGTGTTCCACCTGCCCGAGAAATCGCTCAGCTACGAGGCCGGCGACGCGCTCGGCGTGTGGCCGCGCAACAGCGCCCGCCTGGTCGACGAATGGCTCTCTCTGTCCGGGCTGGACGACGAGGCCCCCGTCGAGATCGTCGGTCACGGTGTGATGTCCCTGCGGTCGGCGCTGTCCGAGCGTCTCGAGATCGCTCACATCAGCCCGGACCTGCTGCGCTTCGTGCAGCAACACACCCGCGACACGGGCCTGGCCGAGCTGATGAAGCCGGAGAACAAGCGCGCGCTCGGTGATTGGGCCTGGGGACGGCAATCGGTCGACCTGCTCGCCCAGTTCCCCGTCACCGCCTCCGTCGAGGAATGGCTGGCCGCGCTCAAACCGCTTCAGCCGCGGCTGTATTCGATCTCGTCCAGCCCCAAGGAAAGTCCCCGAGAGGTTCACCTGACGGTCTCGCCCGTGCGGTACAACTTCCAGGGGGTGCCGCGCCACGGCGTGTGCTCGACCTACCTGGCGGAGCGCTCGCCGGGCGACCAGATCGCACTGTACGTGCGGCCGTCCAGCAATTTCCGGACCCCGGCCGATCCCCGGACGCCGATGATCATGATCGGTCCCGGAACCGGGATCGCCCCCTTCCGCGGCTTTCTGCAGGAGCGTCGCGCGCTGGGCCACACCGGACCCAACTGGCTGTTCTTCGGTGAACGCCACGCCGCCACCGACTTCTACTACCGCGACGAGATCGAGGCGATGCGTGCCGACGGATTCCTCACCGAGCTGGACCTGGCCTTCTCCCGCGATCAGCGCGAGAAGGTCTACGTGCAGCATCTGATGCGGCGCCGCGGCGCCCAGGTGTGGCGCTGGCTGCAGGACGGCGCACAGGTGTACGTCTGCGGGAACGCCGACCCGATGGCCAAGGACGTCGACCGCGCGCTGTGCGACATCGCGGCCGAGCACGGCGGGCTCGACCGCGACGCCGCCCGGGCCTACGTGCGCTCGCTGAGCGCCGACAAGCGCTACCACCGCGACGTCTACTGACACCATCGCGCGCCGCGTGAGACGCGTAATGCGACCGAAACGTCGCGCACCCGCCGCCGAAACATCTGCGTCGCACCATTCCCTTACAGCGCACCATTCCCTTACAGATTGTGCGGGTCTGTCAGATTGTGCGGGTCAGAGGAGTGCAGCAAGCGTGACTCGGGACTATGCCGGGTCCGAAGGGACCCCCGAATACGTCTGTCCGCCGCAGTGCCGGCTGCGACTCGGCGCCGCCCGCGACACGGCCCACGAGCAGGTCGACTGGGCGGGGCTGCCCGTCAACCTGGATTTCGTGTTCTCCCGCAACCAGCGGGACACGGTGTACCTGCAGCACCTGCAGCGCCGGCGCGACCCCCGGCTCGCGCGCCGGTTCGACGGCGGGCCCCGGCCGTGCGCCCGCGGCAACGACTGCCCCCTGGTCCGGGACGACCGGCTCGCGCGAACACCGCCCGCCGCCGGAGGCTGAGCGCCACCAGCGCCACGTCTCGTGGACGAAGCGCGCCCCGCGCGGAATTGACCGGCGGTCCATCCGGTTGAGACCCGTAGGCGATGGTCGAGCTTCGGGACGAGGTAGAGGCGCGGATGAGCCGGACCAGCGAACAGCACAGGTGTCCTATAGTGGGGCTATGCAACAGGCCAGACAGCCGCGCTTCGCCCTTACGCGCCGCCCCGCCGTGGACTGTTGTTGTCGCTGTTGTTGATTTCCTGACGCCTTTCGACGCTCAACTGTTGTTTGCGTCCGGCGCCGGAGACGGCGCGGTACCACGCGTACGCCGGGGCGACACCAGGACGCGCGTCACACTCCAGGAAGACCGAGCACGATGACCGCATTTCACGGATCTCACCAAGGGTTTGGCCGACGTGTCCCGAACACCCTCGAGGAGGACACATGAGAAGCATCGCCGAGGACATCACGCAGTTGGTGGGGGGCACGCCCTTGGTGCGGCTGCGCCGGGTCGGCGAGGGCGCCGGCGCCGACGTCGTGGCCAAGCTGGAGTTCTTCAACCCGGCGAACAGCGTCAAGGACCGCATCGGCGTGGCCATGATCGACGCGGCCGAGCGGGCGGGCCTGATCAAACCCGACACGATCATCCTCGAACCGACGAGCGGCAACACCGGCATCGCACTGGCGATGGTGTGCGCCGCGCGGGGCTACCGGTGCGTGCTGACGATGCCCGAGACGATGAGCGTCGAGCGGCGGATTCTGCTGCGCGCCTACGGCGCCGAACTCGTGCTGACGCCCGGCGCCGACGGCATGGCGGGCGCCATCGCCAAGGCCGAGGAACTCGCCAAGACCGACCAGCGGTATTTCGTGCCGCAGCAGTTCGAGAACCCCGCCAACCCGGCCGTCCACCGCGCCACCACCGGGGAGGAGATCTGGCGTGACACCGAGGGCAAAGTCGACATCTTCGTGGCCGGGGTGGGCACCGGCGGCACCATCACCGGCGTGGCCCAGGCCATCAAGGAGCGCAAGCCGTCGGCGCAGATCATCGCGGTGGAGCCGGCCGCGTCACCGGTGCTGTCCGGCGGGCAGAAGGGGCCGCACCCGATCCAGGGCATCGGCGCCGGCTTCGTCCCGCCGGTGCTGGACATGGACCTGATCGACGAAGTGGTCACCGTCGGCGACGAAGACTCGTTCACCATGGCCCGGCGCCTGGCACGCGAAGAGGGGCTGCTCGCCGGCATCTCCTCGGGCGCGGCCGTGGCGGCCGCCGTGCAGGTGGCCCGCCGGCCCGAGAACGCCGGCAAGCTTGTCGTCGTGGTGCTCCCGAGCTTCGGCGAACGGTATCTGAGCACACCGTTGTTCGCCGATCTGGCGGACTAGCCATGCTCGCTGCCCTGCGCAACGACATCCGGGCCGCCCGCGAGCGGGACCCGGCCGCGCCGACGACGCTCGAGGTGATCGTCGCCTACCCCGGCGTGCATGCCATCTGGGGTCACCGGATCAGCCACTGGCTGTGGAACCGCGGCGCGCGGGTGACGGCGCGGGCGTTGGCCGAGCTGACCCGCATACTGACCGGCGTCGACATCCACCCGGGTGCCCATCTGGGCTCCGGGTTGTTCATCGACCACGCGACCGGTGTGGTGATCGGGGAGACGGCCGAGGTGGGCGACGACGTCACGATGTACCACGGCGTCACCCTCGGCGGCAGCGGCGCCGACACCGGCAAACGCCACCCCACCATCGGCGACCGCGTGACCATCGGCGCCGGGGCCAAGATCCTGGGCGCGATCAAGATCGGCGACGACAGCCGCATCGGCGCCAACGCCGTGGTGGTCAAGCCCGTCCCGTCCAGCGCGGTGGTCGTCGGGGTGCCCGGGCAGGTGATCAGTCGCCCGGGCCGGGGCAGCCCGGACGACTCGATGATGCCGGACCTCGTCGGTGTCAGCCTGCAATCCCTGCTGACCCGGGTCGCCAAGCTGGAGGCGTTGAGCGACGGGCAGCAGAGCGGGCGTGTCATCCGGCCGCCCGAAGCCGGGATCTGGCACGGCGAGGATTTCTCCATCTAGATCGCCGTCCGGGTCGCCGTAGGGCGGACCACCGCGATCGGCGTTACCGTGGGCCGGGGCGGCAGACCACGGACGGAGGATGTCATGAGCGATCCCTGCACGCCGGCTGTCCCGGTGGCGCTGTCCGCGCCGAGCCTGAACCGCGGGGTCGGCTTCACCCACGAGCAGCGGCGACAGTTGGGGCTGACCGGCCGGCTGCCCTCGGCGGTGCTCACGCTCGACCAGCAAGCCGATCGGGTGTGGCAGCAAGTGCAAAGCCTGGCAACGGATTTGGGCCGAAATCTGCTGCTGGAGCAGCTGCATTACCGCCACGAAGTGCTGTATTTCAAGGTTCTCGAAGACCACCTGCCCGAGCTGATGCCGGTGGTCTACACCCCCACGGTCGGCGAGGCCATCCAGCGCTTCTCCGACGAATACCGCGGTCAGCGGGGACTTTTCCTCAGCATCGACGAACCGGATGAGATCGAGGAGGCGTTCGGCACCTTCGGCCTGGGACCCGAAGACGTCGACCTGATCGTGTGCACCGACGCCGAGGCGATCCTGGGCATCGGCGACTGGGGTGTCGGGGGCATCCAGATCGCCGTGGGCAAGCTGGCGCTGTACACCGCCGGCGGCGGCATCGACCCCCGCCGCTGCCTGGCGGTTTCGCTGGACGTCGGCACCGACAACGAACAGCTGCTGGCCGACCCGTTCTACCTGGGCAACCGTCATCCCCGGCGCCGCGGCGCCGAATACGACGGTTTCGTCAAGCGCTACATCGAGACCGCGCACCGCCTGTTCCCGAACGCGATCCTGCATTTCGAGGACTTCGGGCCGTTGAACGCGCGCGGCATCCTGCAGACCTACGGCGACCAGTACTGCGTGTTCAACGACGACATCCAGGGAACCGGCGCGGTCGTCGTGGCGGCCGTGCACGGGGGGTGCCGCGTCACCGGGACCCGGATGCGCGACCAGAAGACGATCGTCTTCGGGGCCGGGACGGCCGGGATCGGCGTCGCCGACCAGATCCGGGACGCGATCGTGGCCGACGGCGCCACGGTCGAGGAGGCCAGGTCGCAGATCTGGCCGATCGACAAGCAGGGCCTGCTGTTCGACGACATGGACGACCTGCGGGATTTCCAGCGGCCCTACGCCAAGAACCGGCGCGAGCTGGGTGTGGCCGCGGGCGAGCGGGTGGGCCTGGTGGACGCGATCAAACTCGCGTCACCCACCCTGCTGCTGGGCTGCTCGGCGGTGTCGGGGGCGTTCACCCGCGAGGTCGTCGAGGCGATGACGGCGTCGTGCGAGCGCCCGATGGTCTTCCCGCTGTCCAACCCCACCTCCCGCATGGAGGCCATGCCGGGCGACGTGCTCGAGTGGTCGCAGGGCCGCGCCCTGCTGGCCACCGGAACTGCGGTGTCGCCCGTCGAATACGACGGCACCACCTCCACCATCGGGCAGGCCAACAACGTGTTGGTGTTCCCGGGAATCGGGCTGGGCATCATCGTCGCCGGAGCCAGGCTGGTCACCACGAAGATGCTGCAGGCCGCGGCGGGAGCCCTTGTACACCAGGCGTGTCCGACAGATCCGGGCGATTCGCTGCTGCCCGACGTCAAGAACCTGCGCGCCATCTCCGCGGCGGTTGCCGAGGCCGTCTACCGCGCGGCCGTCGACGACGGGGTCGCCCGCAGGACACATGACGACGTCCGGCAGGCCATCGCCGACACCGTCTGGACGGCGGCCTACGACTAGCAGAAGCGTTGCTCCCCCGGGAGGACTCGAACCTCCAACCGTTCGGTTAACAGCCGAATGCTCTGCCAGTTGAGCTACAGGGGACTGACCGCGGGACGACTCTAGCGTACTGGCATCCCCGCACCCAACCAGAGGGACCGATCCGTGGGTGCGCCGCGAGGGAGATCGGCCGCGCGGGCACCCCACCGGGTGAGGCAGGATGGAGAAGTCCGTACGTCGTCGGGAGGAACGCTTTGATCCGGTATGCCGTGGTACTCGGCCTGGGTTACGTGCTGGGCACGAAGGCCGGACGCCGTCGCTACGAACAGATCACCGGCACGTATCGCGCGCTGACCGGCAGTCCCGTGGTCAGGTCGATGATCGAGGGCGGACGGCGCAAGGTCGCCAACCGCATCTCACCCGACGCCGGGTTCGTCACGCTGGCCGAGATCGACGCCGAGACCGCCATCGTGGAGCGGGGGGTACAGCGGGGGGATGACGAGGCGCTCACTCCGTCTGATCGTCGCCGCTAGCCTGTTCCAGCAGGCTGCGTCGGTAGGCCTCCAGGGCGACCAGGTCGCCGAACAGGGCGTGGTATTCGTCGCCCTGCTCGATGGGTGACATGCGCTGCAACCGGGACTTCACGTCGGCGATCTGCCTGCCCATCCAGACCGCCTGCAGACGGGCCAGCACCCCGGCGATGTAGCGCGGCAGCTTCTCCTCGTCGACCTGGACGGTCTCCACGCCGAGCTCGCTGATCAGGCCCGCGGTCAGGGCCGATGTGGTCTTCTGCCGGACCATGTCGATCCACTCCGCCCCGGTGACGCCGGTCGAGGTGCCGCCGGCCGCCTCGATGGCCACGCGGACCGCCGCGTAGCCCGGGTGGGTGAAACTCTCGACGGTCAGGGTGTCGAACACCGGGCCGGCCAGCGCCGGGTACTGCAGCGCCGACTTGAGCGCCTCGCGCTGGGGCCACAGGCTGGGATCGCGCGGGTCGGGGCGGGCGGGGGGGGGGGGGGGGGGGGGGGCCCGCGCCCCCCCCCCCCCCCCGGGCGGGGGGGGGGGGGGGCGGGCGGCCCCCCCGCGCGGGCCGCGGGCGGAGCCGG
>NZ_VMQU01000162.1 GCF_007714205.1 Mycobacterium helveticum | reverse complement strand
CACCCGCACCGCCGGCCCCACCAACGCCGCCGTCGACGCCGCCACCACCACCGGTACCACCGGTACCGATCAGCCCCGCAGACCCTCCCACCGCGCCGGCACCATGATCGACACCGGCCACACCGGCCGCACCGGTGCCCCCATCACCCATCAGAAATCCGCCGTCGCTGAGGTTGCCGAACAACCCCGAACTGCCCAGCAGCGAATCGTTGCCCCCGGTGAATCCATTGACACCGTTGCCGATCAGGTCCCGCCCGAACAACAACACCGACGGCTCGTTGAGGGCCGAGTCCAGCGCCTGCCCGGCGGGGCTGTTGATGTAATCCTGGCTCGCCGCGATGGTGGCCACGTCCAGATGGTTACCCACCTCAGCAAAAGTGGCGTCCAAAACCATGGCCACATCGAGCGAGTCGGTGAGCCCGGTACTCAGATCGGTCCCGACCGTCGTCGCGACATCACCACCCAACCCGCCCAGATCAGCCGTCGCCGTCCCCAGCCCGGAAACGGTCGCGTCGATGATCGGCTGGAGGATCACATCCAGAACGTCAGCGCGTGCAGCGGGCAGCCCCGCACCCGGAGCCCACGCCGCCATCGACAACACACCCGCCGACAACACACCCGCCGACAACACACCCGCCGTGGCCCCCATGCCGACAAACCGACGCGAAGTGGGACCCCATCCAACACGGCGCCGCTGGTTTTTCCGCCCGCCACCAGACATCCCACACACCTAACGCGAAACACCGGCCCGGCCACACCGGGCAGTCCATGTCTACTCAACGCACGGTCTACTCCACGCCGATCGTTTTCATAACTTACGCCAATAGCTACACGTCGTCATGCATTCAGCGGGACCGAATCGGCACCGCACAAGAAACCGCAGAAACCTTGTGGCTCCCGAACCGTGAGGCCGAACACCGACGAGGAGGACGGCGGGCTGGTCCGGGTCGACGAAGAACCGGGCGAAGACGACCGCAGGGCAGGGCCCGGCGTCGGCGCAGAGCGCCAGTGGGCGTTGTCGTCGGTGGCGCTCTTCGCCAACGGCACCTTCATCGATCGCGCGGCGCCCGCCCCACATGGGCTGATGAAAGCCGAAAACGCCGATGCCGCAGGTGCCACGACGACGGGCCGGCCGCCGTCGTCACCGAGGACCCCTGCAGACCTCGCCGCGGCTTATCGTCGGGCTTTCGTCGCTGCGGTGCCGACGTATTCGCCGCCGGATGACTGCTGAGCGGCAAGACTCCGGTCAGCGCAACTTCATTGCAGCACTCTGATGCGATTCGCAACAGACCTTGGCCGCGAATCCGGACACAGGCCCTGAACTCGGCTGCGGCAGATGGCTTTTCGTCGTCCAAGGTTACCGATTTGTTGACCAGGAGGTTGATTGTGTCCTTTTTGGTCACGTTGCCGGATTTACTGGGCACCTCGGCTGGCAGGCCAGCCCTGATCGGGCCGTCGATGGTCAGCTCCAACGCGGCCGCAGAGCCACCGACGACGCAGGTGGCACCCACTGCCGCGGAGTGGTTTTCGGCGCTGCGGGGAGCGCACTCGGCCAGTCACGGACTTGCAGATCAAACGGTGGCGTCGCTGGCGAACCAGATCCACGAGTCGTTCGTCGGGGCGCCGGCCGCCGGCGCCGCCGACTACGCCATCACGGAAAACCTCGATGCGGCGGTCACACGTTAGGACGGTGGGACATCCATGTTCTTCTCCTTCTTCCCCCCGGAAGTGCTGTCGGCCCTGATGCACACCGGGCCCGGCGCCGGGCCGCTGACCGAAGCCGCGGCAGCCTGGGAAGGCCTGGCTACCGACCTGTACGCGACGGCCGCGTCTGATCAATCGAGCGTGGCGGATCCGACCAGCGGATGGTCGGGCCCGACGGCGATGGCGAATGCGGCAGGCCCCTTCGTCTCGTGGATGACCGCCACGGCCGCGGCGGCGGCCCAATCGGGCGCCCAAGCCAGCGCCGGAGTTGCAGCGTTCGAAACCGCCCATGCCCTCACGGTGCCCCCACCGGTGGTTGCAGCGAACCGCGCGTTGTTTGCGGCCTTGTTGTCCACCAACATCTTCGGGCAGAATTCTCCCGCCATCGCCGCGACCGAGGCCGACGACCTGAAGATGTGGGCCCAGGACGCCGCAATGATGAGCGGCTACCGCGCCGCGGTGCGGACGGCGGCGGTCCAGCCGGCCAGCGCGTCACAGGCGGCGGGCACGTTGGCCGGTCGGGCGAAGGCCGGCCGCTACGGCGCGATGATCGGCAGCATGCCGGCACGCATGTTCATGTGCATGGGCAACTCGGCGGCCAACTCGAGCGGCCTGGCCGGCGGCCAGGGGCTGTTGGCCAGCGTCAGCCAATTTCTGGAGGGCAAGCTGCAAGCGGTCGTCGGCGGGAGCGCCGGCCGGCTGCGCGGCTGGGAATCGACCGTCACGGCCCAGCCGGCCCACGCCACCAACCTGAGCGGGCTCTCGGTCCCGCGAGCCTGGTCGACGGCCGCCGCCCAGGGAATAACCCGCGCCGGTGCTACCGCAGGTCGCCGCGGCCAGCCCGACGATGTCGCAGGCCTGGAGCATGCCGCAGACCCCGTTCGCCCAGTCGCTGATGGGGACGTTGAGCGCTCACGGCCTCAACGGCCTAGCGAGCAAGGTTCCCGGGAAAGTCGTGGCCCGCTCGCCGGCCGGCGGCTGACGCCAACAGGCGCTTTCGGCCGCTGCCCACGGTGGGTCAGCACGACTTTCAGCCGACCGCGTCGCGGACCCGGCCGGCGACCTCGGATAGCGCCGCTTCGTCATGAACGGCGTCCCCCAGTGCCGGCTGCACCGGCAGCTCCACCCAGCTGGTGCAGCCCCCGTACTCCGGAGCGCGGGCGAGTAGCAGGGGCTCGGACAACGGGATCACCGACACCACCAGCACCGCCAGTTTGTGTTTCGGCCGGAAGTCGAGCCGGTCGGCGCGTACCGACTCCGCCGTCCAGATGTGCAGGTCCTCGATCGCGGGGAGCCCATCTGGCCGGTTGACCTCTTGTGCGGCAACAACTTTCGCTGCCGCCCGCACCACCAGGTGGTCGTCGGCGCTGTCCGCGGCGGCGGCTTCGAGCAGGTCGCGGTGCTCGGGGCGGACGCGCTCGGCGTGGCTGTGCGCGACCGTCGGGAACAGCAGGAACTCCCGGGCCGCCAACTCGAAGCGCTTCTCCCCGATGCCACCCTTGCGCAGCAGCACCCGCTGGCGACCGTCCAGCAACGCGTGCACGACCGCGCTCCACTCCTTGAGCGCGGGCGTCTTCGCGGTGGAGGTCATTTCGCGCCGGCCAGCCGGACGAGCACCTCGGGCCGACGCAACGGCGGGACAGTCTTGGGCGGCTGGCGCCGCGGCGGCAAAGCCGCCGGCAATCGCGTCGTCGTTTCGGTAACCGCGACTACCGCAGCCTCGAACGCCTCGGCACTGGTTGGCGACGGGTGGGCCATGCCGCTGACGTTGCGCACATACTGACGCGCCGCCGCCGCGATCTCTTCGGCCGTGGTCGCCGGCTGCAAACCGTGCAGTTCGGTGATGTTCCGGCACATGTCTTCAACGATAGGCGCGGCCTGCGCCTACCAGACCGTGACCGGGCGCGGATGCCGATGGCTGCGCAGGCGACGGTCTTTGGTCACCAGGCGCCAGCCATGTTCGACGGCGGTGGCATAAATCAACCGGTCGGCCGGATCGCCGGGAAACGACGACGGGAGCGACACCGCGGTGGCGGCGACCGATGGGGTGATGCCGGCGGTGCGGACATGCTCGGCGAGCAACTGAAGCCACGAACGCATGGGAATCGTCAGTTGGATGCGTTCGTGCTCGGCGAGCCAAGCCAGCTCGAACCATGTGATCGCGGCGACCGCAAGTTCGTCGGCCTCTTCGACAGCCCGGCTGGCTACCTTGCTGAGGCGGCCCGGTTCTGCTGACCACCAATGGATCACGTGCGAGTCGAGCAGCACCGTTGTCATGAGGCGTTCCAGGACGCCCCGGTGGTGAAGAGTTGGCCTTCGTCGGCGGCCGTCATCGCCACTCCCGACAACCGACCTTTGAGAGCGTGGGACCCGGGCGCTGGTACTAGACGGGCTACCGCACGGCCGTGTTTGGTGATCTCGATTTCCCCGCCCACCGCCACTTCGTCAAGCAACGCAAGAATCTTGGCCTTCACCTCGGTAGCGGTCATGGTTCTGGTCATCATGTCAGTTTACCGGTCGGCAGGGTGTGCGCGGTCGCCGCCGGAAGCCACTGACTACGGTGAGGTGATGACCGACGACATCCTGCTGATCGACACCGAAGACCGAGTCCGCACCCTGACACTCAACCGGCCGCAGTCGCGCAACGCGCTGTCCACGGCGTTGCGGGACCGGTTCTTCGAGGCGCTGGCCGACGCCGAGGCCGACACCGACGTCGACGTCGTCATCGTGACGGGGGCCGACCCCGTCTTCTGCGCGGGCCTGGACCTCAAGGAGCTCGGCGAGCGGTCGGCGCTTCCCGACATCTCGCCGCGGTGGCCCTCGATGACCAAGCCGGTGATCGGCGCGATCAACGGCGCCGCGGTCACCGGCGGACTGGAACTGGCCCTGTACTGCGACATCCTGATCGCCTCGGAGCACGCGCGCTTCGCCGACACGCACGCGCGCGTCGGCCTGCTCCCCACCTGGGGGCTGAGCGTGCGGTTGCCGCAGAAGGTGGGCGTCGGGATGGCCCGGCGCATGAGCATGACCGGTGACTACCTGTCCGCCGACGACGCGCTGCGCGCCGGGCTGGTGACCGAGGTGGTGCCGCACGAGCGGCTGCTGAGCACGGCCCGGGGTGCGGCGACGTCCATCGTCGGCAACAACCAGGGCGCGGTGCGGGCGTTGCTGGCGTCCTACCACCGGATCGACGAGGATCAGACCGGCGCGGGGCTGTGGCTGGAAGCCATGGCCGCGCGGCAGTACCGGACCACCGGCGAGGACATCGCCGCCAACCGCGAGGCGGTGCTGCGGCGCGGGCGCGCGCAGGTGCGTTAGGCCGGCGTTGGTCCGCGGCGGCCCAGGATCGCCACGGACCGCGAAAGCCAATACGATCCCTACAACCACAGCAGAGGTTCGGGAGCGCAGGAGGCATCGTTGCATGGTGTCGTCGGTCTGACCGCGCGGGCGCCCGGCGCACTGGCGCTGGTGGCAGCCACCGCGACGGCCGTCGCGATCGCGGCCGCCGCGCCGCGGGCGGCGGCCCAGCCCCCGCCCGGGTTCCCCGACCTCGACGATTTCAGCGCGGTCCCCGCGGACGGCTACCTCACCACGGCCGGCCCGGGCACGTCCCCCCGGGTCAGTTTCTCCACCCCGCACAACCTGGTGTGCGATTTCTACGGCGGGCCGGCGCCCGCCCCGCTTCCCTCACAGGACATCCGGTGCAGCGGCGACATGCCGGGGATGAGCGACGTTCCCTTCCCCGGCGGGGGCCATACCAGACCGGGCGACTGCGTGGTGGGGTCCGTGACCTTCAAGGGACCCGGCTACGAGTTGAGCCGCATGTCCTACGGCGGCTGCGACGGCAGCCCCGCCGCATTGCCCTCGAGCGGCAAATTGTTGGGCCTGGGCCATAAGTTGTCTTACCTGAACGTGACGTGCGTCGTGGGCGGCGACAATCTCGTCGCCTGCCTGGACACCACCAGCGGCGCCCACGGTTTCGTTCTGCAGCGCTCCGGCAGCTGGGCGTTCTAGCCCGGCGACGAAGCAGCTCGCGCAGCGAGGTGCGAAGGAGTCGGGCAATCGAATTCAGCCCGGCGACGAAGCAGCTCGCACGGCGAGGTGCGAAGGAGTCGGGCAATCGAATTCAGCCGAGCGCCGCGCACAGCGACGCCACCACGTCGCCGATCGGGCCCGTGGTCGAGTAGCCGGCCGCCAGCCGGTGACCCCCGCCGCCGAAACCGGATGCGACCGCGACCAGGTCCACGTCCTTGGCCCGCATCGACACCGACCACTGCCGCGGCTCGACCTCCTTGAAGACCGCCGCCACCTCGGCCTGCTGCGTGGTGCGCACGATGTCGACGATGCTCTCGACCTCTTCGGCCCGCGAGCACACCCAGTCCCGGTTGTCGACGACCGCGTACACCAGCCCCCGGCCGCCGACCGCGTCGGGCAGCAGCCGCGCGGAGCCCAGCACCCGCGACAGCAGCGGCAGCCACACGAACGGATGGGTGTCCATCAGCGTCCGGCTGACCGTGGCGTTGTCCACGCCGATCTCGACCAGCCGGGCCGCCAGCCGCAGCGCGCGGGCGCTGGCCCAGCGGAACGAACCGGTGTCGGTGGTCAGCCCGGCGTAGATGCAGTGCGCGATGTCCCGGTCGATCGGTTGGCCCCACGCGTCGAACAGGTCGGCGACCATCATCGTCGTGGAATCCGCCGACTGGTCGACGAAATTCGCGGTGCCGAACATCTCGTTGGAGGCGTGGTGGTCGATGACCAGCAGCTGCGGGGCCGACGTGGCCAGCCCGCACAACCCGCCCAGCCTCTTCGCGCTCGGGACGTCGACGGTCACGGCCAGGTCGACGTCGGCTCGCATCGCGTCGGGGGCGACCAGCAGGTGGCATCCGGGTAGCGACGCCAGCGACTCCGGCAGCGTGGCCGGCGCGGCGAAGCTGACCTCGACGCGCTTGCCGCGCGCATCCAGCGCCAGGGCCAGCGCCAGCCCGGCGCCGAGAGTGTCGGCGTCCGGATGGACGTGGGAGATCACCGCGATCGTCGCGGCACCCGAGAGCAGCCCGGCGGCGCCGGGCGCGTCCACGGAAAGGCCCCGTGCGTCTGCGCGCGGGGCGTTGGCCACCTCGACGGCCACGTCAGCCCCGGGATCGATCGCCCTCACCGCTGTCATCGGCGCCTGCGTCGTCGCCCGACGCCCGGTCGCGGTAGGGGTCGGCCTCCCCGGCCGGCTCGGCCCCCACCCGGACCCGCGCCAGATCGGCGTCCGCGGCGCGCGCCTGGGCGAGCAACTCGTCCAGGCGGTGCACGGTGTCCGACGTGGTGTCCCGGGCGAACGTCAACGTGGGGGTGAAACGCACCCCGGTGCCCGCCCCGACCTTGGTGCGCAGCATGCCCCTGGCCCGGTCCAGCGCGGCCGCGGCGGCGTCGTGATCCGGCTCGTCATCCAGGGTGGGGCCCAGCACCGTGTAGTACACGGTGGCGTCGTGCAGGTCGGCGGTCACCTTCGTGTCGACGATCGTCACCCCGGCCAATCCCGGATCTTTGATCTCGAACTTGATCGCCGAGGCGACGATCGTGTTGATCCGCTTGGCCAGCCGGCGCGCGCGGGCGGGATCAGGCATTTCGATTCACCGCCTCCTCCTCATCACTTCGTTCTGCATCGTCGGCGGTGGTCGATTCACCGCCTCCTCCTCATCACTTCGTTCTGCATCGTCGGCGGTGGTCAGGTGCGTTCCTTCTCCACCAGCTCGTAGGACTCGATGATGTCGCCTTCCTTGATGTCGGAATAGCCGAGCGTCATACCGCACTCGAAGCCCTCGCGAACCTCGGTCACGTCGTCCTTCTCCCGGCGCAGCGAGCTGATCGCGAGTTTGTCGTTGACCACGATGTTGTCGCGCAGCAGCCGGGCCTTGGCATTGCGGCGCACCACGCCGGAGATGATCATGCAGCCGGCGATGTTGCCGACCTTGGAGGACCGGAAGATCGCCCGGATCTCGGCGCGGCCCAGCTCCTTCTCCTCGAAGATCGGCTTGAGCATCCCGCGCAGCGCCTGCTCGATCTCGTCGATCGCCTGGTAGATCACCGAGTAGTAGCGGATCTCGACGCCCTCGCGGTTGGCGAGCTCGGTGGCCTTGCCCTCGGCGCGCACGTTGAAGCCGATGATCACCGCGTCCGACGCCGACGCCAGGTTGACGTTGGTCTCGGTGATGCCACCGACCCCGCGGTCGATGACGCGCAGCGCCACCTCGTCGTCCACCTGGATCGCCATCAGAGCCTCTTCCAGCGCCTCGACGGTACCGGCGTTGTCGCCCTTGAGGATCAGGTTCAGCTGGCTGGTTTCCTTCAGCGCCGAGTCCAGGTCCTCCAGGCTGATCCGCTTGCGGGAGCGCGCGGCCAGGGCGTTGCGCTTGCGCGCGCTGCGCCGGTCGGCGATCTGGCGGGCGATGCGGTCCTCGTCGACGACGAGGAAGTTGTCACCGGCCCCGGGCACCGACGTGAAGCCGATGACCTGCACCGGACGCGACGGCAGCGCCTCCTCGACGTCCTCGCCGTGCTCGTCGACCATGCGGCGGACCCGGCCGTAGGCGTCGCCGGCGACCACCGAGTCGCCCACGCGCAGCGTCCCGCGCTGCACCAGCACCGTGGCCACCGGCCCGCGACCGCGGTCCAGGTGCGCCTCGATCGCCACACCCTGGGCCTCCATCTCGGGGTTGGCCCGCAGGTCCAAGGCGGCGTCGGCGGTCAGCAGCACCGCCTCGAGCAACTGCTCGATGTTGGTGCCCTGCTTGGCCGAGATGTCGACGAACATCGTCTCACCGCCGAATTCCTCTGCCACCAAACCGTATTCGGTGAGCTGCCCGCGAATCTTGGCCGGGTCGGCGCCCTCCACGTCGATCTTGTTGACCGCCACCACGATCGGCACGTCGGCGGCCTGCGCGTGGTTGATGGCCTCCACCGTCTGCGGCATCACGCCGTCGTCGGCGGCCACCACCACGATCGCGATATCGGTGGCCTTGGCGCCGCGGGCCCGCATGGCGGTGAACGCCTCGTGGCCCGGGGTGTCGATGAAGGTGATCGGCCGCTGCACGCCGTCGTGCCCGACGCTCACCTGGTAGGCGCCGATGTGCTGGGTGATGCCCCCGGCCTCGCCCTCGCGGACGTTGGCCTGGCGGATCGTGTCCAGCAGCCGGGTCTTACCGTGGTCGACGTGGCCCATGACGGTCACCACCGGCGGACGGACCTGCAGGTCCTCCTCGCCGCCCTCGTCCTCGCCGTAGGACAGGTCGAAGGATTCCAGCAGCTCGCGGTCCTCGTCCTCGGGGCTGACGACCTGGACGTTGTAGTTCATCTCGCTGCCCAGCAGCTCAAGCGTCTCGTCGCCGACCGACTGGGTCGCCGTCACCATCTCGCCGAGGTTGAACAGCGCCTGCACCAGTGACGCGGGGTTGGCGTCGATCTTCTCGGCGAAGTCGCTCAGCGACGCGCCGCGGGCCAGCCGGATCGTCTCGCCGTTGCCGTGCGGCAGCCGTACGCCGCCGACGACGGGCGCCTGCATGTTCTCGTACTCGGCCCGTTTGGCCCGCTTGGACTTGCGGCCGCGACGTGGCGCGCCGCCGGGACGGCCGAACGCGCCGGCGGCACCGCCGCGCTGCCCGGGACGGCCCGCGCCGCCACCGCCACCCGGACGGCCGCGAAAGCCGCCGCCACCGGCGCCGGGCGCGGCACCGACACCGCCGCCAGCGCCGCCGCCACCGCCGCGGTAGTTACCGCCGCCACCGTCGGGGCGACCGCCGCCGGGGCGGGCACCGCCGGGACGGGGCGCGCCGGTCCGCGGCGGACGCGGCCCACCGGCGGCACCGCCGGGACGAGGGGGCATGTTGCCGGGAGAAGCGCCCGGGCGCGGCGCTCCCGGGCGGGGCGCGCC
>NZ_VMQU01000161.1 GCF_007714205.1 Mycobacterium helveticum | reverse complement strand
ACCACAGTCAGCCATGCGCGGATCGGATGCCGAAAGGTCAGGCCTTACGCTCGATCGGTGCGGAAAACGGGGCTAGGTGTACATGACCGCGGGCTGTCGGCGACCGTCGTGGCGTGAGAACGGGCCGGCGAGCCCGCTTTGGCGACCCCAAGACGTGAATCGGGATAAGCTGCAACTTCGTTCGACCTTCGCAGGCCGGTAGGAAAGTAACGATGTCGTATCTGGTGGCGGCCCCGGACATGTTGGCAACGGCGGCGACCGAGCTGCAGGGGATCGGCTCGGCGCTTACCGCGGCGACTGCGGCCGCGGCGGCACCGACCACCGCGGTGGCCGCCGCCGGCGCCGACGAGGTATCGACGGCCGTCGCGGCGCTGTTCTCCGCCCGCGCCCAGGCCCAACAGGCGCTCGCCAGGCAGGCGGCGGCGTTCCACGCCGAGTTGGTGCAGACCCTGACCGCCGCGGTCGATGTGTACGCGGGCGCGGAGGCGGCCAACGCCGCGCCGTTACAAAGCCTGGTTCACCACGCGCGAGCCCTGGTTGACGCACCCACCGGGGCGCTCGCGGCAAACCCCTTGGCCGGCAGCGCCGCCCCGAGCCTGTCCGGTGCCGGCTCGGTGGCGCTCATCATGGGTTCCAGCGGCTTTCCGGTACCGCCGACGACCTACCTGAACGCCGTGAACAGCCTGTATATCCAGGTCCTCGACGAAGGTGCCAGCGTATTCCCCTTGACCACGCCCGAGGGGCTGTACCCCAGCACCGGGGTCAACAGTCTGACCTTCAACGCTTCGGTGACGCAGGGCGCGGCCACGCTGAACAACGCCATCCAGTTCTTGGTCGGTGCCGGCAACCACGTCGACGTGTTCGGCTACTCGCAGAGCTCCACGATCGCCTCGCTGGTGATGTCCCAGCTCGCTGCCGAGCATGTCCCCTCCAACGCCGTTTCTTTCATACTCACCGGCGATCCCAACAACCCCAACGGGGGCTTGCTGGAACGCTTCGTCGGCGGGTCCATCCCGAGCTTGGGCGTGACGGCCAACGGCGCGACCCCGAGCGGTCCCTACCCGACCTCCATCTACACCCTCGAGTACGACGGATTCGCCGACTTCCCGCAATATCCGATCGACCTGCTGTCGGACCTCAACGCTTACGCGGGCATCCTTTTCAACCACACCGCATACGCGAACCTGACACCGCAACAGATCTCGGGTGCAACCGACCTGGGCACCTACGGCGAGACCACCTACTACGTCATCCCCAGCCCGAACCTGCCGCTGCTTGACCCGCTGCGGTGGATCCCCTTCGGTAACCCGCTGGCTGACCTGGTGCAACCCGACCTCACCGTCCTGGTGGACTTGGGATACGGCAGCACCACCCAGGGGTATTCCCCCGGGCCGCCGAATGTTCCCACGCCGTTCGGGCTGTACCCGACGAACGTCGGCCCGCTCAACATCGCCACCGCGCTCATCCACGGCGTTCCAGAGGGAATCAACAACGCAATCTTCGATCTGCAAACGGGCCAACTGACCAACGACTCGTCGCTGCAAGGGCTCTTGGATGCGGCATACACCTTCGGCCTCACCCCCAGCGAGCACCCGACGGTGACCCAGCTCTTGGGGGCGGCGGCCACCTACTTCAACGGCGACGTGCCCACTACCCCGATCACCGTGACCTCGTCGCCCGAGGACGTCGTCAACATCCTCACCGGCGTGGCCTCCACGGACGTTTCCACTGTGCTCCCGGTGCTGGACACCGCCCTTGCCGCTGGCTCACTGCCCAACTACGACGCCAGCCTGTTTGTGAGCAACCTTGCGGCCGGCAACCTCGTGGCCGCGGTCGGCGATCCGATCGTCGCGGACATAGCGCTGGCCCCGTTCGTCATCCCCCTCGGTCTGGCCCCCATAGCCGAGGCCCTCGCAACGACCGGTTACGACCTCTTCGGGGGCCTCATCCCGTAATGCGTGCGGCGCGGCCCGAACCCAAGCCCGGACCGGAAGCCCGGCTGGGCGGCGGACGGGGGCACGCCACCGGCATCGTCGCCGGACTACAGCCGCTCTTTGACCGCCGCGGACAGGCGGGCGCCGTCGGCCTTGCCGGCCGCGATCGCGGCGGCCGCCTTCATCACCAGGCCCATCTGCTTGACGCCCGGCCGCTCCCCGATCTCCTCGGCGACCTGGGCGATCGCCGTGTCCGCGACGTCGGCCACCTCGGCCTCGGTCAGCGGCGTGGGCAGGTACTCGTCGATGACCCGACCCTCGGCATGCTCGTTGGCGGCCAGGTCGCCGCGGCCGTTCTCGGTGTAGATCTCGGCGGCCTCGCCACGCTTGCGGGACTCCCTGGCCAACACCTTGATGACGTCGTCGTCGGTGAGCTCTTTGGCCTGCTTGCCGGAGACTTCCTCGGTCTGGATCGCGGCCAGCACCATGCGCAGCGTCGCGGTGCGCAACTTGTCCTGCGTCTTCATCGCCCGGGTCAGGTCCGCCCGGATCCGGGCCTTGAGTTCTGCCATGCCTGGAACGGTACGCGCCACGGCAGCCGGGGAGATTGAGAATTGGCCCGGCCGTCGACAGGATGGAGGCCATGACGAACGACGGGCCCGCCTGCCTCGGCCGCCGCGGCCGCCTCGGCTTCGAAAGCCGCCGGACTTGGTGAACGCGCCCCCGCCCGGCTACGGCCCCCAGTACGGCTACGGCCCCCAGTACGGCTACGGCCCCCAGTACGGCTACAGCCCGCCGTACGGCTACGGCCCCCAGTACGGCTACAGCCCGCCGTACGGCGCCCAGTACGGTCCCCAGTACGGCTATGGCCCGCCGTACCGCCCGCCGGCGGCCGTCAAGCCCGGGATCATCCCGCTGCGGCCGTTGACCCTCAGCGAGATCTTCAACGGGGCGGTCGGCTACATCCGCGCCAACCCGAGGGCCACGCTCGGGCTGACCGCCATGGTGGTCGTGGTCATGCAGATCGTCACGCTCGTCGCCACGCTCGGACCCCTGGCCGCCCTCGGCAGTGTGACCACCCCACCGCCGGGCGAGCTGAGCTCCGGGGTCGCGGGCGCTTTCCTGGCGTCGATGGCCGCCGACCTGCTGATCACGTGGCTGGGCGGCATGCTGCTGTCCGGAATGCTCACCGTGATCGTCGGGCGCGCGGTGTTCGGGTCGACGATCACCATCGGCGAAACCTGGGCCAGGATCCGCGGGCGGCTGCTCGCGCTGCTCGGCCTGGCGCTGCTGGAGGCCGCCGCGGTGGCCACCCTCGGCGGCCTGGTGGCCGTCGCGGCCGCCGTCCTGGCGGCGGTCGACGGCGGGGCCGCCACCGTCGTGTTCGGGTTCCCGCTACTGCTCGGCGTCCTGGCGCTGCTGGTGTACCTGTACACGGTGCTGCTGTTCGCGCCGGTGCTGATCGTGCTGGAGCGGCTGCCCGTCATCGACGCCGTCACCCGATCGTTCGCGCTGGTCCGCAACGGCTTCTGGCGGGTGCTGGGCATCCGGACGCTGACGTTCGTCGTGGCTACCGTCGTCGCGAACGCGATCGGCGCGCCGTTGAGCATCGCGGGCCAGCTGATGGTGGGCCAGGACGCGTCCACTGCCCTCGTGGTCCTCGGCGCCGCGCTCGCCTCCGTCGGGTCGGCGATCGGCCAGATCGTCACCGCCCCGTTCAACGCCGGGGTCGTCGCGCTGCTCTACACCGACCGCCGCATGCGCGCCGAGGCGTTCGACCTGGTGCTGCAGACCGGGGCCGCCGGCGGGCCCTACGCCGGCGCATCCACCGACAACCTCTGGCTGACCCGGCCGCTGTGAGGCCGAGCTAGGACCATTCGACAGTGCCTTCCATCGACATCGACCGCGATGCCGCACACCGGGCCGCGCAGGCCGAACTGGACAAGCCCGTCTATTCCCGGGGTTCGGCGCTGCAGCAGCTGTCCGACTGGGTCAACGAACAGCTGTACCGGCTGCTGGAGAAGACCTCCTCCCTGCCGGGCGGATGGTTCACCGCCGCGGTGCTGTTCATTCTGCTGACGGCCGCGGTGGTGGTCGCCGTCCGCGTCGCACGTCGCACGTTGCGCACCCGCCGCGGTGAGGCCGCGCTGTTCGAGACCACCCAGCTCACCGCGGCGCAGCACCGCTCTACCGCCGAAGACTATGCCGCGCAAGGCGATTGGGCCGCAGCGATCCGGCACCGACTGCGCGCGGTGGCCCGCCAGCTCGAGCAGACCGGTGTGCTCGATCCGGCCCCCGGGCGGACCGCCAACGAGCTGGCCCGGGACGCGGGCGTCACACTTCCCCAACTGGCCGCCGAATTGTTCCGGGCGGCAACGGTATTCAACGACGTCACGTACGGCGAGCGCCCAGGGACCCAGCCGGAATACCGGATGATCGCCGACCTCGACGAGCACCTCAGGTCGCGCTCGTCCGACACGCCGGCGCGGGCCGCCGCCGGCGCCGGCGCCGGCGCCGGCGAATCATGGGCGCGGGTCCGGTGACGGCGGCCTCCGGTACCGCGGCGCAGCGCCGGACCTGGCGCTGGGCGGCGCTGTCGCTGCTCGTCGTCGCGGTCGTCGGCGGCGTCGGCGCCTACCTGACCGCACCACGGTCGGGAGCCCGGATGGACGCGGCGTCGACCGCGCCGGGCGGTGCCCATGCCCTGGTGACGCTGTTGCGCGACAACGGCGTCGAGGTCGTCGTGGCTTCCGACATCGCCGACGTCGAGCAGGCGGCCCGCCCCACCACACTGATCCTGGTGGCGCAGAGCCAGTACCTGACCGACCCGCTGCTCGACGAACTGGCCAGTGCCCCAGGCGATCTGCTGCTGGTCGAACCGACGGCGCGGACCCGCGAGGCGCTGCTGCCCGGCGTGCGCAAGACGCCCGCGCCGAAGGGTTTCGACAGCAGCCCGGACTGCACCCTGCGCGAGGCCGACCGGGCCGGGACGGTGCGCTTCGGGCCGAGCGACAGCTACCGGGCCGACGGCCGGGCCGTGACGAGTTGCTATGGCGGGATGCTGATCCGGTACCGGGACCGCGGCCGGACCGTCACCGCGGTGGGCAGTACCGACTTCATGACCAACAGCGGCCTGCCACAGGCGGGCAACGCCGCGCTGGCAATGAACCTCGCGGGCGACCGGCCACGCCTCATCTGGTACGCGCCGCAGCACATCGAGGGCGAGAACTCCTCCACCACCTCGCTGTTCGGCCTGATTCCGCCCAGCGCGACGTGGCTGGTCTGGCAGCTGCTCCTGGTGGTGGCGCTGGTCGCGTTCTGGAAGGGGCGCCGGCCGGGCCCGCTGGTGGCCGAGCAGTTGCCCGTGGTGGTACGCGCGTCGGAGACCGTCGAGGGCCGCGCCCGGCTGTACCGGTCGCACCGGGCCCGTGACCGTGCCGCCGCGGCGCTGCGCGCCGCCACGCTGCAGCGACTGCTGCCCCGGCTCGGCCTGGGCGCGGGCGCGGGCCCGCCGGCGGTGGTGGCGGCCGTCGCCCGACGCAGCGGCGCCGACGCCGGGCTCGTGGCCTACCGGCTCTACGGCCCACCCCCGGCGACCGACGACGACCTGCTACAACTTGCGCGTGCGCTCGACGACATCGAAAGGCAGGCAACCGGATCGTGACACAAACGACTCCCACCGCTGACTCGGCCCGCGAGGCGCTGCTGGCGTTGCGCGCGGAACTGGCCAAAGCCGTCGTGGGACAGGAGGGGGTCGTCAGCGGGCTGGTGATCGCGCTGCTGTGCCGCGGCCACGTCCTGCTGGAAGGCGTTCCGGGAGTGGCGAAGACGCTGCTGGTGCGCGCGCTGGCGGCCGCACTGAGACTGGAATTCAAGCGGGTCCAGTTCACTCCGGACCTTATGCCCGGCGACGTCACCGGTTCGCTGGTGTACGACGCGCGCACCGCCGAGTTCGTGTTCCGGCCGGGCCCGGTGTTCACCAACCTGCTGCTGGCCGACGAGATCAACCGCACCCCACCCAAGACGCAGGCGGCGCTGCTGGAGGCGATGGAGGAGCGCCAGGTCAGCGTGGACGGCGAGCCCAAACCGCTGCCCGACCCGTTCATCGTCGCCGCCACCCAGAACCCGGTCGAATACGAGGGCACCTACCAGCTGCCCGAAGCGCAGCTGGATCGCTTCCTGCTCAAACTGAACGTCACGCTGCCGCCGCGCGACGCCGAGATCGTCATCCTGCACCGGCACGCGCACGGCTTCGATCCCCGTGACCTGTCCGCGATCAAGCCGGTGGCCGGACCCGACGAACTGGCCGCCGCACGCCGGGCGGTTCAACACGTGCGGGTCGCCGACGAGGTGCTGGGCTACATCGTCGACATCGCGGGGGCCACTCGCACCTCCCCCGCCCTGCAGCTGGGCGCGTCGCCGCGCGGGGCGACCGCGCTGCTGGCCACGGCGCGGTCCTGGTCGTGGCTGTCCGGCCGCGACTACGTCACCCCCGACGACGTCAAGGCCATGGCCTCCTCGACGCTGCGGCACCGCCTGATGCTGCGGCCGGAGGCCGAGTTAGAAGGTGCCACCGCCGACGGCGTCCTCGACGGAATCCTGGCCTCGGTCCCGGTGCCCCGCTAGTGGTCCTGACCGGACGCACCGGCCTGGTCGCACTGCTGTGCGCCCTGCCGATCGCGGTGTCCCCATGGCCGGCAAGGGCTTTCGTGGTTCTGCTGGCGGCGCTGGCCACCGCGGTGGCCGTCGACGTCGGGCTGGCGGCCGGCACCCGGGGGCTGGAGTACACCCGCTCGCAAGACAGCAGCGTGCGGCTCGGCCAGCAGGTGGACGCGGTGCTGACGGTCCGCAACGACGGCCGCCGGCGGTTCCGCGGGCAGATCCGCGACGCCTGGCCGCCCAGCGCCCGCGCGCAGCCGCGCATCCATCCCGTCACCATCGGGGCCGGCCATCAGCTGCGGATCCAGACCAGCCTGCGGCCGGTGCGGCGCGGCGACCAGCGCGCGGCGGCGGTCACGGCCCGCTCGATCGGGCCGCTCGGGCTGGCCGGACGGCAGTCCTCGCGGCCGGTGCCCGGTCGGGTCCGGGTGCTCCCACCGTTTCTGTCCCGCAAGCATCTGCCGTCGCGGCTCGCCCGGCTGCGCGAGATGGACGGGCTGCTGCCCACGCTGATCCGCGGGCAGGGAACCGAATTCGACTCGCTGCGCGAATACGTCGTCGGCGACGACGTGCGCTCGATCGACTGGCGCGCCACCGCGCGCCGCGCCGACGTGGTGGTCCGCACCTGGCGGCCCGAACGCGACCGCCGGGTGGTGCTCGTGCTCGACACCGGGCGCACGGCGGCCGGCCGCGTCGGCGTCGACCCGACTTCGGCCGACCCCGGCGCCGGTCCCACGGGCTGGCCCCGGCTGGACTGGGCGATGGACGCGGCCCTGCTGCTCGGGGCGCTTGCGGCGCGGGCCGGCGACCACGTCGACTTCCTCGCCCACGACCGGGTGAGCCGGGCCGCGGTGTTCGGTGCCTCGCGCACCGAACTGCTCGCCCAGCTGGTCGAGGCGATGGCCCCACTGCAACCGGCACTCGTCGAAACCGACTGGCGCGCACTGGCTTCGGCTCTGGTTGCGCGCACCCGACGCCAGTCGTTGCTGGTGCTGCTGACCGACCTCAACGCGACCGCCCTGCAGGAGGGGCTGCTGCCGGTGCTGGGCACGCTCTCGGCCAGGCATCGCCTGCTGGTCGCGGCGGTCGCCGACCCCCGCGTCGACGAGATGGCCGCCGGGCGCGCCGACGCGGCGGCGGTGTACGACGCCGCGGCCGCCGAGCGCTCCCGCAACGAGCGGCACGCGATCGCCGCCCGGCTGCGCGGCGGCGGGGCGGAGGTCGTCGACGCGGCCCCCGCCGACCTGGCGCCCACCCTCGCCGACCGCTATCTGGCGATGAAGGCGACCGGCCGCCTGTAGTCGCCGGCGTGTCGCGTCGCGAAATTCACGCTCGGCGAGACTCAGACCGTCGGTATCACATCCGGCGCGTCCTCGATGTCGCCGGACTCCCCGGCCTTCGCCGCCCGGCGGCCGAAGTACACCACGTAGGACAGGAACGCGGCCTCGGCCAGCACGCCGATGCCGACCCGCACGACCGTCGGCAGCGGCGACGGCGTCACCAGCGCCTCGATCAGCCCGGACACCAGCAACACCGCCACCAGCCCCACGGCGACCGCCACGACGGCGCGGCCCTGCTCGGCGAGCACCTGTCCGCGCGGGCGGTCCCCCGGCGAGATCACCGACCAGCCCAGCCGCATCCCCGTCGCGCCCGCCAGGAACACCGCGGTCAGCTCCAGCAGCCCGTGCGGGGCCAGCAGGCCGAGCAGGACACCGCCCTTGCCCGCGTTGACCATCAGGCCGGCGATCAGCCCCACGTTCGCGGCGTTCTTGAACAGCACGATCGGGATCGGCAACCCCAGCAGCACCGACAACGCGATGCACTGCGCGGAGACCCACGAGTTGTTCACCCACACCTGCAGTGCGAATGCCGCCGCGGGGTGCGCGCTGTAGTACGAGGCGACATCGTGGTTGACCAATTCGTCGATCTCACTTGGCGTTCCGACCGCCGACTGCACCTCCGGGTTCGTCGACACCCACAACGCGATGGCCGCCACGACGGCGACGAACACCACCGCCGTGCCCAGCCACCACCGCCAGGTGCGGTAGGCGACCACCGGGAAGGACACCGTCCAGAACCGGACGAACGTCTTGCTCAGCGGTGCGTGCGCGCCGGTCACCACCGAGCGCGCGCGTGCCACCAGGCTCGACAGCCTGCCGGTCAGCAGCGAGTCCGACGACACCGAGCGCAGGATCGACAGATGGGTGGACACCCGCTGATAGAGGTCGACGAGTTCGTCGACCTCCGCGCCGGTCAGCGACCGGCGCCCCTTGACCAGCCGTTCCAGCCGGTCCCAGGCAGCGCGATGGGTCAGCACGAATGCGTCGACGTCCACCCTGGGCAGGGTACCGTTCGGTGTTATGTCGGAGGTGGTGACCGGGGACGCCGTGGTGCTCGACGTGCAGATCGCCCAGTTGCCCGTGCGGGCCGTGAGCGCGCTGATCGACATCGCGGTGATCTTCGTCTGCTACGTGCTGGGACTGCTGCTGTGGGCCGCCACCCTCACCGAGTTCGACAGCGCGCTGACCGCCGCCATCCTGATCGTCTTCACGGTGCTGGTGATCGTCGGGTATCCGCTGGTCTTCGAAACCGCCACGCGGGGCAGGTCGGTCGGCAAGATCGTGATGGGCCTGCGGGTGGTGTCCGACGACGGCGGCCCGGAACGGTTCCGGCAGGCCCTGTTTCGCGCGCTGGCGTCGGTGGTGGAGATCTGGATGCTGGCCGGCAGCCCCGCGGTCATCTGCAGCGTCTTGTCGCCGCGGGCCAAACGCATCGGCGACATCTTCGCCGGCACGGTAGTCGTCAGCGAACGCGGGCCCAGGGCGATGCCACCGCCGGCGATGCCGCCGTCGCTGGCGTGGTGGGCGTCGTCGCTGCAACTGTCGGGCCTGGACGCCGGACAGGCCGAGGTCGCGCGCCAATTCCTGTCCCGGGCAACGCAACTCGATCGCGATCTGCGCCTGCGAATGGCGTACCGGATCGCCGGCGACGTCGTGTCGCGCATCGCGCCGCCGCCCCCGCCCGGCGCGCCGCCGGAACTGGTGCTCGCCGCGGTCCTCGCCGAGCGGCACCGTCGCGAACTGGCGCGCCTGCGCCCGACGGGTCCCCCGCCGCCGTGGGGATACGGCCCGCCGGCCGCCCCCCGGGCGCAGGCG
>NZ_VMQU01000160.1 GCF_007714205.1 Mycobacterium helveticum | reverse complement strand
GGCCGGCGTCCAACGACTTCAACGCGTTCGAGCGCGCCAGGGCTTTCTCCGGGGCGGACAACCCCTTGACGCCGCCCTCCCCGCGCAGCACCTCGAGCGAATCCGCCTCGACCACCAGCTCCAGGCCGGCCGGTTCGGCGCCGGCCCAGGCCACCGTGGCGTGCCATCGGGTCATCGCGATCGTGAGACGGTGGCCCATTCGTGCGGCCCGGCCGGTGACGCCGGTGTGGATGAGCAGCTCACCGTCGGACGCGTCCAGGGCCCAGGTGTCGGTCACAGACCGACCCTACTCACATGGTGAGGACGGTGCGGTAGTGCGCGCGCCCCTCCTCCAGCGCCGCGTAACCCTCCGCGGCCCGCGACAGCGGCAGCTCCTCGACCCACGCGCGCACGCCCGACAACACCGCGAACTGCATCGTCTCCTCGACGTCCTTGGCCGTACCCGAGGGATGCCCGACGATGCGCAGGCCCGGCGTGATCAGCTGGACGGGACTGATCGGCAGGGGCTCGGGGGTCACGCCGACCGCGACCAGTTCGCCCCGGGGCGCCAACCCACCGACGGTGTCGGCCATGGCCTGCGAGTTGCCGGCGGTGGCCAGAACGACCGCCGCCCCGCCCAGCGCCCGCATCGCCTCGGCCACGTCGCCGCTCGTCGAGTCGATGTAGTGATGGGCCCCCAGCGTCCCGGCGTCCTCGGCTTTGGCGGTGCCGCGGTTGATCGCGATTGTCTCGAAACCCATCGCCCGGGCGAACTGGATCCCCAGGTGTCCGAGACCGCCGACACCGAGAATGGCGACCCGGTCACCGGGCACCGCCCGGGTGCTGCGCAGCGCGTGGTACGTGGTGACACCGGCACACCCCATCGGGGCGGCCTCCACGTCGGAGAGCTCCGACGGGATCCGGGCCAGCGCGCTCGCGGGCACCGTCACCGATTCCGCATAGCCGCCGGGGTAGTGCCAGCTCGGGACCTTGCCGTTCTCGCAGTGGATGAAAATTCCCTTGCGACACGGGCCGCAGTGGTAGCAGCAGCCGCCGAACCACCCGACCGCGACGCGGTCACCCACCGCGAAGTCCGCGACGCCGGAACCGAGTTCGGCGACCGTTCCGGCGATCTCGTGCCCGGGCGTCAGCGGCCACGACATGTTCGGGAAGCCGCCGTGGACGAAGGCGCGGTCGGTACCGCACATGCCGCACGCGGCGACCGCTATACGTACCTCGTCGCGGCCCGGGGGCGGTGTTTCGACGTCGGCGAGTTCCAAGGCTCCGCCGGTGGACTGGATCCGGATGGCACGATGAGTGGGCACCCACTCATCCTAATTCTCATGTGCGACAGGGCATTTCGCGGACCCGTCGGCGTGGTAGTCGACCCGCCAGTGCTTGATCCCGTTAAGCCAGCCCGACCGCAGCCGTTCCGGTGTGCCGACCGATTCCAGATTCGGCATGACGTCGGCGATCGCGTTGAACATCAGGTCGATCGTCATGCGCGCCAGGTTGGCGCCAATGCAGTAGTGCGCGCCGGTACCACCGAACCCGACGTGCGGGTTGGGGTCACGCAGAATGTTGAACGCGAACGGGTCGTCGAACACGTCCTCGTCGAAATTGGCCGACCGGTACACCATCACCACCCGCTGACCCTTTTTGATCCGCACGCCCGACAGCTCGTAGTCCTGCAGGGCGGTCCGCTGGAACGACGTGACCGGGGTGGCCCACCGGACGATCTCGTCGGCGGTGGTGGCGGGCCGCTCCCGCTTGTACAGCTCCCACTGGTCGGGGAAGTCGGTGAACGCCATCATGCCCTGGGTGATGGAGTTGCGGGTGGTCTCGTTGCCGGCGACCGCGAGCAGGATGACGAAGAAGCCGAACTCGTCGTCGGAAAGCTTGTGGCCGTCGATGTCGGCCTGGACCAGCTTGGTGACGAGATCCTCGCCCGGGTTCTTCGTCCGGTCGGCGGCCATCTGCATGCCGTACATGATCAGTTCGACGGACGCGGTGATCGCGTCGTTGCTGGCGAACTCCGGGTCCTGATCGCCGACCATCTCGTTGGACCAGTGGAAGAGTTTCTTGCGGTCCTCCTGCGGCACGCCCATGAGCCCGGCGATGGCCTGCAACGGCAGTTCGCAGGACACCTGTTCGACGAAGTCGCCGGACCCCTCGGCCGCGGCGGTCTCGACGATGTGCCGGGCGCGCTCCCGGAGATCGTCGCGCAAGCGCTCGATCGCCCGGGGAGTGAAGGCGCGCGAGATGATCTTGCGCAACCGGGTGTGCTGCGGCGCGTCCATGTTGAGCAGGACGAACTTGCCGCGTTCGACCTGCTCCTCGACCGTGCCGTCTTTGTAACGCGGCAGGGCCGTCTTCTGCAGGCTGGAGAAGACGTCGCTGCGCAGCGAGATCTCTTTGACGTCCTTGTGCTTGGAGACCACCCAGAAGCCACCGTCGTCGAAACCGCCCGCACCGACGGGCTGCTCGTTCCACCAGATCGGCGCGGTGCGCCGCAGCTCGGCCAGTTCTTCCACCGGCAGCCGTTCCGCGTGGACGTCGGGATCGGTGAAGTCGAAGCCGGGAGGCAGGTTGGGGACCGGGGTGGCAGATGGCTCGGCGGTTGGCATGGCCCACTCCTCGAAACGAAGTCGTCTAGTCGTGCTTCAGTGCAAATAAACCATTGCCACAGCCCGTTGTGAAGCATCATCGCGATATCGCCGAGAAGAATTGCAACGTGTTCAGCGACGCGAAATCGTGGGCGGACCGCGTCGCCGTCCACACTCGCCGCATCCGTCCGGCCGGGGCGCAGAACCCGAAACACCATGAGACCCGCGGCGCAGTCGATATGCTTCGTGCAGGTCACCGGCGGATCGCCGGGACCGGCTGGCACGGAAGCTAAGGGTGGAGCATGATTCGCGAACTACTCACCGTCGTTGCGGTCGCCGGCGGCGCGGTCGGTATGGCGCCGTGCGCGGCCGCCGATCAGCGTTACGACGGCGACGTGCCGGGCATGAACTACGACGCTTCGCTCGGCGCGCCCTGCGACAACTACGAACGCTTCATCTTCGGGCGCGGCCCCAGCGGGCAGGCCGAGGCGTGCCATTTCCCCCCGCCCAACCAGTTCCCGGCCGCAACCACCGGCTACTGGGTGATGTCCTACCCGCTGTACGGCGTGCAGCAGGCCGGAGCCAAGTGCCCGGGCCCGCAGTCGGCCGCGCAGTCGCAGGCGGGGCTGCCCATGTTGTGTCTGGGCGCCCAGGGGTGGCAAGAAGGATGGTTCACCGGGGCGGGGTTCTTCCCGCCCGAACCGTGACCGGCTGACCCGTGGACCGCGCCCGCGCTCGCTCTGCTGTCCTTTAGTGGGCCCGCCCGGGAACGCCGGCCGGGGCCGACATTCCCAAAAGTGCTGCCGCACTTTGGTGAACTACCGGGACCTGCCCGCCACGTCTAGAGTCTTAACAAAGTCCGGCAACGATGAGGAGACTCCGATGGGCTTCAATCCCAAAGACGCCGTCGACGCGGCGCGGGACATCGCGACCAACGCGGTCGAGAAGGCGTCCGACATCGTCGAACACGCCAGCGACATCATTCGGGGCGACATCTCCGGCGGCGCCGGCGGCATCATCCAGAACTCCATCGACATCGGCACCTACGCGGTCGACAGGACCAAGGAAATATTCACCGGCCGCGACGACGACGAGCACCATTAGCAGCGCGTCATCGCTCCACTCGCCATGAATCGCGGCGCCGGTCCCTGGGGGATATGCACCGGGATCCCGGCGCGATGCGTGCACACCCACCACGTTCGGTGCGCGTGAGCCGGCCGTCTCAGACGGTTGCCGCCTCGTTGAGCTCGTCGAGGCGGTTGGTCGCTTCCAGGTACTCCTGCACCCAGCGTTCGATGACGTTCGCGGTCTTCTCCACCTTGGTGAACTGCCCGACGACCTGACCCACCGGGTTGAACGCGACGTCCACGCTCTCGTTCGGGTACCGGTTCGTGGCCCGCACCGCCATGCCGGAGACCATGTACTGCAGCGGCATACCCAGCGGCTTCGGGTTCTCCGGAGCCTCCCACGCCTCGGTCCAGTCGTTGCGCAGCATCCGGGCCGGCTTGCCGGTGAACGACCGGCTGCGGACGGTGTCACGGCTGCCCGCCTTGACATAGGCCGCCTGCTGGACCGGTGTGTTCGAGGATTCCTCGACCATCAGCCACTGCGAACCGGTCCACGCGCCCTGCGCGCCCAGCGCCAAGGCCGCCGCGATCTGCTGGCCGCTGCCGATACCGCCGGCCGCCAGCACCGGCACCGGGGCGACCTCCTTGACCACCTGCGGCCACAACACGATCGAGCCCACCTCACCGCAGTGGCCGCCGGCCTCGCCGCCCTGGGCGATGATGATGTCGACGCCCGCGTCGGCGTGTTTGCGGGCCTGCGAGGGCGAGCCGCACAGCGCCGCCACCTTCAGACCGGCGTCGTGGATGTGCTTGATCATGTCGGCCGGGGGAGTGCCCAGGGCGTTGGCGATCATCTTCACCTTCGGGTGCTTGAGCGCCACCTCGACCTGGGGCGTGGCCGTCGCCTCGGTCCAGCCGAGCAATTGCAGGCTGTCGCCGTCGCTGTCCTCGACCGGCACGCCGTGGTCGGCAAGGATCTTCTTGCCGAAGTCCAGGTGCTCCTGGGGGACCATCTTGCGCAGCGTGTCGGCCAGTTCCTCTGCGGACAGGTGCGAGTCCATGCCCTCGTACTTGTTGGGGATCACGATGTCGACCCCGTAGGGGTGGTCCCCGATGTTCTCGTCGATCCAGTTGAGCTCGACCTCCAGCTGCTCGGGCGTGAACCCGACGGCACCCAGCACGCCGAAACCGCCGGCCTTGCTGACAGCGACCACGACATCGCGGCAGTGGGTGAACGCGAAGATCGGAAACTCGATACCGAGTTCGTCGCAGATGGCGGTGTGCATACCTACTCCTCGGACGCCGGGCGAAATTGGAACGTGTTCTACTTTAGTACGGCCGCCGTCGACGGGGCCAGCCAGGTCCGGCGCGTCGCAACTACTACCGATCATCGCCGGCCCCCACCTCAGCAACGCGCCCCCGCCGGGCAGGTGATCGCCCGCAAGGTGGTGACACAGTGTCAGTAACTAGCAGTGGTCCGCCGGCCATTCATGGTGAGACGGCAGCCATCGCCGCAGTTGTCGATGTCATTTGCGCATTTCGTACGGGCACTGACCGGCGCCGGCAACGCCGATGCGCGAAGCCGACAGTGCGTCGCCCCTGCAGACGCTGGCGCACGACGTGCTGGGCCGTCCCCTGATCGGCAACGGCACCACCGGGTCCCCGGGTAGCGGACAGCCCGGCGAGCCCGGCGGGCTGGTGATCGGCAACTGCGGCCGCGGCGGACTCCCCGGCTTCTTCGGCACGCATGGGGCCAACGGATCGCCGTAGCGCCCGCCGGCCCGGTGCGCGCTCTTGATCCGTCGGGGCGCCCGCGGGTAGCGTGGGCGTGCCAATTACGAAACTGCGCGTAGCGTAATTTCATGCCCGCGACCACCGAGAGGATCGGCTCGATGCGCAGCCGCTATGCCGGCCGGCCCTTCACCACCCCGACACCCGACATCGCCGCAACCCTCGAAGATGTCAGCATCCCGACGCTGCTGCTGTCCCTCGTCCACATCACCGGCGATCCCCGGTTCATCCGCGATTTCACGCCGATGGGCCTCTTCCTCAACGAGATCCAGGGCTTCATGTCGGAGGAGGACAAGGCCCGCGCCCGGGCGGCGGCCCTGCCGGTGCTGGCCCGCTATCGGGACGCCGGCTGCCCCGAGCCGAAGCCGCTCAGTCCCGAGCTGATCCGGGAAATGATGGACTGGGCCGCCTGCGAGCACGTCACCGACGACTACCTGCCCCTGATCTCCGAAGAGATGGACCTCGACGGCGTCGATCCCCGCCGCCCGGCGGCGCTGCCGAGCGAACGCGCGGCGGAGCTTCCCGTCCTGGTCGTCGGCTGCGGCGAATCCGGCATCCTGGCGGGCGTCCGGCTCAAGCAGGCCGGCATCCCCTTCACCATCGTGGAGAAGAACGCCGGCCCCGGCGGAACATGGTGGGAGAACAGCTATCCCGGCGCCCGCGTCGACGTCGCCAACCACTTCTATTGCTACAGCTTCGAACCCAACAACGACTGGACGCACTTCTTCGCCGGCCAGGACGAGTTGCAGGACTACTTCGCCCGGGTGATGGACAAGCACGAACTGGCCGAGCAGGTGCGATGGCAGACCGAGGTGGTCGCCGCCGAATGGGATGACAACGACGGCATGTGGGGCGTGACGCTGCGCTCGGCGGACGGCCGGACCGAGACGATGCGCTCACGGGCGCTCATTACCGCGGTCGGCCAGCTGAATCGGCCTCACATCCCGGATTTCGACGGCGCCGAAACCTTTGCGGGCCCGGCGTTCCACTCCTCGGCCTGGGATCATTCCCTCGACCTGACCGGCAAGCGGGTCGCGCTGATCGGGGCCGGCGCCAGCGGGTTCCAGATCGCGCCCGCGATCGCCGGCGACGTCGAGCACCTCACCGTGTTCCAGCGGACCGCGCAGTGGATGTTCCCGAACCCGATGTACCACGACGCGGTCGGCGACGGGATGCGCTGGGCGATGCGCCATCTGCCGTACTACGGAAGGTGGTACCGGTTCCTGGTGCTGTGGCCCGGCGCCGACAAGGGTCTCGACGCCGCGCGCGGCGACCCGGACTATGCCGACCAGGATTACGCCGTCAGCGACATCAACGCCGCCGCCCGGATGATGTTCACCCAGTGGATCACCAGCCAGGTCGGCGAAGGCAACGACCTGCTGGCCAAGGTGCTGCCCGACTATCCGGCCACCGGCAAGCGGACCCTTCAGGACAACGGCAGCTGGCTGCAAACGCTGCAACGGGACAACGTCGAACTGGTCCGGACGCCGATCCAAGCGATCATCCCACGCGGCGTCGTCACCGGCGACGGCGTTACGCATGACGTCGACGTCATCGTCTACGCCACCGGGTTCCGGCACACCGACGTGCTGTGGCCGCTGAAGATCATCGGGCGCAACGGCATCGACCTGCACGAGATGTGGGGCAGCCGCCCGTACGCATACCTGGGTATCACCGTCCCGAACTTCCCCAACCTGTTCATCATCTACGGGCCCGGGACGCATCTTGCCCACGGCGGCAGCCTGATCTTCCAGTCCGAGCTCCAGATGCGGTACGTCAACCGGTGTCTCGAACATCTGGTGGAGGCGGACCTGCATTGTGTGGAGCCGACGGCCGAGGCGTCCACGGCGTGGCATCGGCGGACGCAGGCCGAGATCAAGAAGATGGTGTGGTCACACCCCGCGGTCAAACACACCTACTTCAAGAACCCCGACGGCGAAATCCACACCGTCAGTCCATGGCGCCTGCCCGAGTACTGGGCGGCGGTCCACGAGCCGGACTGGTCCCAATTCATCGTGCGGGCAAAGGAAGCGAGCACTCCGGTATGCGAACCGTAGTCATCGACGGACCAACCAACGTTCGGGTCGACACCCGTCCCGACCCGGTGCTCCCCGGCCCCGACGGCGCAATCGTCGAGGTCAGCGCAGCCGGCATCTGTGGTTCCGACCTGCACTTCTACGAAGCCGATTTTCCGCTGGCCGAACCGATCGCGCTCGGCCACGAAGCGGTGGGCACCGTCGTCGAGATCGGGCGGCAGGTGCGCACGGTCAAGGTCCACGACCAGGTGATGGTGTCGTCGGTGGCCGGTTGCGGCAACTGTCCCGGCTGCACCACCCGCGATCCGGTCATGTGCCACAAGGGGTTTCAGATCTTCGGGGGCGGCGTGCTCGCCGGGGCACAAGCCGATCTGCTCGCGGTGCCCGCCGCCGATTTCCAGCTGCTCAAGATCCCCGATGGGATCAGCACCGAGCAGGCGCTGCTGCTGACCGACAACCTCGCGACCGGCTGGGCGGCGGCCCAGCGGGCCGATATTCCGCTCGGCGGCACCGTGGCCGTGATGGGCCTGGGCGCAGTCGGGCTGTGCGCGCTGCGGAGCGCGCTATTCCAAGGTGCCGCGAAGGTTTTCGCCGTCGATCGAGTCGATGGCCGCCTGGACCGTGCCGCGGCGTGGGGAGCGACGCCGGTCAAGGCGCCGGCGGTCGAGGCGATCCTCGCGGCCACCAGCGGGCGCGGGGCCGACGCGGTGATCGACGCCGTCGCCACCGATGCCTCCATGACCGACGCGCTCAACGCGGTCCGGCCCGGCGGCACCGTCTCGGTCGTCGGAGTGCACGACCTGCAACCGTTCCCGCTGAACGCGCTGGGCTGCCTGATCCGCAGCATCACGTTGCGCATGACGACGGCGCCGGTGCAGCGGACCTGGCCGGAATTGATCCCACTGCTGGCCTCCGGCCGACTGGACGTGGACGGCATCTTCACGACGACACTGCCGCTGGACGCGGCGGCCAAGGGTTACGCGATCGCGGCCGCGCGCAACGGCGACGACGTCAAGATCCTGCTGACACCCTAGGTGCCGTCGCGGCGCACGTGCGTGGCCAGGTGGCCTCGGCCGGGGGAGATCCCCGTGACCGTCGCCATCCCGGCCAGGCCCTATCGCGTCGCCGTGATGTACTGCGAACGCATGAAACTGTCGATCTTGACATCCACCTCCGGCGGAATCATTCCGTAGACCGCCTCGAGCTGCAGGGTGTTGCGGATCGGCTCGACGGCCCAGCCGTGCGAGGACAGCCAGGCGGCCGGATCGCTCTCGGGCTCGTAGGTCAACGCCGAGAAATCCACGCTGCCCGACATGTTGACTCCGGGGTGGGCCGCCTCCAAACCCTCCAGCTGGTCGTGGTCCAACCGCGTGCCCAGCGCACCCACGGCCACTCGGCTGCCCGGCGCGCTGAGCCCACTGATCAGGGTGAAAAGGGTGTTCTGGGCATCGTCGGTCAGGTAGGGCAGTATCCCCTCCACCGACCAGGCGCCGGGACGTTCCACGTCAAAGCCGGCCGCCTCCAACGGCTTGGACCATTCGCCGCGCAGATCCGCCGCGACCTCGATCCTGCGCGCCCTGGGCGTGGCGCCCCGCTCGGCCAGCACCCGCGACTTGAACTCCAGCACCTTCGGCAAGTCGATCTCGAAAACCGTTGTGCCCACTGGCCAATCGAGCCGATACGCCCGCGAGTCCAGGCCGGCGGCGACGATAACCGCCTGGCGCACGCCCGCTTGGCCGGCGGCGAGGAAGAAGTCGTCGAAGAAACGCGTCTGCACGCCGTAGAGGCGGGGAAAGGCCGTCTGGTCCTCTGATGTACCCGGGCTGGCGAGCACTTCGGCCAGGTACGGGTCCTGCGACGCGGCGATGAAAGCCTGCGCATAGTCGTCGCGAACCAACGGCTGAGGGCTCCGGGCGTGCACCGCCCGCCAACCGGCCACCAACAAAGCGGTGTAGCCCACGCTGCTGACGATGTCCCAGTGGTCGTCGTCGGAACGCAGCGAGCCGAACTCGGGTGTCGTGCTCAATCGGTCCTCCCCATCGCAGTCCCCGACGTCACCAAAGTACCCGCAGCGGCGCCGTCAAACCTCGAGAAGCGCCGTGACCGGGCCGTCGTTGACCAATTCGACTTGCATATCCGCGCCGAAGACCCCCACTTCCACTCGGGCGCCCAACTGCCGCAACCGTTCCTAGACACTGAGCCAAACTGGGTTTCGCCTGGTGGGCGGCCCCGAACGGTCGTGGGTCGCCTGGGTTCTCGCCGTGGTCCTGTGAGCACGTCTGGTCT
>NZ_VMQU01000015.1 GCF_007714205.1 Mycobacterium helveticum | reverse complement strand
GGCGGGATGACCGACACGGTGGGGCTGTTGTTCGGCCCGGTCACGGTCACGGTCTGCGGCATCGGCGGGCCCGGCGGGTTCGGTTTGTCGCGGCCCAGGGTCAGCGCCAGCAGCACCGCGACCAGCACGGCGGCCCCCGCTCCGACCAGGCTCAACACCAGCGCCGTGCGCTTGTACCACGGCAGCGGCGCGCCCGCTTCGGCGTCGTCCGCCTGCGGTTCGCGGGCGTAGCCGCCGGTGTACTCGGGACCGGTGTAGGGGACGAGCTCCTCCTCGTCGGCGTCTTGCGACCAGGCCACCGGCTCGTCGCTGCCCGACTGGCCGGCAGCCGCGCCGGCGGCCTGGGCGGCTTGGGTCATGTCGTCCGGGGCGGCGCCGACCATCTCGGTGGGGTTCTCGACGACCGGGCCGGCCGCGGTCGGGAGGCCTGCCGACGCCCGCTGCTCGCCGAGCAGAGCCGCGCCGACGGCGGCGCTGTAGCCGGGTTGCGGCGCGGCGAGGACCGGCAACCGCAGCCGTCCCGACAGTCTGGTGGTGATCAGCGGAATCTCGGCGCCGCCCCCCACGATCGCCACGGCGGCCACCCGCGACCGGGCAATCCCGGTGCGTTGCAACGCCTCTTCCACGGTGTCGAGGAACCGGTCCAGCGGTTCGGAGATGAGCGACTCGAAGTCGGCACGGGTCAGCCGGACCTCGTCGCCGGACGACGCCGGGACCCCCGGGATAGTGGCCGCGGTGGCCGCCGACAGCTGTTCCTTGGCGCGCCGGCACGGGCCGAGCAGGCGGGTCGGCGACCCCGTCCGCGTGGTGGCGTCGGCCTCGGGCGTGGCCCCCCGCACGTGATCGAGGACGAGCTGGTCGATGGCGTCGCCGGAGAAGTCGGTGTAGCGCAGCGTCGGCGCGAGCTGGCGGAAGTTCGATCCCGCATCGCTGAGCGTGACGCTGGTGCCGCCGGCGCCGAAGTCACAGACGACGACGACCCCGTCGGTCGGCAGCCCCGGCCTGGCGTGCAGGGCCGCGAGCGCCGTGGTGGCGTCGGACAGCAGCGTCGGGGGCACGCCGCGGGACGCCAGGTCGGGCTGGGCGAAGAACTCCTCGCGCAGCGCGCTGGACTGGGCCTCCGACCAGTACGCCGGCACCGCGACGATGACCGGGGTGCCGGAGCCGACGGTGCGGGCCATCGTCTCGATCGCCTCGACCGTCAGCACCTCGCCGAGGTACTTCGTCCCGTCGGCCGCCACCAGCGGGGTCCGGTCGCCGACCCGTTCGACGAATCCCCGCAGCACCAGCCCGGGCTCGGTGAGGTTCGGGTTCTCCTCGGGCAAACCGACCTCGGTCGCCCGGTGCTCGTAGAGCGTCACCACGGAGCTGCGGCGCACCGGAGCCCCACCCGTGTGGGCCGCAACCAGGTTGGCCACTCCGATCGACAAACCGAGCGACTCGCTCATCTGGCACATCCCTACGTCCGTTGTCAGCCGCCCCGCCGCGGATCGCAGCGAGTCTAAGGGCGTGGGCGCGCCACGGCCCCGGTGACGCGGCGGTGGAACCTCAGGGCAGACCCGGCGGCAGCGTGATCACCGTCGGCACCTCGGGGATGGTGATCACCGACGGCAGGTGCGGCAGGTGATGATGCGGTGGCGGGGCCGGCTGACGCGTCGGCTCCTGGGCGGGGTGCTGCACGGGCGGCGGCGGCCCGGCCGAGCTGCCGGGGGGCGTCGTGGTCGTGGTCGTGGTCGTGGTCGTGGTCGTGGTGGTCGTGGTCGTGGTGGTGGTGGTGCTCGTCGGTGCGGTGGTGCTGCTCGTGCTCGTCGACGGGCCGGTGCCGCCGCCCTGGTCGCCGCCGATCAGCTCGATGATGCCGAAGACGATCAGCCCGATCAGGATCAGGACGAGCACCACCCAAGCCACCAACATCGCGGGCCTGCGGTACCAGGGGGTGGGCTCTTCTTCTTGGTCGAAGGGGTCGGGAGCCGGCGGCTGCCCGAACTGCCCGGGCTGATCGGGGGGCGGCGGCTCCGGCGGCCCCCCCAAGCCCCAATTGGCATGCTCGGTCGGCTGGTTGTGGAAGTCGTCAGGTGGGCCGTAGCGTGCCACGGCACCGATGGTACTGACCGCCGGGGCGTTGTCGCCGCCGCCGCCCGGAAACGCCGGTGCTCAGAACGTGTCGACCTTCTCGATGCTGACGAACATCCCGTGGCCGGTTTTGTCGTTGGTGAAGCGGGTGCCCTCTTCGGTGGCGTTGATCGTCCAGCCCTGCGCCGCATAGGTCTTGTAGTCGATCGTGACGGTCGGGATGGCCCCCAGGTTGCCCAGCACCCACTGCACCGACCCGCCGGCGGTGATGCTGACGCCGTTGGCGTGCTCGCCGTCCTTGAGCGGGGAGTCGGTGAACGGCGCCTCGCAGCCGACGGTGTCCTTGTTGATCTGGCACCGCGTCTGACCGGACTTGGTTTCGATGAACACGTAGCCGTTGTTGTCGGGGGGCAGCGCGATGGCACCGGACGGCGTGGTCGGCCCGGTCGGGGCCGGCAGGGCGGTGGCCGGCGGCGGCGACGACGGTGCCGGGCCCGGTGTGGGGAAGGTGGGCTCGACGGGCCCCGCGCCCGGCGCGGCGACCGGCCTGCCCTCGATGCTGGAACTGCAGCCGGAAACCGGCACGGCGCTCACCAGCAGGGGTGAGAGCAGCAACGAACCACCGGCCAGGCCCCACCGCGCCTTCTGCGACAACGCCTTCTGCGACAACCGCACGAGCTGCTCCCGAACATCTGAAATACCGGGTTCAGATTATTCACCGAAGTCACGCCGGCTACCGCGGTGACGCGCCCGTGGAGGCCGGCGAATCGGTGGCGCGCATCACCTCGGCGGCCCGGTGGGCGGCGGCGACGATGCCCTGGTAACCGGTGCAGCGGCAGAAGTTCCCGGACAGGCCCTCGCGGATCTCGGCGTCGGTGGGCTGGGGGTTGTCGCGCAGCAACGCGGTCAGCGACATGACGAAACCGGGCGTGCAGAAGCCGCACTGCAGCCCGTGGCACTCCCGCAGGGCCGACTGCACGGGCGACAATTCGCCGTCGGGCGAGGCGATCCCCTCCACCGTCGTCACCTCCGAACCGTCCGCCTGCACCGCGAACATCAGGCACGAGCGCACCGCGTCGCCGTCCAGCAGCACCGTGCAGGCGCCGCACGCCCCGTGTTCGCAGCCCAGGTGGGTGCCGGTGAGGCCGCACCGCTCGCGCAGGAAGTCGGCCAGCGTCAGGCGCGCCTCCACAGCGGCAGTGATCGCAGTCCCGTTGACGGACAACCGAACCGGTTCTTCATGCATCGTGTTCCCTCGCTCTCGCCTCGGTCACGGCCTCGGTCCAGGCGCGCGCGGCCATGGCGGCACCGACCCGGGTGCGGTACGACGCCGGCCCCTGCAGGTCGCTCGGGACGTCGTCGAGCCCGCTCATCGCGGCCAGCCCGACGTCCCCGGGCTCCAGCTCGCCGACCGGCCTGCCGATCACTGCGGCCTCGGCGGCCGCCGCGCGCCGGGGCGTGGCACCCAGGCCCAGCAACCCGATCGCGGCGCGGGCCACCCGGTCGTCATCGTCGAGCCGCACCGCTACCAGCGCGCCCGCCAGCGCGAAATCGCCATGGCGGCGCGAGAATTCGTGCACCGAGAACCCGGACCTGCCGCGCCACGTCGGGAAGCGCACCCCGGTGAGCGCCTCGTCGGGCGCCATGGTCGTCTCCCACAGGCCGACGAAGAAGTCGGCGGCGGCGATCTCCCTCCGCCCGCGCGGGGAGGCCACCTCCATCACCGCGTCCAAAGTCAGGGCCACCGCCGGGTATTCACCGGCGGCGTCGGCGTGGGCGATCGACCCGCCCAGGGTGCCGCGGTTGCGGATCTGGAAGTGCCCGACGAACGGTGTCGCCCGGGTCAGCAGCGGAACCGCTTGGCGCACTTGGTGATCGGCGCCCACTTTGGCCTCGGTGGTGCCCGCGCCGAGCCACACCTCCTTCTCCCGGCGCTCGATGCCCTGCAATTCGGGCAGCCGGGAGATGTCGATGAGGTGGTCGAAGTAGGCCAGGCGCATCGACAACATCGGCACCAGACTCTGCCCCCCGGCGATGATCTTGGCGTCCTCGCCCAGCTCGGCCAGCAGCCCCACCGCCTCGTCGACGGTTCCGGGCCGGTGGTAGCGGAACGACGCGGGTTTCACCGCTCCCCCCCGGCCAGCAGCGCGGCGATCGAGGCGGGGCTGGCCGGCAGCCTTGTGATCGTCACGCCCAGCGGCGCCAGCGCGTCGTTGATCGCGTTGATCACCGCGGGCACCGACCCGATGGCGCCGCCCTCGCCGGCGCCTTTGTAGCCACCGGGTCCGGGGCCGGGTATCTCGACGTGCCCGAACTCGATGGGCGGAACCTCGGTGGTGGTCGGCAGCAGGTAGTCGACGAACGTGGTGGCCAGCGGGTTGCCGTCGTCGTCGTAGGCGAGATCCTCCAGCAACGCCCCGCCGATGCCCTGGACCGTCCCGCCGGCGATCTGGCCCTCCACGATCGCCGGGTTGATCATGGGCCCGACGTCCTCGCTGACGATGTAGCGCAGCAGTGTCACCTTGCCCGTCTGGACGTCGACCTCGCAGGTGCAGGCGTGGGTTGCGTTGGCCCACAGGATCGGGGCCGCGGCGACGTAGCGGGCGGTGGCTTCCAGATCGGGGGATACCCCCGGCGGCAGCAGCTGCGGCGAGTAGTGCGCGAGGTAGGCCAGCTCGCCGAAGGTGACCGTGCGCGATGGGTCGTCGCGCACCATCGCGGTCGAATGTGCCAGCTCCACTTCGGATTCGGCGACCTGGAGCCGGTGGGCGGCCAGCGCCACGATCTTTGCCCGCAGGCCCGCCCCCGCCTGGGCGACGGCGCCGGCGGTCATCGGCCCGCTGCGGCTGCCCTGCGTCCCGGCGCCGTACGGGGTGACCGCGGTGTCGCCCTGGATGGTGGCCACGTCGTCGATGTCGGCGCCCAGCGCGTCGGCGGTGAGCTGAATCACCGTGGTTTCCAGGCTGTTTCCGCTGGAGCCGCCGTTGACGTAGACGTTGATCCTGCCCGTGGGCTCCATGCGCATGGTCGCGCCCTCGGTGGCCAGGTGGCCGGTCGCCGCGCCGGTCGGCTCGATGTAGGCCGAGAAACCCAGGCCCAGGTGGCGGCCCTGCGCCAGCGCTTCGGCCTGTTCCTTGCGAAACCCCTCGTGGTCCAGGATCTTCACCGCCTGCTCGAAGGTCTCGATCGGGGCGACGTGGTCATACGGCATGCCGTTGGGATTGACGTAGGGCATCTCGTCGCGGCGCAGCAGGTTGCGCCGCCGCAGCTCGATCGGGTCGAGGCCCATCTTGCGGGCGGCGACGTCGAGCAGGATCTCGCGGGCCAGCGACTCGTATTGCCACGGGCCGCGGTAGGCGGCCAGGCCGCTGGTGTTGGTGAACACCGTCTTGTAGTTGAAGCTGGCCCTGGGCACCCGGTAGGGGCCCGGGAAGAACATGCCGATGGCGGCCGTGGTCAGCACCGGGTACGGCGTCGGGTAGGCGCCGACGTCCTGCACGAAGTCGATGTCGGCCGCGGTGATGTTGCCGTCGCCGTCCAACGCGATCCGCGCGGTGCCGTCGACGTGCCGGGCCTGCCCGGCCGACATCAGGTTCTCGCGCCGGTCCTCGATCCACTTCAGCGCCGCGGGCACCTTGCGCGCGGCCAGCATGATGCACATGTCCTCGCGCATCGGGACGACCTTCTGGCCGAACCCGCCGCCGGTGTCGCGCACGATGACCCGAACCCGCCCCGCCGCAATGCCCAACAGGCGCGCGCAGAACGCGCGCAGCTCGTGCGGGGTCTGCGTGGAGGCCCACAGCGTCAGCTCCCGGGAAGCGGCCGACCACTCGGCGACCAGGCCGCGCGTCTCGATCGGCACCGGGGCATAGATCTGCTGATAGATGTTCTCCGCGGCGACGCAGGCCGCCGACGCGAAAAGCTCCTCGTCCGGCGGCGCCCCGCTCATCCCGCCCGCGACGTTGTCCGGGTAGGCGTCGTGCACGAGCACCTCGGAGGTCTGGGCCCGGGTCAGGTCGGTGATCGCGGGCAGTGGCTCGTAGTCGACGTCGACGAGTTCGAGCGCGTCCTCGGCGAGGTAGCGGTCCTCGGCGACGATCAGCGCGACCGGGTCGCCGACGAACTTCACCTCGCCGTGGGCCAGCGGCGGCCGCGGCGTGTCGGGAACGTCCTTGCCGGCCACGGCGTGCCACGCCTCGTGCACGTCCGGGTTGAGGTCGTCGGCGGTGAACACCGCGCGCACCCCGGGCAGCCGCAGCGCCGCCGAGGCGTCGATGCCGTTGATCCGGGCGCGGGCGAAGGGGCTGCGCACGAAGCAGGCGTGCAGCATGCCGGGCCGGGAAATATCGTCGACGAAGCTGCCGCGGCCGGTCAGCAGCCGCAGGTCCTCCACCCGCTGGACGCGGGTGCCCGCGTAGCGGGGCGCCGGACTGGTCGGGGCTGCCTGCACGTCTTGGGTCATGACGCTCCATCCGCGGCTTGCGCACGGTTATCGCTTGATGAGAAGTCCAATGTCATCATATGAGAGTGGGGTTACCGCAGTCGACACCTCCGCCGCGGCACGTGGGGATCGTGCTGGCCGCCGGCGCGGGCCGGCGGTACGGCAAGCCGAAGGTCCTGGTCGAAGGCTGGCTGCAGACCGCGATCGGCGCGCTGCGCGACGGGGGCTGCGCCGGCGTCGTGCTGGTGCTCGGCGCCGCCGAGGTACCGGCCCCGCCCGGGGTCACCGCGATCACGGCGCCGCGCTGGCGCGAGGGGCTGAGCGCGTCGGTGCGCGCGGGCCTGGCCGAGGCCGAGCGCATGGGGGCCGACTACGCGGTGTTGCACGTCGTGGACACCCCCGACGTCGGCCCCGACGTGGTGGCGCGGGTGCTGGGCCGCGCGTCCGCCGCGGAGGGCGGCCTGGCGCGCGCCGTCTTCGGCGGCCGGCCGGGCCATCCGGTGGTGCTCGCGCGCCGGCACTGGCCCGGGGTGCTGGCGCGGCTGGCCGGGGACCGGGGCGCGGGGGCGTACCTGCGCGACCGGGCCGACGTCGAGAACGTCGAGTGCGGCGACCTCGCCGGCGGCGAGGACATCGACGATCCGGCGTAGGCATGGGCGTGCGGCGGCGATCGGGTCCGAGGACGCCGAGGGCGTCCGGGACCCGGTGCGGGTGATCGTCGCCGGCTCCGCCGCCCACCGCGATGCTCTGACCAGGCTCAGGTGTAACTTTCTAAGGCAAGGCTTAACTAGGGTCAGGATGTGTCAGTGCGAAGTCGGACGCGTAGCGGGGCGCGCCAATCCGGTTCGGCGAGCGTGCTCGCCGATCTGGCGCCGGGGCAGAGAGCAACCGTAGTCGGCATGGCACCCGGTGCGGAACCCGCAGTGGCGCAAAGGCTGGTGCTGCTGGGTTTTCGACCGGCGGCGCGCGTGGACGCGATTCGTCGGGCTCCGCTGGGGGACCCGACGATCTACCGGGTGCAAGACACCGAGCTGTGCCTGCGCAGCCGCGAGGCGCGGCTCATCGAAGTCGTTCCGGAAGCCGCTCGATGACGTCGTGCCACGAGGACGCCGGCGCCGCGGTCAGCGTCGTCGGTGTCCCGCGGGTGGCCCTGGTGGGCAGTCCCAACGCCGGCAAGACCAGTGTGTTCAACCACCTGACCGGATTGCGTGCCAAGACCGCCAACTATCCGGGCGTGACCGTGGGGCGCAGCGTCGGCACCACCACGGTGGACGGCGTCACGATCGCCGTGGAGGATCTGCCCGGCACCTACAGCCTCGAACCGATCAGCCCCGACGAGCAAGTGGTGACCGACATCCTGGCCGGCGAATTCGCCGACACGGGCCGACCCGATGCGATCGTGCTGGTTGCCGACGTCACCACCCTGCGCCGCTCGATCATGCTGGTGGCGCAGGTGCTGCGGCTCGACCTGCCGTGTCTGCTGGTGTTGACCATGAGCGACGAATTGACCGACCGGGACGGCCGGATCGATGTCGACGCCTTCTCGACGGCGTTGGGCATCCCGGTGGTCGCGGTCGTCGGGCACCGCGGCTCGGGCATCGATGCGCTGCGCGCCCGGCTCGTGTCCTTCGACCGGTGGCAGCGGCCGGCGGTGTTGCCCCCGGCCGGCCACGATGCCGTCGACGCCTGGGGTAATTCGGTGCTGGACGCCGCGGATTACCTTGCACCGCAACCGGATCGACGCACCTCGAGGATCGACGCAGTCGTGCTGCACCCGCTGTGGGGTGTCGTCATCTTCTTCGCGGTGATGTTCGGCTTCTTCCAGGTCGTCTTCACCGCCGGTGCGCCACTGCAGGATTGGGTCAGCCAGGGCTTCGTCTGGCTGGGCGAGCGGGTCACCGGCCGCACCGGGAACAACGTGGTGGGCCGGCTGGTGAGCCAGGGACTGATCGGCGGCGTGGGCACCGTGCTGCAGTTCATCCCGCAGATCATGTTGTTGTTCCTGTTGATTGCGGTGCTGGAGAATGTCGGGTACATGTCGCGTGCCGCCTTCCTGATGGACAAGGTGATGGCCAAGACCGGCCTGGAGGGCCGCGCGTTCGTGGCGATGCTGTCGTCGTTCGCGTGCGCGATCCCCGGGATCATGTCCACCCGCACCCTGCCTTCGTCGCGAGACCGGATCGCCACGATCATCAGCGCACCGCTGATGACCTGCTCGGCCCGACTGCCGGTGTTCACCTTGCTGGTCGGCATGCTGATCGCGCCGCGCACACGCTGGTGGGGCCTGAGCGCGCAGGGCGCCACCATGTTCGTGCTGTATCTGGCCGGCGGCACCTCGGCGTTGCTGGCGGCGTGGCTGTTCAAGTCGACCATTCTGCGCAGCGATCTGCTGCCGTTCACGATGGAGCTGCCGCCCTACCGCTTCCCCTCGGCGAGGACGGCCCTCGTCGCAATGTGGAGCGCGGCAAAGCTGTTCCTGCGCAAGGCCGGAACCATCATCCTTGGCACGTCTTTGCTGCTGTGGGTCCTGCTCAATCTGCCGGCGCGGGAGAGCGAGACCGCGCAGATGGCGCCGCCGCAGGCCACCGCCTACGTGATCGACCACAGCTATGCCGCCGATCTGGGCAAGGCGGTGGCGCCGGTGTTCACGCCGCTCGGCTTCGACTGGCGCACCAATATCGCCTTGCTCGGGTCGCTGTCGGCGCGCGAGGTGTTCGTCTCCACGCTCGGGCAGGTGGCGGCGGCGACCAAGCCCGACGAACCCCGTGAGGCGCTTGCCGCCATGACCGACGCTGCCGGGCGCCGGGTGTTCAGCGCCCCGACCGTGATCGCGCTGATGGCGTACTTCGTCTACGCGCTGCAGTGCATGTCCACCGTCGCGGTCATGCGCCGCGAGACCAACTCGTGGCGGTGGCCGGCGGTTGCGTTCTCCTACATGTTCGTCCTGGCCTGGACGGCGGCGTTCACCGCACACGCGATCGCGGTGGGTCTGGGCGCATGATCCCGATGCACGCCACGGCCACCGCGAACCCCCAACAGCTGTGCTGGGTGGTCCCGCCCGACCGGCTGCCGCCTCGGGGCGCGGTGCGACAGGCTCCGGGCCGGCTCGGTGGGCTGCTCGAAGGCGGGGTGATCGAGGACCTGACGGTGCGTCCGGCCGGCATTGTGATCACGCTGGCCGGGGCCCACAGCTGGCGTGAGCGGGGCGACGGCGTCCGCACCGCGCTCGGCGAGGCGCTGGCCGACCCGGCCGGCTGGCGCGTCGAACGCTCGTCGGATTCCACCGCCGAGCTCGCCGGGCTGGTCCGGGAGCTCCTCGCCGGGCCCATCGGTGCGCTCGCGCGTTCGCACGGCGGGACGATCGAGCTGGTGTCGGTGAACGGACTGGACGTGACCGTGCGCATGTCGGGCGCCTGCCGCGGGTGCGCGGCCGCGGGGGTCACGCTGCACGACAAGCTCGAGGCCGAGCTGCGCCGACGGGTCGACGCCCGGGTCACGGTGTCCGGCCACAAGCAGCCCGCCCCGTCGACGCTCGGGAAAAAGCTGCTTGCGTTGTGGGTCCGGTAGAAGCAGCGCGAACTCGCAGTGTCACCACGCTCCTGAAACGGGCGGGCCAGTGCGTCGCCGGAGCGGCTCGGCGCGCGGTTGCGTGAACTCCTTTCGCGCCCTTCTCATTGATCGACGTTCTGATCGGCTCGGAGCCGACATCGGGTAGACGGTCGCGGCGAGGCGCACGGCGGAGGGCATTGTCGTGCTGTGGGACGCGGTCATCCCGGCATGCCGCCGCAATGGGCGGACGCAGGCATCTACCTTCAGACCGTGATGCTCTTGCTGCGGTCAGAAGGGCTACACAGCTGTCCGCAGATCGCGTGGGCGGAATATCATCGCACCGTTGCCGAAGTCATCACACCACCACCACAGCGTATTTTGTTCTGCGGCATGTCGATTGGATTTGCCGATCCGTCGTTGCCGCGGCCGCGGCCGCGGACACCTCGCGCTCCGCTGTCGGCGACTGCCACCTTTTTACAGTAAGCGCCTGACAGCGGGTTCCTTGTCGATGGGTAGTTGGTAGGGGGTGGCGGGGAGCTTGCTCCTGACACCGGTACCAGCCGACAATGCCGGTCTTCATCAATCGAATGTCAAACTCTCCCAATGCATCCGCGACTGCCGAAGCCTCCTCTCTCAGTTGCGCTCGGGCAGAGAGCAGTTGAACGAAGCCGATTGCGGGCACCCGCTCCGACAGTCGAAGAGGAATTGGCCGCTTTCCGTGAAGCCAACCGCGGGGGCCGACAGCCGTTACGACGTTCCGTCTGTCCCAGGGGTGCCGCCAAAGAAGCCGGCGGTGCCGCCGGTTCCGCCGGTTCCGCCGTTGACGCCGTTGCCGCCGTTGCCGCCGTTGCCGTAGAGCGCGGGCCCGGACATGCCATCCAAGGTGGCCCCGGCGTTGCCGCCGTTGCCGCCGTTGGCGGCCAAAGCGCCGCTACCGGCGTCGCCCCCGTTGCCACCGAAGCCGAAAAAGCCCGCGCCGTCGCCGCCAACGCCGCCATTGCCGCCGGTGCCGAGGTTGGTGGCGCTGGTGTTGCCGCCGTGCCCGCCGTCACCGCCGACGCCGCCCAAAAAGCCGGCGCCCAGTCCGCCGACGCCGCCATTGCCGCCGACGCCGTTGCTGCCGGTGGCGGTGCCGCCGGCACCGCCGTCACCGCCGATGCCGATGCCCGTCAACGCGGAGCCCACACCGCCGTCGCCGCCGGTGCCGCCGACACCGTCGGTGCCGCTGGCGCTACCGCCGGCACCGCCGGCACCGCCGTGGGTGATGCCGCCCCCGATCAGGGCGACGTTGGTTACCTGGCTCCCGGTGCCACCGGCGCCGCCATGCAGAACGCCGGTGCCGCCGGCACCGCCGGCACCGCCCTGGGTGAAGTCGAACCCGGCAAAGCCTAAGCCGACGCCGCCGCCGCCGGCACCACCCGCGCCGCCGGCGCCGCCCACATTGGTGGCGGCACCGCCGACACCGCCGGCGCCGCCGTGCACGAAGTCGAGTCCGACGAGGGCGGCGCCGATGCCGCTGCCGCCGGCGCCGCCGTGCCCGCCGACACCAGACGCCCCGCTCGCCACGCCGCCGGCGCCGCCGGTGCCGCCTACTGCACCGTCGATCCCGATCAGGCTGCGGGCAAAGCCATCGCCGCCGACACCGCCGACGCCGCCGACACCAGAGGCCCCGGTTGCCGCGCCGCCGGCGCCGCCGTGCCCACCGAAACCAAGAAACAGTCCATCCTCGCTGCCGCCCGCGCCGCCGACGCCGCCGGTACCCGCGGTCCCCGTGGCGGCGCCACCGGCCCCGCCGGTGCCGCCCCACGACAGGAGCAGACCGCCGGTGCCGCCGGCTCCGCCCGTACCGCCGATACCGGTGGTCGCGGCGCCGCCGACCCCGCCGGTGGCTCCCGGGTTGGTGCTGGTGCCGCCGGTGCCGCCGTTGCCGAACAGCCACCCCCCGGCCCCGCCGGCGGTGCCGACACCGTTGACGGTGGTGCCGTTGGCGCCGTTGCCGAACAGCGGGCGCCCGGTGAAGTGCAGGAAGGGCGCGTTGATCGCCCCCGACACGTCGCGCTCGACGGTGTGCAGGGCCTGTAGCGGGTTGGCGTTGGCGGCCTCGGCCGCCTCGTAAGCCTCCGCACCGGAACTCAGCGCCTGCACGAACCGGTGGTGAAACGCCGCGGCGGCGGCACCGGCCGCCTGGTAGTCGCGCGCGTACTGAGAGAACACCGTTGATATCGCGGTGGAGACCTCATCGGCGCCGGCTGCCGCGATGGTCGTGGTGGCCGCTGAGGCCGCCGCGTGGGCGGTGTTGACCACCGAACCGATAGTGGCCACATCCGACGCTGCCGCCGCCAGCGCTTCTGGCGCCACGGTCACCAACGACATCGAAACACCCCCGACGAGCCCTAAGACACACCCGAAGGTCGTGTATCTGTGCCGTTTCGATGAGAAGCTAACGGAAAAATAGCTGGTGAGAGCATCGGCGAAAGCATGGGGTGTTGTTTTCAAAACGCGAGTTACCTCATGCGTCTGTGTCGGAAATGAACCAACTAGGCCGAGACGCACAGCAGATCGCGTAGTGATTCGTAGTATATTGTAGGTGTGTGCAGGTTGACTGGAGCAAGCGGGCCGACTACGTCGGGGAGCGGCACGGCATCTCTGCGGAGTGGGCGGATGAAGCGGCCAACGACCGTCACGCCGTGTGGCAAGTGCCAGACCCGGCCAGTCGGTCGGGCCTATCGGTTCGGGTGATCGGCTATTCGCCGTCGGCGCGGGCGGTGCTGACCGTGATTTTGGTGTCCGCCGATGCTGATCCCGATCAGCGCCCGGACGGCGATTGGTGGGGTAGCAACGCCTGGATCGCGAATCAACAGGATCAGGACCTCTACAGTGAGGAGCAGTAAGAATGAGCAGGATTGACGATCTACTCGCCGACGAAGGCGCACGCGCGGAGGCATACTCGGGAGGCCCGGCGCCTGAGCATGTCACGACGAGTCGGCCGAATCTCGGCCGCCAGACTGTGGTCTCGGTGCGCTTGGCTGCCGATGAGCATGACCGCCTGAGCCAGGCCGCCCGCAAAGCGGGAATGTCGCTATCGACCCTTATCCGGGTGTGGGCCGTCGATCGGCTGCACGCCGAAGATCACGGCGAGTCAGGAACCGTCACCGAGCGGCTGGCACGGCTCGAACGCGAAGTATTCAGACGACCCGCCTGAACTGCCCAAACTCCATAGAGTGCAGGTGGGAACCCGCAGCTGTACGCCGGGTTGTAGGGCCGCTCTTCGTGGGAAACGCGAACGGCCGGCTGGTTTTTTGCGGTCGGGTACCGCCGACCCAAGGGGGTAGGTTAATGACTTGCAACAAAGCTCGAGACGGTTTGTCGTACCAGGAAATTCGCTGGTCATGCTGGGTGAACTGCGGCAGAGAAGTCCGAGGGTTCCGACGCATTGCTAATCTACCCGCTGGCCAAACGCGCCGTCCCTGCCAGGGTGCCGGCGCAGGGTGAGGCGTCCCCGATAAGCATTTACGTGTTACGATACTCGTGTGGAGATTGGCCCCACCGCGCTTAAGCGAAAGTGGACGCGCGACGACATCCTTCACGCACTGGAACACCGGCACATCGACTATGGCATCGAGGATGACGATCCGCCGCGCACCTGGGTTTTCGGCTTCGCCCGCGACCTGACGCTGCTGGAGTTGCTCATCCTTCATGACACCCCCGGCGGGCGCGTCATCCACTGCATGAAGGCCCGTCCGAAAGAACTGGAGAAAGCTCTCCGAGCACGAGGCAGGCGATGATATGACCCACACGCAGAAGCAGACTCACCCACCGCTGGACAACGCAGGAGTGGACCGGCTCGTCGCCGAGGCCGAAGCAGGCATCCCTGAGGAGAAGCTACGCCGCCGGGGCCGACCGTCGATGGGGGATGAAGCCGCGAGCACCTACTCGGTGCGCCTGCCCGACGATCTGGTGACGTTGGTGGACACCCGAGCAGAACTCGAAGGTGTGAGTCGGGGCGAGACAATCCGGCGCGCGCTAGTGGAGTACCTGACCACTTGATCGGCGGCTACGCCGTCAACGCGTAGCTGATTTCCGAACGGGCGTCCGCCTGAAACCCGAACGTGTGGACTGGCCGTTCTACTGTCGTTAATGGGGGTAGATTTCGGACTTGCCACTAAGGACAAGCGTCTGTGCCGTTTTGATAACCAGTCATCAGCATAGGTGCTGGTAAAAGCAGTGACGACGACCTGGGGTGTCGTTTGAGGCATTTGAGTCACCTCAAATGTCTGTGTCGGTGGATAGCCGATTGTGCGCTGCTGCACGCCAATCACGTTGTCCAAACCTGGAACCCAGTGACGCCGCGACCCGGGACAGCCGGACCACCCAACGTCGGGCCGTCGATGCCCAGCGGTCACGATCGTCTCGTGGGCGCGGGGACACCAGCAACGCAAGAAGCCTTGACAACTGCGGGGATGCAAGGACACTTGACAGTGTGAAGGTGCGGCGCAGCGCGTGCAAGCACGGCGTCACCGAGCAGGACATAGCCCACGCCTTCCGCAACGCAGTAAAATTCATACCGTACGAGTACGACGGCGAGGAACGATTACTGGTCATCGGACCGGCACGCAACGGAGCGATGCTGGAGCTGACGGCCGTTCCCGCCGACGATCCCGACCGCATCATCCATGCCGACGATCTCAGGCCGTCGTTCTATCACTACTTGAAATGAGGTGAGCACCATGCCCGTCACCCACGACCACACCGGACTTGACCGCGTGGACCCCGCAACCCACCCGGCACGGGACGCGACGGCGTTTCGCCGCATTGTCGCCGCAACCGAAGCCGTGCACGACGCCGAAACCGAGTTGATCGACGCTGTGACCGAGGCTCGGCGGCGCGGCGACTCGTGGACCGCTATCGCCGTGGCACTCGGTACGACACGTCAGGCCGCCCAGCAGCGGTTCGGAAAGCTGACGGGCTGACCGGTTCCCTGCCCCGGCTATCGATGAAATCACTTCTACCCGCGAACCCACGAAGAGATGGGGGTAGGTTAACGACTTGTCAGCAAGGTGAGATGTCTCTGTTGCACAATGGAATTCGCTGGTCAGGCTGTGCGAAACATGGCAGAGAAGTCCGAGGGTGCTGAGGCACGGCTAATCTACCCACTGGACAAACGCTCGCTTGCGGACCTGTTGAGGGAATGATGAGCGCGGTCATTTCGGGCGCCCGAATACCACACATTGCCTATCTCGTCGTGCCGCACACGGTTTCGACATCTGGGCTGAGCGGGCCTCGTGCCAGATATTCGCTGAATGGGGTATGGCGGACTCGGGTCGCGAAGCGCCGAACTCTCCAAGCAAGGGGCGTTTGTCGAGACCATCACCGACCAGGGCAGGTTCTGCCGCCTTCCGACAAGCCAACATTGAGGTAGGGAACCGGTTTGCGCTGGGTCACTTCGAATCATGATGGGGCGCCCCGTCGCTCCTCGGGCGCGCGCGGATTTAGGTGTTGGGGACGTTTCGCCAGCCCTCGGCGCTCCAGAGAAGGACACGCGGAGAATACGCGGGCGTCAGCCAAAGATAATCGAGGTAGTTCGGAACGGGCGGCGGCGCGGATGGCAGCGCCTTTCCGAACGTCAGTCCCGCACTGAGGGCGGCCGGCAGCGCGGTGTCGTGCAGCGGGATGAACAGGTGGCGTTCATCGACGTTGGGTTCGTCGCGGAGCTTCTCGAAGTGTTCCGTGATGTGTGCGGCCTGGAACGCCGCGCGGAGTTCGTCGGCGAACCCGGTCAGAGAGTCGTCAACCCAGCCTCCGGGAGACGCCGGCACCACCATGGCATCGCGGCCCTGCGAAGAAAGGTCCGAATGGCCGATCATGCTGCAGCCTGACGCCTCGACAAGCCACCGAAGATCGGGGTCTGCCGATGGTCCCCAAGCGAGCTGGCTGGTCTCGGGATGCTCGACGTTCACGGCCTCACAGATCTGGATGATGTTTTGATAGCACTTCCTGAGCCGCTGCATCGCGGCGAATGAGCCCACCTCGATACTCCATACCCACTGGCCTGGCAGCGGCCACTTGTGGTTTTGGCGCGCAAGCAGACTGGCCGTTTTGAACGCATCCGGGTCGCCGAGGTTCGTCACCTCAAACGCGGCCCTACGACCGTCTGTCAGAGTCAGCAGGACATCGACGACACCCCGGCGCCCGTCGACGTCCCACGCCTCAGCGACGGCGACGTCGAGTGTTCGTACGGCGATCGCGCAAGCCTCGCGTTCTTGTCGGCTCAAACCCTCCATCCGGATCAGGGTCGGGCCGCTATTCACGGCAATAACCCTAGGACGGACCCGTGGCCACGTCGAACCGTTTTCCGCCTATCTCTCCTCGGGGCGGCTCGATCGCCAGCGCATGGGGCAGCTGCGGCGCAGACATATCTTCTCTAAAACCCTTTACTTTGTCGCGTGTTATGCAATACTATTGACACATCGCAATGGATAAGAGGAGCATGGGTAGCGACAACGACATCAGCGCCATCATCAAGTGGGCCGATAGATGTCCTGGTGGCAGTCAAGAAGGCCGGATTGCCTTGGCCCGCGCCGAGCAAGAAGGAACAACGGTCACAGCGACGGAAGGAGGGTCCTAGTGAATGAAGACTGGGTGGTCACGTTGACGTTCGACGTTGATCCGTCGATGGAGCGCATTGATGCGTGGGAGGACGAGCTCGAGGGCATGGACGGCTCCGTGGCGCGTATCCCGGAGCGCGGAGTAGACGTAACCGTTTATGCACCTGGCGATTTCAACATGTTCGAGGCTGTCAGGAAGATGTCGGCCGAAATCGCAAACGTGGTACAGGCTGAGCCGGTCGCCATGGAGGCTGTCCGGGAATCCGAGTGGCGCCGGCGAGCGGAGGCGCCGACGATGCCCGAGCTGATGTCAGCTGCCGAGATCGCTGAGATGTTGGGCCTTTCGCGGCAGCGCGTTCACCAGCTGCGAGCCATCCGAGCGTTCCCGGAGCCGTTGGCAGAGCTGCGCGGTGGCGCGGTCTGGGACGCGGCGGCGGTGCGGAAGTTCGGCCAGGAGTGGACACGTAAGCCCGGACGGCCGCGAGCCGAAGATGCCACAGGCGACAATTGATCAGGACGTGATGAACCGTGCGTTCGAGGTGCGAGGGGCGCTCGCCGTGGAAGGTCTACACCGCAAGGTGAAGCTCAGTGATCTGCTCGTCGCCGCCGCTGCCGAACGTGCTCGGCTCGCGGTGCTGCACTACGGCCGGGACTTCGATCGGATCGCGACGATCACCGGCCAGCCCACAGAATGGGTGGCACCATCAGTAACCGTCGACTGGGGAAGGGCCGCCTGGCGGTGGGTGCGGCATCAGGGGGTAGATTCCCGACTTGCGACAAACCTTCCGCTTCTCGGGCGGACGCCCTCGATCCTTCGCGAAAGCTAGGGAACGACGGCGTTCGCGGCTTGAAGTGTCACCGGTAGATGTTTGAGTCCGTGTAGCAAGATGCTGTCGTTGAAGGTCGGTTCACCGGCGAGAGTCAGTTGGGCGAAGTGCTCGAACAATGACTGCAGGCCGATATGGAGTTCCATGCGAGCCAATGTCGCACCCAGGCAGGCGTGCACACCGGAACCGAAGCTGAGGTGCTCGCGGGCGTTGGTGCGGGTGGTGTCGAAGACAGCGGGGTGTTCGAAGACTGCCGGGTCGCGGTTGGCCCCGCCTAGTAGAAGAAATATCGCTTCGCCTGCCCGTACCGGGTATCCCTGGATGGCAACGTCTTCGGTGGCGACCCGCGCCGCCATTTGACCGGTCGTGTCATAGCGAAGGATCTCTTCGATCGCGTTGGGCCATCCCTCGGGGTTCGCGCGAAGTGCGGCCAGTTGATCCGGGTGGCAGACGAGGGCCACCACAGCCTTGCCGAAGACATGCGTCGTGGTGATGAACCCCGCGCCCAGGAGCAGCCCCGCGAGCATCCTGGTCTCGACGTCGCTCAGATCGCCGTCGCGTACCACGTCAGACAGGATGCTGTCGGCGGCGTCGTCGTGTCGTAGCCGTTCGATATGCGCCGTAATGTACGGGTCGAACTCGCGCAGAGCTTTCATCGCCACCCGAAAGTCGCGCCAGGATGCGGCGGTGGTGGCAATCAAGCGCGTTGTCGACTCGCCGATCGCATGAAGATCGCGGGTCTCATCGCGGGGGATGGCCAGCATCTCCGCGATGACCGCGATGGGGATCCGGGAGGTGTACTCGGTGATCAAATCGCACTCGGCGCGGCCCTGCAGGCGGCCAAGCAGCTCGTCGGCGATGTCGTGAATACGGGTACGAAGTCCATCGAGCGCCCGTGGCGTGAACGCCCGCGAGACCACCCGACGCAACCGCGTGTGCTCAGGCGGATCGGTGACCAACATCGAGGGCGGTTCGACGCCAGTGAGCACACCGGGGTCGGTTTTGGCCACGATCCACGAAACGATACGAAAGGGTGACCGGTCCTGCTGTTTGGTGGTCCTGAACCGACCGTCGCGCAGTACCTCACGGACAATCTGCGCGTCAGCGCTGACCCAGCCGTCCCGTCCCACCACCCGGGACATCCGCCCGCGTCCCCGAACTTGCTCGATGAGCGGATAGATGTTGTCGCCCTGATTGGTGTCAATCAGAAGACGCGCCAACGGATCACCCCGCCGGGCCAGCAGTCTCAGCGTCGCGCGTGGAAGTCCATACCCCGCCGCCCAGTGCGTCCACTCCCGAAAGGGCATCTGCATGTGCTCACCCTCTCCGGCAATCGGTTGCACGTGAGCCTAATGGCGGGCGCCGCTCAGGCCCAGGCCACGGCGCAGGTCGTACCCGTCGCCTTTGCGCACCGTTGGGAGTGGGCAACCCCGGGAACAAAGCGGCCGCGCCCACCGTTAGGATGATCGACAACTTGAGTGCACCAAACTCAACCCTAGGTTGACACCACCGCTTCGCGAGGAGCAGGCTTGAGCGAGGGTCACTCAGCATCGTGCAGTAAAACGCTCGACTATCTCAGGAGGAATCACCATGGCTCGTGCGGTCGGCATCGACCTCGGGACCACCAACTCCGTCGTCTCGGTTCTCGAAGGTGGCGACCCCGTCGTCGTCGCCAATTCCGAGGGCTCGCGGACGACGCCGTCCGTCGTCGCGTTCGCGCGCAACGGCGAGGTGCTGGTGGGTCAGCCCGCCAAGAACCAGGCGGTGACCAACGTCGACCGCACCGTGCGCTCGGTCAAGCGGCACATGGGCACCGACTGGTCCATCGAGATCGACGACAAGAAGTACACCGCGCAGGAGATCAGCGCCCGCGTGCTGATGAAGCTCAAGCGGGACGCCGAGGCCTACCTCGGTGAGGACATCGCCGACGCGGTCATCACGGTGCCCGCCTACTTCAACGACGCCCAGCGTCAGGCCACCAAGGAGGCCGGCCAGATCGCCGGCCTGAACGTGCTGCGCATCGTCAACGAACCGACCGCGGCCGCGTTGGCCTACGGCCTGGACAAGGGCGAGAAGGAACAGACCATCCTGGTCTTCGACCTGGGCGGCGGCACCTTCGACGTCTCGCTGCTCGAGATCGGCGAGGGCGTGGTCGAGGTCCGTGCCACCAGCGGTGACAACCACCTTGGGGGCGACGACTGGGACCAGCGCGTCGTCGACTGGCTGGTCGAGAAGTTCAAGGCCAGCAGCGGCATCGACCTGACCAAGGACAAGATGGCGATGCAGCGGCTGCGCGAGGCCGCCGAGAAGGCAAAAATTGAGCTGAGCTCGAGTCAGTCGACCTCGATCAACCTGCCCTACATCACCGTCGACGCGGACAAGAACCCGCTGTTCCTCGACGAGCAGCTGACCCGCGCCGAGTTCCAGCGCATCACCCAGGACCTGCTGGACCGCACCCGTCAGCCGTTCCAGTCGGTGATCAAGGACGCCGGCATCTCGGTGTCCGAGATCGACCACGTCGTGCTGGTGGGTGGCTCCACCCGGATGCCCGCGGTGACCGACCTGGTCAAGGAGCTCACCGGCGGCAAGGAACCCAACAAGGGCGTCAACCCCGACGAGGTCGTGGCCGTGGGCGCCGCGCTGCAGGCCGGTGTCCTCAAGGGCGAGGTCAAAGACGTTCTGCTGCTTGACGTCACGCCGCTGAGCCTGGGCATCGAGACCAAGGGTGGCGTGATGACCAAGCTCATCGAGCGCAACACGACCATCCCCACCAAGCGGTCGGAGACGTTCACCACCGCCGACGACAACCAGCCGTCGGTGCAGATCCAGGTGTATCAGGGCGAGCGTGAGATCGCCGCGCACAACAAGCTGCTCGGCTCCTTCGAGCTGACCGGCATACCGCCGGCCCCGCGCGGGGTCCCGCAGATCGAGGTCACCTTCGACATCGACGCCAACGGCATCGTGCACGTCACCGCCAAGGACAAGGGCACCGGCAAGGAGAACACGATCAAGATCCAGGAGGGCTCCGGCCTGTCCAAGGAGGAGATCGAGCGGATGATCAAGGACGCCGAGGCGCACGCCGAGGAGGACCGCAAGCGCCGCGAGGAGGCCGACGTCCGCAACCAGGCCGAATCGTTGGTCTACCAGACGGAGAAGTTCGTCAAGGAGCAGCGCGAAGCCGAGGGCGGCTCGAAGGTTCCCGAGGAGACGCTGTCCAAGGTCGACGGCGCGATCGCCGAGGCCAAGACGGCCCTGGGCGGCACCGACATCACCGCGATCAAGGCGGCGATGGAGAAGCTGGGCCAGGAGTCCCAGGCGCTCGGCCAGGCCATCTACGAGGCCACCCAGGCCTCGGAAGCGCAGGCCGGCGGCGCTGAGGCGGGCGGAACCGGCTCGGCCGACGACGTCGTGGACGCGGAGGTCGTCGACGACGACCGGGAGTCCAAGTGAGCGGCGGAAACCAAAAAGCGGATGGCAACCAGGAACACCTGACGGTCACCGACAAGCGCCGCATCGATCCCGAGACCGGCGAAGTCCGGCACCCCTCTCCCGGCGCGTCAGCGCCGGGAGAGGGGCCGGCGGCCGGCGCGTCGGCCGGCCCCGGCGAGGCGGAGACCAGGGTCGCCGAGCTGACCGCCGACCTGCAACGGGTGCAGGCCGACTTCGCCAACTACCGCAAACGGGCGCTGCGCGACCAGCAGGCCGCGGCGGACCGGGCCAAGGCCGGCGTCGTCAACGAATTGCTGGGTGTGCTCGACGATCTCGAGCGGGCGCGCAAGCACGGCGACCTGGACTCCGGGCCGCTGAAGTCGGTGGCCGACAAGCTGGACAGCGCGCTGACCGGGCTCGGCCTGACGGCGTTCGGTGCCGAGGGCGAGGACTTCGACCCGGTGCTGCACGAGGCCGTGCAGCACGAGGGCGACGGTGCCGACGGCGCCAAACCGGTCATCGGCACGGTCATGCGCCAGGGCTACCGCCTGGGCGATCAGGTGCTGCGGCACGCCCTGGTCGCGGTCGTCGACACGGTCGAGGCCGGCGAAACCGGGCAGGACACGGACGATAACGGCCCCGGCTCCGGTGAGTAGCACGCACAATCAGGACACAACGATCGGTGAGAGGAGGTGACGCGGCATGGCCCAGCGTGAGTGGGTCGAAAAGGACTTCTACAAGGAGCTCGGCGTCTCCTCTGATGCCAGTCCCGAAGAGATCAAACGCGCCTACCGCAAGCTGGCGCGCGACCTGCACCCGGACGCGAATCCCGACAACCCCGCCGCCGGTGAACGTTTCAAGACGGTGTCGGAGGCCCACAACGTGTTGTCGGACCCTGCCAAGCGCAAGGAGTACGACGAGACGCGGCGGCTGTTCGCCGGCGGCGGGTTCGGCGGGCGCAGGTTCGATGCCGGCGACTTCGGCGGCTTCGGCGCGGGCGGTGACGGTGTCGAGTTCAACCTGAACGACCTGTTCGACGCCGCGGGCCGCAGCGGCGGCGCCACCATCGGCGACCTGTTCGGCGGCCTGTTCGGGCGGGGCGCCGGTGCCCGGCCCAGCCGGCCGCGGCGCGGCAACGACCTGGAGACCGAGACGGAGCTGGACTTCGTCGAGGCCGCCAAGGGCGTCGCGATGCCGCTGCGGCTGACCAGCCCGGCGCCGTGCACCAACTGCCACGGCAGCGGCGCGCGGCCGGGCACCAGCCCGAAGGTGTGCCCGTCCTGCAACGGGTCCGGCGTGATCAACCGCAACCAGGGCGCGTTCGGTTTCTCCGAACCCTGCACCGACTGCCGGGGCAGCGGCACGATCATCGAGCACCCCTGCGACGAGTGCAAGGGCACCGGGGTCACCACCCGCGCCCGCACCATCAACGTGCGGATCCCGCCCGGGGTCGAGGACGGCCAGCGGATCCGGTTGCCCGGGCAGGGCGAGGCCGGGCTGCGCGGTGCCCCCTCGGGGGACCTGTACGTCACGGTGCATGTGCGCCCGGACAAGGTCTTCGGCCGCGACGGCGACGACCTGACGGTGACCGTCCCGGTCAGCTTCGCCGAATTAGCTTTGGGCTCAACGATTTCGGTGCCCACACTGGACGGCAAGGTCGGTGTGCGGGTGCCCAAGGGCACGGCCGACGGTCGCATCCTGCGGGTGCGTGGCCGGGGCGTGCCCAAGCGCGGCGGCGGCACCGGGGACCTGCTCGTCACCGTGAAGGTGGCCGTGCCGCCGAACCTGGAGGGCGACGCCGCCGACGCGCTGGAGGCCTACGCGGCCGCCGAGCGCTCCAGCGGCTTCAACCCGCGGGCCGGATGGGCGGGGAACCGCTGATGGCCGCGAGTTCGAGGAACCCCGAGCGGGAGTCGCGGACGTTCCTGATCTCGGTGGCCGCCGAGCTGGCCGGCATGCACGCGCAGACCCTGCGCACCTACGACCGGCTCGGGCTGGTCCGCCCGCGCCGCACTTCCGGTGGGGGACGCCGTTATTCGGAGCACGACGTCGACCTGCTGCGCGAGGTGCAGCGGCTCTCCCAGGACGAGGGCGTCAACCTCGCCGGCATCAAGCGCATCATCGAGCTGACCAACCAGGTCGAGGCGCTGCAGGCGCGGGTGAGGGAGTTGACCGACGAGCTGATGGCGTCGCGTGCCAACCAGCGCCGCGATCTCGCGGTGCTGCCCAAGAGCACGGCGCTGGTGGTCTGGCGGCCCCGCAAAACCGGCAGCCGCTAGACGCGGATCGAGAACCGGGCGTGCCCGGGCTCGCCCGGTTGCGCGCACCGGTAACCGCCGCGGCGCAGCGCGTCGGTCGGTGCGGTCATCGGCTCGAAGCACACCACGTCTTCGCCGGGCGGCGCGAAGATCTGGGTCACCGGGTATCCCCGCTCGAAGTGGACTTCCAGCCGCCGTCCCCCGCCGGACACCGCGAAGACGGCGCCGTCCGGAACCTGGTCGTAGGCGTCGTCAAAAGCCTTGTCGCCCAACGGTTCGTGCATCGCAGGTTGCGTGCGGGACGCGCCGGTGGGCAGCCCCTGCCCGTCGAGGCCGAGGTGCCGCAGCGGCGGTGTCTCGATCATCCACTCGCTGCGCGCCACCCCGGGCAGATGCAGGTAGGGGTGGAAGCCGAAGCACAGCGGCACCGCCGTGTCGCCGGTCGCGGTGACCGTGGTGCTCACCGTCAGCGTGCGCTCGGCCAGCCGCGCCGACACCGTGAGCACGTGCGGATACGGGAACCCGGCCAGCAGCCGCGGGTCGGCGCCGAAGTCGACCTCGGCACTCAGCTCGTTGCCCGTTTCCGCCGTCACCCGCCAGCCCGGATAGGCGGCCATGGTGCCGTGGATGGGCAGCCCGTGGGGGTCGGCGCGCACACCGTTCTCGCCCGGCGTCAGCCGCACCGTCACGCCCGCCGCGGTGTAGGTGTCGCCGCCCAACCGGTTCGCCCACGGGTACAGGATGGGGATGCCCATCGTCTTGCCGGCCTCGACGTAGGCGTCCAGGCCGCGACGCTGGCCGAGCAGTTCCACCCCGTCGTCGGTCAGGGACATGCCGATCATCCCGGCCTCCGGCACGAACCGGGCGGCGACCGGCGAGGACGGGTCGCGCAGTGTGACGATGTGCATGCCCTACCTCGGTACCTCGGCTCACCCGGACAGCGGGTCGTGCTGGATGCGTTCCGGCGGAGCGCCTTTGGCGATCAGGGCGGCCCTGGTGGCCCGGACCATGTCGGGGCCGCCGCAGATCAGGATCTGCCGGTCGCCCCAACCACCGTATCTGGTCACCACGTCGGGCAGCCGGCCCGTCTGGTGCACGTGCAGCCCGCGCGGCGGGGTGCAGTCGGGATAGTCGGCGGCCCAGGACGGGTCGGCGCCGTACTCCGACACCGGCGACACCGACAGCCACGGATTGTGCGCCGCCACCTGCCACAGCGTGGGCAGGTCGTAGAGCTCGCAGCGGTAGCGGGCCCCGAAGAACAGGTGTACGCGCGGGTTCACCGCGTGGCGGGCGAGGTCCAGGATCAGCGCGCGCAGCGGCGCCAGGCCGGTGCTGCCGGCCACCATCAGCACGTCGCCGCCGTCCCGGTCGACGTGCAGCCCGCCGTGCGGGCTCGACAACCGCCACCGGTCGCCGGGTCGGGTTTCTGCGACGACGGCGGTGCTGACCAGGCCGCCGGGGACCACCCGGACGTGAAACTCGATCAGGCCGTCCGGGTCGGCCGGAATGGCCGGGCTCAGGTAGCGCCAGCGGCGTGGGCACTGCGGGACCTGGGCGGTGAGGTACTGGCCGGGGTGGTAGTCCATCGGGCGGTCCAGCCGCAGCCGCACCACCGCCAGATCGCGGGAGGCCCGGATGTGCTCGACGACCGTGCCGTCCCACCAGGCGGGTCCCTCCTCGGCGTCGGCGGCACCGCTCATCACCCCGGTGATCAGGTTGAGCGACGCGGTGGCGGCCGCGTCGACGGCGGCGGTCCAGGCCGCCGGGCCCGGCTGGCCCAGGTGGTCGCGCAGCGCGGCGTGCAACGCGCGGCGCAGGGTGCCGTAATGGGCCGGCAGCACGCCGTACTTGCGGTGGTCGCGGCCCAGTTGGGCGAGGAAGGCGACCGGCTCCGCGGCGCGTTGCTCGACCAGCTCGCCGTACACCCAGCGCAGCGCCTGGGCGAAAGCCGCCCGCTGGCCGGCCATCTCGGCCGGGAACAGGTCGCGCACCGAGGCGTCGAGGGCGAACCAGCGCGTGTAGAAGCGGTGAACGAGCGGGTCCTGCGCGACGGCGTCGCGCAAAACCCGCAACGCCGCGGCGTCCTCCAGGCTCACGGACCGAAATTCTAGGCGCGCGCACCGCCAGCGAAGTCGAGCGATTTATTCTTGAGCGGAACAGACTCAACCTTGACGGCGTTAGACAACGCGACAAGCATTTTCACCCATAACCCGACCCGAACGGAGGCGTCGTGGACTCTTTCAACCCGACGACCAAGACCCAGGCGGCACTGACCTCGGCGCTTCAGGCGGCCTCGTCCGCCGGTAACCCCGAGATCCGGCCCGCCCACCTGCTGATGGCCCTGCTGACGCAGAACGACGGGATCGCCGCGCCGCTGCTGGAGGCGGTCGGCGTCGAGCCGGCGACCATCCGCACCGAGGCCCAGCACCTGCTGGAGCGGCTACCGCAGGCCAGCGGCGCCAGCGCGCAGCCGCAGCTGTCGCGCGAATCGCTGACGGCCATCACCACCGCCCAGCACCTGGCCACCGAGATGGACGACGAGTACGTCTCCACCGAGCATCTGATGGTCGGCCTGGCCACCGGCGACTCCGACGTCGCCAAGCTGCTGACCGGACACGGTGCCTCACCGCAGGCGCTGCGGGAGGCGTTCGTCAAGGTGCGCGGCAGCGCGCGGGTCACCAGCCCCGAGCCCGAGGCCACCTATCAGGCGCTGGAGAAGTACTCCACCGACCTGACGGCCCGCGCCCGGGAGGGCAAGCTCGACCCGGTCATCGGGCGCGACAACGAGATCCGTCGCGTCGTGCAGGTGCTGAGCCGCCGCACCAAGAACAACCCGGTGCTGATCGGCGAGCCCGGCGTCGGCAAGACCGCGATCGTGGAGGGCCTCGCCCAGCGCATCGTGGCCGGCGACGTGCCGGAAAGCCTGCGCGACAAGACCGTCGTCTCCCTGGACATGGGCTCGATGGTGGCCGGCGCCAAGTACCGCGGCGAGTTCGAGGAGCGGCTCAAGGCGGTGCTCGACGACATCAAGAACTCCGCCGGTCAGATCATCACGTTCATCGACGAACTGCACACCATCGTCGGCGCCGGCGCGACCGGCGAGGGCGCGATGGACGCCGGCAACATGATCAAGCCGATGCTGGCCCGCGGCGAGCTGCGCCTGGTCGGGGCCACCACGCTCGACGAGTACCGCAAGTACATCGAGAAGGACGCCGCGCTGGAGCGCCGCTTCCAGCAGGTGCTGGTCGGGGAGCCGTCGGTGGAGGACACCGTCGGCATCCTGCGCGGCCTGAAGGACCGCTACGAGGTGCATCACGGCGTGCGCATCACCGACTCGGCCCTGGTGGCCGCGGCGACGCTGTCCGACCGCTACATCACGGCCCGCTTCCTGCCGGACAAGGCCATCGACCTCGTCGACGAGGCCGCGTCGCGCCTGAAGATGGAGATCGACTCGCGGCCCGTCGAGATCGACGAGGTCGAGCGGTTGGTGCGCCGGCTCGAGATCGAGGAGATGGCGCTGGCCAAGGAGGAGGACGAGGCGTCCAAGGAGCGGCTGGAGAAGCTGCGCTCCGAGCTGGCCGACCAGAAGGAGAAGCTCGCCGAGCTGACCACCCGCTGGCAGAACGAGAAGAGCGCGATCGACGTCGTCCGCGACCTCAAGGAGCAGCTGGAGACGCTGCGCGGGGAGTCCGAGCGCGCCGAGCGCGACGGCGACCTGGCCAAGGCCGCCGAGCTGCGGTACGGCCGCATCCCCGAGGTGGAGAAGAAGCTCGACGCCGCGCTGCCGCACGCCGAGGCCCGCGAGAACGTGATGCTCAAGGAGGAGGTCGGGCCCGACGACATCGCCGAGGTGGTGTCGGCGTGGACCGGCATCCCCGCCGGGCGCATGCTCGAGGGCGAGACCGCCAAGCTGCTGCGCATGGAGGACGAGCTGGGCAAGCGCGTCATCGGGCAGCGCAAAGCGGTTACCGCGGTGTCGGATGCCGTGCGGCGCAGCCGGGCCGGTGTCGCCGACCCGAACCGGCCGACCGGCTCGTTCATGTTCCTCGGCCCGACCGGTGTCGGCAAGACCGAGCTGGCCAAGGCGCTGGCGGAGTTCCTCTTCGACGACGAACGCGCGATGGTCCGCATCGACATGAGCGAGTACGGAGAGAAGCACTCGGTGGCCCGCCTGGTCGGCGCCCCTCCGGGCTACGTCGGCTACGACCAGGGCGGTCAGCTGACCGAGGCGGTGCGGCGGCGTCCGTACACGGTGATCCTGTTCGACGAGATCGAGAAGGCCCACCCGGACGTGTTCGACGTGCTGCTGCAGGTGCTCGACGAGGGCCGGCTCACCGACGGGCAGGGCCGCACCGTCGACTTCCGCAACACCATCCTGATCCTGACGTCCAACCTCGGGTCGGGCGGCAGCGAGGAGCAGGTGATGGCCGCGGTGCGCTCGGCGTTCAAGCCGGAGTTCATCAACCGCCTCGACGACGTCATCGTGTTCCACGGCCTCGAGCCCGGTGAGCTGGTGTCGATCGTCGACATCCAGTTGGCGCAGCTGCAGAAGCGGCTGGCGCAGCGCCGGCTGCAGCTGGAGGTGTCCGATGCCGCCAAGAAGTGGTTGGCCCAGCGCGGGTTCGACCCGGTCTACGGCGCCCGGCCGTTGCGTCGGCTGGTGCAGCAGGCCATCGGCGACCAGCTGGCCAAGCTGCTGCTGGCCGGCGACGTCCACGACGGGGACACCGTCCCCGTCAACGTCGGTCCCGACGGGGATTCGCTGATCCTCGGCTAGCACCGCGGCCAACCGCCCCGTCACGCGCCTGATGCTCGGTTGTGACCTGCTCGGTTTCTCCACTCCGGGCCAAGAACGGATACCCTACTGGGGATGGTCCCCCTCTGGTTCACGCTGTCCGCCCTGTGCTTCGTCGGCGCGGGCGTGTTGCTGTACGTCGACATCGATCGGCGTCGCGGCCGCAGCCGGCGCCGCAAGTCGTGGGCGCGGTCGCACGGGTTCGACTACGAGCCTGAATCGACCGAGATCCTCCAGCGCTGGAAGCGCGGGGTGATTTCGACGGTGGGGGATGTCGCCGCCCACAATGTCGTCCTGGGGCAGATCCGCGGCGAGGCCGTCTACATCTTCGACCTCGAAGAGGTGGCCACGGTGATCGCGCTGCACCGCAAGGTGGGGACCAACGTCGTGGTGGACCTGCGGCTCAAGGGGCTCAAAGAGCCGCGGGAGAACGACATCTGGCTGCTCGGCGCGATCGGTCCGCGGATGGTCTACTCGACGAACCTGGACGCGGCCCGGCGGGCTTGCGACCGGCGCATGGTCACCTTCGCGCACACCGCGCCCGACTGCGCCGAGATCATGTGGAACGAGCAGAACTGGACGCTGGTCGCCATGCCGATCGCCAGCACCCGCGTGGAGTGGGACGAGGGCCTGCGCACCGTGCGTCAGTTCAACGACTTGCTGCGGGTGTTGCCGCCGCTGCCGCAGGAGGCCTCCCAGGAGTCGGGGGGCCCGCGCAGCGCCTCGCCGAGCCGCCCGCTGATGCCGGCCGGCCGCGGGGAACTGCCGCCCCGGCGCGCGCAGCACGACGTGGCCGGCCTGATCGGCGAGGCGGGCCGGCGCGACGCGGAGCCCGTGCACCGCGAGCAGGGCCGCACCGAGGGCCGCACCGAGGGTCACGCCGACGGCGTGCGCCGCCCGCCGCCACCGGTCAACGGCCGCGAGGCCCCCAACTACCAGCGCTGACCGCGCCCGACGGGTGCCGGGCCGGTCCCGGCCCGTCACTATGATGGCGCTCATGCCCCGTCCCGTAGCCCTGATCACCGGGCCCACCTCCGGGATCGGCGCCGGGTACGCCCGCCGCTACGCCGCCGACGGCTACGACCTGGTCCTGGTCGCCCGCGACGTCGACCGGCTGACCGGGCTCGCGGAGGACCTGAGGGGCGCGGCGGGCAGCGTCGACATTCTGCCCGCCGACCTGGCCGAGGCGGCCGACCGCGACGAGGTCGTCGGCCGGCTTGCCGGGGGAGTGCGAGTGTTGGTGAACAACGCCGGATTTGGCACGTCCGGCGAGTTCTGGGCGACCGATCCCACGCTGCTGCAGGCACAGTTGGACGTCAACGTGACCGCGGTGATGCAGCTGACCCGGGCCGCGCTGCCGGCCATGCTCGCCGCCGGTGCGGGCACCGTCATCAACGTGGCCAGCGTGGCGGGGCTCCTGTCGGGGCGGGGGTCGACCTATTCGGCGTCCAAGGCGTGGGTGGTGTCGTTCAGCGAGGGCCTGGCCGGTGGCTTGCGGGGCACCGGCGTGGGCGTGCACGCCGTGTGCCCGGGGTTCGTGCACACCGAGTTCCACCAGCGGGCGGGAATCGACATGGCCAGGCTGCCGTCGTTCCTGTGGCTCGAGGTCGACGACGTGGTCGGCAAGAGCCTCGCCGACATCTCCGCCGGCAAGGTGGTCAGCGTTCCGGGCCTGCAGTACAAGGCGCTCGTGACGGCGGGGCGGATGATTCCGCGGAACCTGGCGCGCGCGGCGGCCGGTCGAGTCGGGGGCGCCCGTGGACGAAGCTAGCCGCGCGGAGCTGGCCGAGCTGGTCCGGCGGCTGTCGGTGGTGCACGGCCGGGTCACGCTGTCGTCGGGCAAGCAGGCCGACTACTACGTCGACCTGCGCCGCGCCACGTTGCACCACCGGGCCGCCGCGTTGATCGGCGTCCTGGTCCGGCAGCTCACCAGCGACTGGGACTACGCGGTGGTCGGCGGCCTGACCCTGGGCGCCGACCCGGTGGCGACGGCCGTCATGCATGCGCCCGGGCGTCCGATCGACGCGTTCGTGGTCCGAAAGTCGACGAAAACCCATGGGATGCAACGGCTTGTCGAAGGGTCGGAAGTCGCCGGCCGACGCGCTCTGGTGGTGGAGGACACCAGCACCACAGGAAACTCGGCGCTGACGGCGGTGCATGCCGTCCAGGAGGCCGGCGGCGTGGTGGTCGGCGTCGCGACCGTGGTGGACCGCGCCACCGGCGCCGCCGAGGCCATCCGGGCCGCGGGGCTGCCGTACCGCAGCGTGCTGGGCCTTGCCGATCTGGGGCTGGGCCAGGCAGCAACGTGACTGATGCGCGGTAGATTCGGGCCGCCGAAGCGCGCCGCGAGCGTTTTCCTCGTCATCGCCTCCTGCCTGGCCGGCTGCTCGGGTTCGAACCATCCCGTGAGCCCCTACGGCGCCCGGGGGGCGCGGCTCGGCGAGTCGCTGGCGCTGCTGGGCTGGAACATCGGGGTGTCGAATCTACGCTGGTCGCAGGACTACGTGCTGATCGACGTCGACGCCAGTGTCGCGTCGCCCACGGGCCCGCACGCCCAACCCGGGGACGTCCGCTTCGGGCTCTACGGGGCGCCGGCGCACCCGTTGGAAGCCACCGCGCTGGGCAGCTGCGACAGCGCGGTGAGCAGCGGGCGTCAGGTCCCCTCGCCGCTGTCGGCGCCCCCCGACCGGCTCACCGGCACGGTTTGTCTTGGGCCGCTGAAGGATCGGAGCCAGGTCCGCGGCGTGTACGCGTACTCGCCGCGCGACCGCATCCCCAAGACGTCGGCGGCCTACCCGGCCGCTTTCCCCGTGGGGCTGATGCCGACCAACGCCAACGACACCGGCCTGGTCGTCAAGACGATCAGCCTGTCGGCCTGGCGCGCCGACGGCACCCCGGTGACCCGGGCGCAGCTCGGTGAGCCGGCCGCGTTCACCGGCAACGGCTACATGCTGCTGGGGCTGCAGGCCGACGCCCTCGCGGACCGCTATCGCGACGACTCCGCCAGGCGCGGCGGCCCGATGATGCTGCTCGTCTCGCCGACCCTGCCCGCCCCGGGGCTGAATCCGGCCTGCTCGGCCTACGGTTCGTCGGTGCTGATCCTGCCCGACGCGTCGCTGGACGCGGTGCACGTCGACGCGTCGCTGTGCACGCAGGGCGAGATCAACGAGGCGCTGCTCTACGCGACCGTCGCGATCGACGGCACGCATGCCGGCGTGTGGACGCAGCGATGAACGACCCCGGGCCCACCGAGTGGGGGACACCGGCCGCCGGCGTCGGGCCCTGGCCGGGTGAGCTGCCCGACGACCTCCGCTACGATCCGATCCTGTTGCGCGACGGCGACACCCGCAACGTCGTCGACGCCTACCGGTACTGGACGCGGGAGGCGATCATCGCCGACATCGACCGGCGCCGCCACCCGTTGCACGTGGCGATCGAGAACTTCGGCCATGACGCCAATATCGGCTCGGTGGTGCGCACCGCCAACGCCTTCGCGGTGCACACCGTGCACATCGTGGGGCGGCGGCGCTGGAATCGCCGCGGCGCCATGGTGACCGACCGCTATCAACGGTTGTGCCATCACGACAGCACCGCCGGGCTGCTGGAGTTCGCGACGGGTGCCGGGCTGACCGTCGTCGCGGTGGACAACGTCCCGGGCTCGGTGCGCCTGGAAGAGGCCGCGCTGCCGCGGGAGTGCCTGCTGGCGTTCGGCCAGGAGGGCCCCGGCATCACCGACGACCTGCGCGCGGGTGCGGCCGTCACGGTGTCGATCGCCCAGTTCGGCTCGACGCGCAGCGTCAACGCCGGGGTGGCCGCCGGGATCGCGATGCACGCCTGGATCCGGCAGCACGCGGATCTGACCCGCGCCTGGTAGTCGAATCGATGCACACTCAACTCCACAGCGTCACATGCACCTTCGGCCGGAACCGGGTCACCCCGACGCCGCTGCCGCGGATCATGGCCTGTGTGCACCGGGGTGTGGTGATGAAGCGCACCAGCTCCGACACCGCGGGCTGGCGGGCCGCCGGTGCCAGCGTCGCCGCACACCACTGGCCCGAGCGGTCCAGCCCGGGACCTTTCACGTGCACCAGACGCCCGGCGGCCAGGTCCTTGGCCACCGCGAACCCGATCGCCAGGCTCACGCCGCCGACCCGCTGCACCTCCTCGAGCGCGGCGGCATCGCTCTGGAAGATCCGCTGTTGGGACTCCGGAATCTCCAACGCGCGCAACATCGCCGCGATCTCACCGTCCACCCCGCCCGCCGACGGCCCCAGCATCCACTGCTGTGCACGCAGCGAGGAGGGCGTTGGAAAGCCTACGGCCAGAGGACTTTTCGGCCCGACGACGGCGATGACCTGATATTTCAGGAAGGGCCGCACGAAGGTCGTCTCATCCGAAACGATCGAACTGGCCGGGCCGATCGCGATGTCCACCGCGCGCGAGCAGATCAGCTCGCGGAACCGGCTCATCGGGTGCACGCTCAACTCCACCGACAGGTCGTCGGCCCGCGACGAGAACAGCTCGATCAGGCCCGGTGCGGCGTGCTCGGCGAACGCCGACGACGCCGCGATCCGCAGCAGCCGGCGCCCGTGCGCGGCCTCGGTGACCTCGATGGCGGTCTGCTGCTGCAGACCCAGGATCTCGACCGCGCGGCTGGCCAGCCGCAGCCCGCCCGGCGTGAACGCCAGCCCGGAACCGGTTCTGGTGAACAACGGGTCGTCGAGTTCCTTGCGCAGCGCGGCCACATGCATCGAGATCCCGGCATCGGAAACGCCGAGCTCCGCGGCGGCCGCCCGCACCGATCCCAGCCGAACCACCGCCGAATAGGCCCGAAGTTGAGCCGGAGTCATGAGGATGAGCCTACGTTGGAACCCGTGCGGGAAGTGCTTGCTCAGCTGATGGCGATCTGGAGCGCCGGTGCGACCGCGGGCCTGGGCACCGTCGTGCGCACGCTGAGGTCGGCGCCGCGGCAGCCCGGCGCGTCGATGCTGGTGGCGCCCGACGGGTCGGCGACCGGGTCGGTGTCGGGCGGCTGTGTGGAGGGCGCGGTCTACGAGCTGGCCACCGAGGTCGCGCGGACCGGGACACCGCGACTGCAACGCTACGGGGTCAGCGACGACGACGCGTTCGAGGTCGGCCTGACCTGCGGCGGCATCATCGATGTCTTCATCGAGTCGGTCTCGCGGGCAACGTTTCCCGAACTGGGGTCGGTCGCCGACGACATCGGCGCGGGGCGGCCCGTGGCGGTCGCGACCGTCGTCGCCCACCCGGACGCGGCGTGGGTGGGCCGCCGGATGGTGGTGCGGCCCGACCCCGACGAACCGGTGTCGGGTTCCCTCGGTTCGCCGCGCGCCGACGCCGCCGTCGCCGACGACGCCCGCGGCCTGCTGGCGCTGGGCCGCAGCGAGGTCCTCGAGTACGGGCCCGACGGGCAACGCCTCGGCGACGGCATGGAGGTCTTCGTCTCCAGCAACGCCCCGCCGCCGCGGATGCTGGTGTTCGGCGCGATCGACTTCGCCGCCGCCCTGGCACGGCAGGGGGCGTTCCTGGGCTACCGGGTCACGGTGTGCGACGCGCGCCCGGTGTTCGCCACCCGGGCGCGGTTCGCCTCGGCCGACGAGGTCGTCGTCGACTGGCCGCACCGGTACCTGGCCGCGCAGGCGGCGGCCGGCGCCCTCGACCGCGACACGGTGATCTGCGTGCTCACCCACGACCCGAAGTTCGACGTCCCGGTTCTCGAGGTGGCGCTGCGCCTGGACGTCGGATATGTCGGCGCGATGGGGTCGCGCCGCACCCACGACGACCGGATGAACCGGCTGCGGGCCGTCGGGCTCACCGACACCGAGCTGAGCCGGCTGGCCAGCCCCATCGGGCTGGACCTCGGCGCGCGCACCCCGGAGGAGACCGCGGTCTCGATCGCCGCGGACATCATCGCCAGGCGCTGGGGCGGCGGGGGCCTGCCGCTGGGCCGGATCGCCGGGCGAATCCACCACGACACCCGGGTCGAGGGCCAGTTCAGGGATTCCTTAACTCGCTATTGACGCCCCCGCGGGGCGGGCCGACACTGTGGCGCATGCAAGTACCCGGCCCCTTCGAATACGAACGCGCGACGAGCGTCGACCACGCCATCGGACTGCTGGATCGGTTGGGGGAGGGCGCGCGGGTGGTCGCCGGCGGGCACAGCCTGCTGCCGATGATGAAACTGCGGATCGCCAACCCCGAATACCTGATCGACATCAACGACCTGGCCGTCGAGCTCGGCTACGTGGTCACCGACCCGACGCTGGTCCGCATCGGCGCCATGACCCGTCATCGCGAACTGCTGGAGTCCGACACCCTGGCCGCGGTGTGCCCGATCTTCGGTGACGCCGAACGGGTGATCGCCGACCCGGTGGTCCGCAACCGCGGCACCCTGGGCGGCTCGCTGTGCCAGGCCGATCCGGCCGAGGACCTCTCGACGGTGTGCCTGGTGCTGGACGCGGTGTGCCTGGCCCGCGGGCCGGCGGGCGAGCGCGAGATCCCGATCGACGAGTTCCTGGCCGGCCCGTACGAGACCACGCTGGCCCACAACGAGATACTGGTCGAGGTGCGAATTCCGCTGCGGCACAAGACGTCCAGCGCGTACTCGAAAGTGGAACGCCGAGTGGGCGACTGGGCGGTCGCGGCGGCGGGGGCGGCCGTCACCCTCGACGGCCCGACGATAGCGACCGCCCGCGTCGGCCTGACCGCGGTCAACCCCGACCACGACGCCCTGGCCGAACTCGGTGCGTCGCTGGCGGGCCGGCCGGCCACCGAGGAGACCTTCGCCGAGGCGGGCCGGCGCGCCGCGCAGGCCTGCGAACCGGTGACCGACATCCGCGGCACCGTCGAGTACAAGCGGCACCTGGCCTCCGAGTTGACCATCCGCACGTTGCGCCTCGCCGCGCAGCGGGTCGGCGAACAAGGGAGTGACTGACCATGCAGGTGAACATGACCGTCAACGGCGAACAGGTGAACGCCGACGTCGAGCCGCGGATGCTGCTCGTGCACTTCCTGCGGGATCACCTGCGGCTCACCGGCACTCACTGGGGCTGCGACACCAGCAACTGCGGAACCTGCGTGGTCGACGTCGACGGCGTGCCGGTGAAGTCGTGCACGATGCTGGCCGTCATGGCCTCGGGGCACGCCGTGCGCACCGTCGAGGGACTGGCGGGCCCCGGCGTCAACGGCCCGCTCGATCCCGTGCAGGAGGGGTTCATGCGCTGCCACGGGTTGCAGTGCGGCTTCTGCACACCGGGCATGATGATCACCGCCCGCGCCCTGCTCGACCGCGACCCGGACCCCGACGAGGCGACCATCCGCGAGGCCATCTCCGGCCAGATCTGCCGGTGCACCGGTTACACCACGATCGTGCGCTCCATCCAGTGGGCCGCCAAGCACGGCGCGGCATCCCAGACTGCGCAGGCCACCTCATGACCACGATCGAATCCCGTCCTCCCGCACCGGAAGATCAAGCCGACAACGACCAGAAGCCGTGCGGCTACGGGCGGATGCTGCGCAAGGAGGATCCCCGCTTCATCCGCGGCCGCGGCACCTACGTCGACGACGTCGCGCTGCCGAGCATGCTGCACCTGGCGATCCTGCGCTCGCCGTACGCCCACGCGCGCATCGCCGGCGTCGACGTGTCCGCGGCGCTGGCCCACCCGAAGGTCAAGGCGGTCGTCACGGGTGCGGACCTCGCCGAGAAGGGCCTGGCGTGGATGCCGACGCTGGCAGGCGACGTGCAGGCGGTGCTGGCCACCGACAAGGTGCGGTTCCAGGGCCAGGAGGTGGCGTTCGTCGTTGCCGAGGACCGCTATTCGGCCCGCGACGCCCTGGAACTCATCGACGTCGACTATGACCCGCTGGACCCCGTCGTCGACGTCCGCACCGCGCTCGAGGAGTCCGCGCCGGTGATCCGCACCGACCTCGAGGGTAAGGCCGACAACCACATCTTCGACTGGGAGACCGGTGACGCCGCGGCCACCGAGGCGGTGTTCGCGGGCGCCGACGTCGTCGTCACCCAGGAGATGGTCTACCCCCGCGTGCATCCCGCACCGATGGAAACCTGCGGCGCGGTGGCCGATATGGACCCGGTCACCGGCAAGCTGACGTTGTGGACCACCTCGCAGGCGCCGCACGCGCACCGCACCCTCTACGCGCTGGTCGCCGGCCTGCCCGAACACAAGATCCGGGTGATCTCCCCCGACGTCGGCGGCGGCTTCGGCAACAAGGTGCCGATCTATCCCGGCTACGTGTGCGCGATCGTGGCCTCGCTGGTGCTGGGCAAGCCGGTCAAGTGGATGGAGGACCGCAGCGAGAACCTGACCTCGACCAGTTTCGCGCGCGACTACATCATGGTCGGCGAGATCGCGGCCACCAGGGACGGCAAAATCCTTGCGGTGCGGTCGAATGTGCTGGCCGACCACGGCGCGTTCAACGGCCAGGCGGCCCCGACGAAGTACCCGGCCGGTTTCTACGGGGTGTTCACCGGCAGCTACGACCTGGAGGCCGCGTACTCCCGGGTGACCGGGGTGTACACCAACAAGGCGCCCGGCGGGGTGGCCTACGCGTGCTCCTTCCGGATCACCGAGGCGGTGTACCTGGTGGAGCGGCTGGTGGACTGCCTGGCCTACGAGCTCAAGATGGACCCCGCCGAGCTGCGGCTGCGAAATCTGTTGCGCCCCGACCAGTTCCCCTACACCACCAAGACCGGCTGGGTGTACGACTCGGGCGACTACGAGACCACGCTGCGCAAGGCCATGGACATGGTCGGATACGACGCGCTGCGCGCCGAGCAGAAGGACAAGCGGGCCCGCGGCGAGCTCATGGGCATCGGGATGTCGTTCTTCACCGAGGCCGTCGGCGCCGGCCCGCGCAAGGACATGGACATCCTGGGCCTGGGCATGGCCGACGGCTGCGAGCTGCGCGTGCACCCGACGGGCAAGGCCGTGGTGCGGCTGTCGGTCCAGACCCAGGGGCAGGGGCACGAGACGACGTTCGCCCAGATCGTCGCCGAGGAACTGGGCATCCCGCCCGACGACATCGATGTGGTGCACGGCGACACCGACCAGACCCCGTTCGGCCTGGGCACCTACGGCAGCCGCTCGACGCCGGTCTCGGGTGCGGCCGCGGCGATGGTGGCCCGCAAGGTCCGCGACAAGGCGAAGATCATCGCCTCGGGCATGCTCGAGGTCTCGGTCGCCGACCTGGAGTGGGAGAAGGGTAAATTCCACGTCAAGGGCGACCCCTCGGCCGCGGTGACCATCGCCGACATCGCCATGCGTGCGCACGGGGCCGGCGACCTGCCCGAGGGTATCGAGGGCGGCCTGGACGCCGAAGTGTGTTATAACCCTTCGAATCTGACCTATCCCTACGGCGCGTACTTCTGCGTGGTGGACGTCGATCCGGGCACCGCCGTGGTCAAGGTGCGGCGCTTCCTGGCGGTCGACGACTGCGGCACCCGGATCAACCCGATGATCATCGAGGGGCAGGTGCACGGCGGTGTCGTCGACGGCATCGGGATGGCGCTGATGGAGTGGATCGCCTTCGACGACGACGGCAACTGCATGGGCGGCTCGCTGATGGACTACCTGATCCCGACCGCCATGGAGGTGCCGCACCTGGAGACCGGGCACACCGTGACGCCGTCGCCGCACCACCCGATCGGCGCGAAGGGGATCGGCGAGTCGGCCACCGTCGGGTCGCCGCCCGCCGTGGTGAACGCGGTGGTGGATGCGTTGGCGCCGTTCGGGGTTCGCCACGCCGACATGCCGTTGACGCCGTCGCGGGTGTGGGAGGCCATGCAGGGCAGAGCGAGGCCGCCGATCTAGCTGCGCGGCGACGATGCAGAGCGAGGAACGAGCGATGTGCAGGAGTGGCGCCATCAAGCAGAGCGCGATCAGCGAACGAGTTCAGCAGCTGCTCGCGACGCGGACGCCGTTCGTGCGCGCGACGGTGGTCCGGGCGCAGCCGCCCGCGTCCGCATACCCCGGTGACGAGGCGATCCTGCTGGCGGACGGCACGATCGAGGGTTTCGTCGGCGGCCAGTGCGCGCAGAACTCGGTGCGCAAGGCGGCGCTGGGCGCGCTGCAGACGAACGAAAGCGTGCTGCTGCGGGTGCTTCCCGACGGCGATGTGCACTTCCCCGAGGCGCCCGGGGCGTGCGTGGTCGTCAACCCCTGCCTGTCCGGCGGGTCGCTGGAGATCTTCCTGGCGCCCCAGCTGCCGGCCCCGCTGGTCCGCGTCCACGGCGCCACGCCGATCGCCGACGCGCTGGTGCGGGTGTGCACGGTGCTGGGGTACGACGCGCGCGCCGACGCCGACGTCGACCCGGCCGACGGCACCGCCGTGCCGACCGCGGTGGTGATCGCCAGCCACGGCGGCCCGGAGGCCGAGATCATCCGCGCCGCCCTCGATCGCGGCGTCGGCTACATCGGGCTGGTGGCCAGCAGGGTGCGCGGCGCCGCGATCCTGGACTCGCTCGACCTGTCCCGGGACGAGCGGGCGCGGGTGCACACCCCGGTCGGTCTGCCGATCGGCGCCAAGACGCCCGCGGAGATCGCGGTGTCGATCGCGGCCGAGCTGATCGCCGGCATCCGCGGCGCCGGCGTCCCGGTTCTGCAGCCGGCGGCGGTCCGCACCGCGCCGGAGGCCATCGACCCGGTCTGCGGCATGACGGTGTTGGCCGGACCCGCCGCCGAGCACCTGCGCGTCGCGGATGCGGACTACTGGTTCTGCGGCCCGGGATGCCGCGCCGCGTTCGCCGCGGGTCACGCCGGCGCATGACGGCGATCTTCGAAAGCCCCGGTGACGTCGTCGGCCGGTTCGACGCGCGGGACTACCTGCTCGACACCGGGACCGCGTCGGCGATCTATCTGGCGGTCACGCTGGGCCGGCCGCTGCTGCTGGAGGGGGAGCCCGGCGTCGGCAAGACCACCGCCGCGAAAACCCTTGCCGCGGTGCTGGACACCCCGCTGGTCCGGCTGCAGTGTTATGAGGGCCTGACGGCGAACGAGGCCCTCTACGACTGGAACTACCAGCGCCAGCTGCTGTCCATCCGGCTTTCCGAGGCGAGCGGCAAGGGGATCGACGAAGGGGATCTCTATACCGAGACCTATCTGGTGGACCGGCCCATCCTGCGCTGCGTGCGGCACCGCGGGCCGCGGCCACCGGTGCTGTTGATCGACGAAATAGACCGCGCCGACGACGAATTCGAGGCGCTGCTGCTGGAGTTCCTCGGCGAGGCCTCGGTGACGGTGCCCGAGCTGGGCACCTTCGCCGCCGAGCGCCCACCCATCGCGGTGCTCACGTCCAACCGCAGCCGCGACCTGCACGACGCGCTGCGCCGCCGCTGCCTGTACCACTGGATCGACTATCCGGAGCCGGCCCGCGCCGCCGCGATCGTGCGGCGCACGGTGCCCGGGGCCACCGCCGCACTGATCGAACGTGCCGCCCAGTTTGTCGGCACCGCACGGGAACTCGATCTGGACAAGCCACCCGGAGTGGCCGAGACCATCGACTGGGTCGCCGCGCTGGTCGCCCTGGGCGTGGCGGACCTGGCCGCGCCCGACACCGTCGAGTCGGGCCTGACCAGCCTGGGGGCGCTGGCCAAGACGCCGGACGACCGTACCCTGATTCGGGACGCGTACCGAACTTTCACCGAGTGCAGCCTTACCTGAGAGGACCCGCAGCATGAAGATCGCCAACCGGTTCACCGTCAGCGCGCCCATCGACAAGGCGTGGGACGTGCTGTGCGACCTGGAGCAGGTGATCCCGCTGATGCCGGGGGCCGCGCTCACCGGCCACGAGGGCGAGGAGTACTCCGGCAAGGTCAAGGTCAAGGTCGGCCCGGTGACCAGCGAGTTCAACGGCAAGGTGCGCTTCGTGGAGCAGGACCGCGGCCAGTACCGCGCGGTCATCGACGCCAGGGCCAAGGAGATGCGGGGCACCGGCAACGCGGCCGCCACGGTCACCGCCCAGCTGCACCAGGAGGGCGACCGCACCGGCGTCACCGTGGACACCGACCTGAAGATCGTCGGCAAGCTGGCCCAGTTCGGCAGCGGGATGCTGCAGCAGGTGTCGGAGAAGCTGCTGGGCCAGTTCGTGGAGTCGCTGGAGGCCAAGCTGGCCGCCGAGAACGCGCCCGCGCCGGCGGCGCCGCCGGGCAACGGTGCGACCGCGCCGGTCGCCGGCCCCCGCCCCGCCGCTCCCGCCGCCGAGCCCGAGCCCATCGACCTGCTGGACCTGGCCGGCGGCGACCAGCTCAAGAAGTACGGTGCGGTGGGCCTGGCGGTGCTGGCCGTGCTGGTGCTGATCTGGGTGCTGCGCCGGAGGCGTTAGCGCCGCCATGGGCACGGTTCCCCCGGCGCTGTTGCGGGGCGTCGACCTGGCGGCCTTCGCGGCCGCCGTGGTGGCGCGGCTGCGCGGCTCCGGGGTGCACGTATCGGCCGACGGCCAGGCGAGTTTCGTGCAGGCGCTGCGGCTGCTGGGCACCCGCACCGGGTCCTCGCTGTATTGGTCGGCCCGGCTGACGCTGGTCAACCGGGCCGAGGACCTGGGCGCCTTCGACGCGGTCTTCGCGGCGGTGTTCGGCGCTGGCGACGCCGAACCCGACACGAGTTCTCTTGCCGCACAGCCGATTGCTATGCGCACCGACGGCACCGCGCGGGCCGCCGACGCCCGGCCCGGCGCCGCGGCGGGCCTGCCCTGGGTGACGCGCACCGCAACGCGCGGCGCCGACGACGACCCCGGCGGCGCGCACGTCCTGGTGCCCGAGGTCCTGCCCAGCCGCATCGCCGCGCGCGCCGACGAACCGTTCGACCGCTTCGACGCGCACGACCTGCGGTTGCTGGGCGCCTGGATCGAGGAGACGGCCGTGCGCTGGCCGCGGCGGCGCAGCATGCGGTTCGAACCCCGCGCCGCCGGCAAGCGCATCGACCTGCGCGCCACGATGAACGCGTCACGCAAGACCGGCTTCGAGGCGGTCACCCTGGCGCGCACCCGGCCGCGGCGCAGGCCCCGCCGGGTCGTCCTGATCTGCGACGTGAGCCGCTCGATGCAGCCCTACGCGGCGATGTATCTGCACCTGATGCGGGCCCTGGCGAAGGGGCGGGGCGTGGGCCGGGCCGGGATCCGCCCGGAGGTGTTCGCGTTCTCGACGTCGCTGACCCGGCTCACCGCGGTGTTGTCGCACCGCTCGGCCGAGGTGGCGCTGCAGCGGGCCAACGCGACGGTCACCGACCGCTACGGCGGCACGTTCGTCGGCCGCAGCGTCGCCGCCCTGCTGGCGCCCGGCCTTTCGGGGCACGGCAACGCGCTGCGCGGGGCGGTGGTGATCGTCGCCTCCGACGGTTGGGACGCCGATCCCCCCGACGTCCTCGCGCACGCCATGGCCCGGCTGCGTCGCCGCGCCGCCGTGGTGGCCTGGCTCAATCCGCGCGCGGCGCAGGCCGGCTTCGAGCCGCTGGCGGGTTCGATGGCGGCGGCGCTGCCATACTGCGACCTGTTCCTGCCGGCGCACTCACTGACCGGGCTGCGCCGGTTGCTGCTCGCGTTGTGTCTTTGAGGGCGACGCCCGAGTGGCCGAGTTCGCGGGCCCCGGCGACGAGCGCGGCCGCGATCGCCGCGGCGCTCGCGTAGTCGCGGCCGTCGGGCGGATGGACGTTGGAGATGCAGTTGCGGTCCGCGTCGGTACGGCCGGGCGCCGGTCGGTGCGTCAGGTAGATGCCCAGGCTGTCGGCGACCGAGAGGCCCGGGCGCTCACCGATGAGCACGAGAACCGTTGCGACGCCCAGCGCTTGACCGATGTGGTCGCCGAGCGCGACGCGGGCCTGCGTCGCGACGACCGGCGGGGCGATGCGGTAGCGGCCGCCGAACTCGCGCAGCAGCGCCTCGATGACGCCCGCGGCGTGCGCGGTCAGGGCGCGCGGCGAGAGCCCGTCGGCGAGGACGAAACCGAGGTCCGCCTTGGTGTTCGGCAGACCCGACAGGTCGCCCGGGCTGCGGCCGAGGTCGGGCCGGCGCAGGTATTCGTCGCGCGAGGCCGCCCTGCTGCGCACCCGCAGCGGCTCGCCGACGCCCCAGTTGACGGCGATGCCGTGCAGCTGCCGGACGAGGCCGTCGACGTCGAGCGGGTCGTGCACGGCGTCGCGCGCCGCGGCGTGCGCGGCCCGGAACTCCAGGACTCGCCGGGTGGGCAGCGAGTTGCCCGCCCGCCCGAGCCCGATCCGCGCCCGCGTGGCGGCCCGCAGCGGCGCCCACGGGTCGTTCATCGGCCGGCCGCCAGTTCCCGCAGCGGCGACGTCGCGAGGTCGACGGGCAGGATGTGGCCCTCGGCGTCGGCCATGCCCAGGCCGGCCAGCCAGGCCTCGAATTCGGGGGCGGGGCGCAACCCCAACGCCTGTCGCACGTACAGCGCGTCGTGGAACGACAGGCTCTGATAGCCGAGCATGACGTCGTCGGCGCCGGGCACGGCGATGACGAACGCGGTGCCCGCCACGCCCAGCAGGGTCAGCAGCGTGTCCATGTCGTCCTGGTCGGCCTCGGCGTGGTTGGTGTAGCAGACGTCGACGCCCATCGGCAGGCCGAGCAGTTTCCCGCAGAAGTTGTCCTCGAGCCCGGCGCGGATGATCTGCTTGCCGTCGTAGAGGTACTCCGGCCCGATGAACCCCACCACGCTGTCGACCAGCAGCGGCCGCAGCGCCCGGGCCACCGCGTAGGCGCGTGCCTCCAGCGTCTGCTGGTCGACCGGTTTGCCGCCCACCCCGAGGTGGGCCCCGGCCGACAGGGCCGAACCCTGCCCCGTCTCCAGATACATCACGTTGTCGCCGACCGTGCCGCGGTGCAGCGAGCGGGCCGCCTCGTCGGCCTCCGCCAGCATCGCCAGGGAGGTGCCGAAAGCGGCGTTGGCGCCCTCGGTGCCCGCGATGGACTGGAAGACGAGGTCGACCGGAGCTCCGCGGTCGATCAGACCCATCGTGGTCGTCACGTGGCACAGCACGCACGACTGCACCGGAATCGCGAACCGCTCGCGGATGTCGTCCAGCAGATGCAGCAGGTCCGAGGCCGCGGCCGGCGAGTCGGTCGCGGGGTTGACGCCGATCACCGCGTCACCGCAGCCCAGCAGCAGGCCGTCGAGCAGCGCGGCGGCGATCCCGCGGGGGTCGTCGGTGGGGTGGTTGGGTTGCAGCCGGGTGGCCAGCCGGCGCGGCAGTCCGATGGTGGTCCGGAAGGCCGCGGTCGCGGTCGCGGCGGCGGCGACCAGGATCAGGTCCTGGTTGCGCATGATCTTGGACACCGCGGCCACCATCTCGGGGGTGAGCCCGGGGCCGACGGCGGCGAGCCGCACTGCGGCGTCACCGCGGGAAGCGTTGTCCAGCAACCAGTCCCGGAAGTCGCCGACCGTCAGGTGGGCGATCGGGCGAAACGCCTCGCGATCGTGGCCGTCGACGATGAGCCGGGTGACCTCGTCGGTCTCGTACGGCACGACCAGGTCGGACAAAAACGCTGCCAGCGGGATGTCGGCGAGCACCCACGCGGCCGCGGCGCGTTCGGCGTCGGAGCCGGCGGCGCACCCGGCGAGCTGGTCGCCGGAACGCAGGGGCGTCGCCTTCGCCAGCACGTCGACGAGCCCGTCGAAGGTGTAGGTGGTCCCCGAAACGGTTTGCCGGTAGCCCATCTGCAGAACAGTAGGTCACGCCTGCGCGATGAGGCAGGATCGGCAGGTATGGATCAGCTATGGGTCAACCGGGCGGCCACCTCCGAAGCCGCTGTGGTGCAACGGCACCTGAGGCGGTTGTGGGCGCTGCCGGGCACCCAGCTGGGGGTGGTGGGCTGGCCGCCGACGCGGCGCGACCGGCTGTTCGGCAGCTGGCACTACTGGTGGCAGGCCCATCTGCTGGACTGCCTCCTCGACGCGCAGCTGCGCGACCCGCAGCCGCAACGGCGCACCCGGATCAACCGGCAGGTCCGAAGCCACCGGCTGCGCAACAACTTTTCGTGGACCAACAGCTACTACGACGACATGGCGTGGCTGGCGCTGGCCCTGGAGCGCGCCGCGCGGATCGCCGGCGTGCAGCGCCGGCGCGCACTGCCCACCCTCGCCGACCAGTTCGTCAAGGCCTGGGTGCCCGAGGACGGCGGGGGCATCCCGTGGCGCAAGCAGGACCAGTTCTTCAACGCCCCGGCCAACGGCCCGGCCGGGCTCTTCCTGGCCCGCTACCCGGACAGCCACGGGCACCGGCTGCGGCGGGCCCAGCAGATGGCCGACTGGATCGAGGACACCCTGATCGACCCGGAGACCCACCTGGTGTTCGACGGCGTCAAGGCCGGCTCGCTGGTCCGCGCGCAGTACACCTACTGCCAGGGCGTCGTGCTCGGGCTGGAAACCGAGCTCGCCGCGCGCACCCACGACGACCGGCACGCGCCGCGGGTGCATCGCCTGGTCGCCGCGGTCGGCGAGCAGATGGCACCGTCGGGGGTGCTGCGGGGCTCCGGCGGCGGGGACGGCGGCCTGTTCGCCGGCATCACCGCCCGCTACCTCGCGCTGGTGGCCGCCGCGCTGCCGGGCGACTCGGCCGACGACGCCGCGGCCCGCGACACCGCCCGCCGGATCGTGCTGTCCTCGGCCAGGTCGGCGTGGGACTACCGCCAAACGGTCGACGGGCTGCCGCTGTTCGGCGCGTCCTGGGACCGCGACGCGGAAATCCCCACTCCGGGGCCCGGGGCCGGCGCCCGGGCGGGGTTGGTCGACGGCGCCGTGAGCGGTTCGGGGGTCGCCGAACGGGACCTGTCGGTGCAGCTGTCGGGGTGGATGCTGATGGAGGCCGCCTGCAGTGTCACCGCCGTGCCCGCGGCCGGCGGGTGAGGGGGCCGGACTACCGGTCGCGGACCGTGATCTGCTTGCGGCTCTCCTGCGCACCGCGCCGCCGTCCCCGGTAGCCGCGCCAGGCGGCGATGAACGCCGGCATCAGCGAGACGACCAGGATGGCCAGGATGATCTTCTCGAGGTTCTGGTGGACGAACGGCACGTTGCCCAGGAAGTAGCCCGCCAGCGTCGCACCCCCGCCCCAGGCGATGCCGCCGACGATGTCGAAGCCCAAAAACACCGGGTAGCGCATGTAGGACACCCCGGCGATCACCGGGACGAACGTCCGCACGAACGGCGCGAACCGGGCCAGGATGACCGCCCAGGCGCCGTACTTCTCGAAGAACGCGTGCGACTCGGTCACGTAGTGCCGTTTGAAGAACCGCGAATCTTCCTTCTTGAACAGCGCCGGACCGATGCGGCGCCCGATGAAGTACCCGGTCTGGTCGCCGAGCACGGCGACCAGCGCGACGCACGGCGCCAGCACCCAGATGTCCACCGGCGGGTGGGGATGCGCGGCCAGCAACCCGCCGGTGAACAGCAGCGACTCGCCGGGCAGCAGCGGGAACAGCAGCCCGGTCTCGATGAAGACGATGACCAGGATCCCGGGCAGCACGGCCGAGCCGAAAACGCCGCCGGCGCCCAGCCAATACATCGGGTCGAGGATGTCGGGCAGGGCCGTCACCGCTGTGCTCACGATGTCTCAACATACCGGCGCCGCCCGCCACGGGCCGCCAAGCCGGGCGCCAAGTCCGGGAAGTGCCGGGTCACCGGGCTAGCCGCTGGCGGACTGGCAGACCTTCCACTGGTCGTCGCGGTACTGCAGGTCCAGGCTGCGTGTCGAGCGGAGGTGGGGGTCATAAGCCATGAAGGTGGTGACGTTGGCCTCGGCGTGCGGGCCGTTGACGACGACCTGGTCGATGCTGGCGATGACGGGATACTGCCGGGCGGCCGAGACGCGGCGGTAGGTCTCGGCCCACTCGTGCTCGTCGAAGTCGACGTAGCCGTCGCGCGTCGTCCCGCACGTGAGCGTGCGCAGCGCCGTCAGGTCGCCCCGCTGCACCGCGGCGTCGAAGGTCTCGATGGTGTGCCGAACCTGGTCTTCCTGCGAGGCTTTCGAGTGCTTTCCGCGGGTCAGCAGCACGGTGCCCAGGATCGCGATCGCCGCCAGGGCCAGCACGAGCACCACCAGCGCCAGCACCCAGCCCCAGTTGACGTTCGGGGACGTCCGCAACTTCGCACCGAGGCGCGGCGGGATCGATTGTGGCACAGCCCCTTTCGGGGACTGTCTCGACTGTCCCGTCGGGTCCCCGCGCTGTGAGGCGAAAACCTCCGTGGCGGGTTCGGGGGTGGCGGGCATGACGGTGGTGGCTTTGGCGTCGAATCCGGGCGCGGTGAAGCGGCGTTCGCGCTGCTGGGCATCGGGGTCGGCCTCGGGGGGATCGGCCCGCTCGGCCTTGTTCATCACGACGGTCTCGGTCTCGGTGTCGTCGGGCACCACCGGGTAGCTCTCGGTTGCTTCGTCGCCGGGTTCCACCGGGTGCTCGCGGTCGGGCTCGGGCGGATTGACCATGAGCGCTGCTGTCCTCCTACGAGTGGATAGTTGGGAGCTTAGCGACCCGGCATCCCGGTTGGCGTCACGGCCGAGGCGCGCGTAAACGGGAAACGGCACAATGGGCCCATGACGTCGATGGGTGATCTTCTGGGGCCTGATCCGATCCTGCTGCCGGGGGACAGTGCAGCCGAAGCCGAACTGCTCGCCGGGGAGAACCCGAGCATCGTCGCCGCCGCCCATCCGACGGCGTCGGTGGCCTGGGCGACGCTGGCCGAGGAGGCGCTGGCCGAGGACAAGGCCGTCACGGCCTACGCCTACGCCCGCACCGGCTACCACCGGGGCCTGGACCAGTTGCGCCGCAACGGCTGGAAGGGTTTCGGCCCGGTGCCCTACTCCCACGAGCCCAATCGCGGCTTCCTGCGGTGCGTGGCGGCGCTGGCGCGCGCCGCCGACGCCATCGGCGAGACCGGCGAGTACGCCCGCTGCCTGGATCTGCTCGACGACTGCGACCCCGCGGCCCGCGGGGCGGTCGGGCTCTAGCCCCTGGAACCAGGCGCTTAGAACCAGGCGCTCCAGAACCGGGTCAGCGAGTCGCCCCACGCCACCAGCACGTGCGGCACGCCGGACAAGTCGAACAACCAGAGCACCATCCCGAAGAACCAGCGGTTCAGGCCCGGCGCAAACAGCAGGAACAGCAGGACGAAATAGCCGTACTGCTTGGCCGGTGCCACCGCGCGCTGCGTCTCGGGGCTCAGATGCGGTTCCAGGGCGTCGTACCCGTCCAGGCCCGGGATCGGCAGCAGGTTCAGCACCAGCGCGGTCAGCTGCAGGAACGCCAGGAAGGCCACGCCGGCCCACAGCACCGCGTGGGCCGGGTCGAAGAACAGCCGGACCACGGTCAGCAGCAGCACCGCCAGCAGCAGGTTGGCCGCCGGTCCCGCCAGGCTGACCAGGGTGCGGCGGGCCGGCGTCATGAACCACGTCCGCAGGTACACCGCGGCGCCCGGCAGGCCGATGCCGCCCAGCAGGATGATCACCATCGGCAGGACCAGCGACAGCGCGGGATGGCTGTAGCGCCGCGGATCCAGCGTGAGGTAGCCGCGCACGGCGGCGTCGTGGTCGCCGAACCGCCAGGCGGTCAGCGCGTGCCCGAACTCGTGCAGGCACAACGACACCAGCCACCCGGCGACCACGAAGACGAACACCCCGACGTAGGACAGCGGTCGCACGCCGGACCCGGCCAGCCAGGCCAGCGCGCCGCCGGCCGCCGTCACCGCGAGCAGGGCCAGGAAGATGGGGCTGGGGCGCACCGACTCGTGCGGCCGTGCGGGAAAGCTCACCGGTCGAAACTATCGGACGGCGAGCCAGCCCTCGACGTTGCGGTAGAACGTCGATCGCCGGGCCGGGCGGGGCGCGGGCACGCCGTCGCGCACCACGGTGACGCCGGTGCAGCCCAGCTGGGCCGCGCGCCCGGTGACCCACCGGCGGCCCCGGACCCGGGCGCGCAGGCCGGGCAACGCCCCCGTCGGCTCGATGCGGCAGCCGGCCACCCCGCCGTCGAACAGCCCGGTGTCGTCGACCACCGCCTCCCCGTGCAGCGCCTTTCCGTCGGCCGGCAGCCAGTGCGCCCGGCCGACGATGGCCCACCCGGCGTCGTCGCGGATCAGGGGCACCCTGGCCGCGGATGCGCGCCGGGCGCGCCGCGCCGCGCGGCGCCCGGACGGCAGCCGGTAGGCGCGGGTCGCCGCGGTGCGCCGGCGCGGCACGTAGGCCACCTCGACGTCGAGCCGGTCCGCGCGCAGCAGCCCGGTCAGCAGTGCGGCCAGGTCGGCGTCGGCGCCGACCACCACCAGCCGGCGGTACGGTCCGACGGCCGCGTCCAGGTCGGCCCGGCCCCCGGGGCGCAGCAGGGGCAGGCCGCGCAGCGGTCGCGGGACCCGGCGCCCGCCGAACAGCAACACCGCCGCCGCGGGCGTCTCGCTGTTCCCTCTCACCGGCCCCGTCATGACTTTCTCGGCTGCCCGCCCGGAAGAACCGGCCCGCGGATTCTCCCCGGAAACTACCAAACGTCCCAGCCGGGGCCGGACCGCCGCCCGCGGCGCCGCCGTGGTAGATTTCGCGAGCGTTTCTGGTATTCATGCGGAGGCTGGCGATGGTCACACGGCGATGGAACGAGTCGGACCAGGCCAAGAGCAGCTACGTCAAGGAACTGTTTGCGGCGCTGGCGAAGCGCTACGACGTGATGACCGACGCGTGGACGCTCGGGTTGCACCGCGTGTGGAAGCGGCAGGCCATGAAACTCTGCGCCGTCCGGCCCGGCGAACGCGTGCTGGACGTCGCGACCGGGACGGGTGATCTGGCGTTCGCGGCGGCGGCGGCGGTGGGGCCGCAAGGCCGGGTCGTGGGCGTCGACTCCTGCGCGGCGATGCTCGACGTCGCCCGGGGCCGGCGGCGCGGGACCGTCGACTTCCAGGAGGCCGACGCCATGGACCTGCCGTTCCCTGATGAGTCGTTCGACGTGGTCACCATCGGTTTCGGGCTGCGCAACGTCGCCGACCGCGGCCGGGCGCTGCGCGAGTTCCGGCGCGTGCTGCGGCCGGGCGGCCGGTTGATGGTGCTCGATTTCAGCACGCCGACCTCGAAGAGTCTCAAAGCCCTGCACGACGCGCTCTACTTCGGCGTGATGCCCGCGGTGGGCTGGCTCTTTGCCTGGCACCGCGACGCCCACCATTACACGTCCGACTCGATCCGTACCTGGATGTCGCGGGAGGAGCTGCGCGAGGCGATGCGGGACGCGGGTTTCGGCGACGCCCGCTACATTTCGCTGAGCACCGGGTTCGCAACGGTGCATCTCGGCTCCCGCGAGGCCGGCGGACGGTAGCCGCGCCGAAGCCGGTTCCCCTCACACAACCGTCGACGTTTTAGGATCACCTGCGTGAGTGCAGTAAGCATCGCGAAGGGCCTGCGCGCGGGTTGTGCGGCGGCAAACCCGGGGCGTTGCGGCGCGGTCACTGCACGAACGGCGGCACCGAAACGAAAACCGGTGCGGCGCTTGTAGGTACACTGCCTTTCCCGGCAGTGACACAAACAGCAGGCGAGACCAGGTGGGAGCATGTCATGCCGGCAATCGTCCTCATCGGAGCCCAGTGGGGCGACGAGGGCAAAGGGAAGGCCACTGACCTGCTCGGTGGACGCGTGCAGTGGGTGGTGCGCTATCAGGGGGGCAACAACGCCGGTCACACGGTCGTGTTGCCGACCGGCGAGAACTTCGCGCTGCACCTGATCCCGTCGGGCGTGCTGACGCCCGGCGTCACCAACGTCATCGGCAACGGTGTGGTGGTCGATCCCGGCGTCCTGCTCGACGAGCTCGAGGGCCTGCAGGACCGCGGCGTCGACACCTCCAGGCTGCTGATCTCGGCCGATGCGCATCTGCTGCTGCCCTACCACGTCGCGATCGACAAGGTGACCGAGCGCTACATGGGCAGCAAGAAGATCGGCACCACCGGCCGCGGCATCGGGCCGTGCTACCAGGACAAGATCGCACGCATGGGCATCCGGGTGGCCGACGTGCTCGACCCGGAGCTGTTGACCCACAAGGTCGAGGCCGCCCTGGAGCTGAAAAACCAGATCCTGGTCAAGATCTACAACCGCAAGGCGCTCGACGCGCATCAGGTGGTCGATGCGCTGCTGGAGCAGGCCGACGGCTTCCGGCACCGCATCGCCGACACCCGGCTGCTGCTCAACAACGCGCTGGAGGCCGGCGAGACGGTGTTGCTGGAGGGCTCGCAGGGCACCCTGCTCGACGTCGACCACGGCACCTATCCCTATGTGACGTCGTCGAATCCGACCGCCGGCGGCGCGGCCGTGGGCTCGGGCATCGGACCGACGCGGATCACCACCGTGCTGGGGATCCTCAAGGCCTACACCACCCGGGTGGGGTCGGGCCCGTTCCCCACCGAGTTGTTCGACGCGAACGGCGAATACCTGACCAAGACCGGCGGCGAGTTCGGTGTCACCACCGGACGCCGCCGCCGCTGCGGCTGGTTCGACGCCGTCATCGCCCGCTACGCCACCCGCGTCAACGGCATCACCGACTACTTCCTGACCAAGCTCGACGTGCTCTCCAGCCTGGACACGGTGCCGGTGTGCGTCGGCTATCGGCTCGACGGCAAGCGCACCCACGACATGCCGATGACCCAGAGCGACCTGGCCCGCGCCGAACCGATCTACGAGGAGCTGCCCGGCTGGTGGGAGGACATCTCGTCGGCACGCGAGTTCGACGAGTTGCCGGTCAGGGCGCGTGACTACGTGTCGCGGCTGGAAGAGCTTGCCGGAGCCTATGTTTCGTGCATCGGTGTCGGGCCGGGCCGGGAGCAGACGATCGTGCGCCGGGACATCCTGGCGGCCCGCGCGTGACGGCCACCGAACCGGATCCCAAGGACCTCGATCCCGAATACGAGCACCACGGCGGCTTTCCGGAGTACGGCCCGGCCAGCCCGGGCCCCGGGTTCGGCCGGTTCGTGGCGGACATGCGCCGGTTGCAGGATCTCGCGTTGTCGGCGGACCCCGGTGACGACGTCTGGAACGAGGCGGCCGGCCGCGTCGCGGCGCTGGTGGAACTGCTGGCCCCGTTCGAGGCCGGCGAGGGCAAGGCGCCGGCGGGGCGGACACCGGACCTGCCGGGCATGGGCAGCCTGCTGCTGCCGCCGTGGACGCTGACGCGCTACGGCCCCGACGGGGTCGAAATGACCGGGTATTTCAGCAGGTTTCACGTCGGCGGCAACCGCGCGGTGCACGGCGGTGTGCTGCCGCTGCTGTTCGACCACATGTTCGGCATGGTCTCGCACGCCGCGGCCCGGCCGATCAGCCGCACCGCCTTCCTGCACGTCGACTACCGCAAGGTCACCCCGATCGATGTCCCGCTGGCCGTGCGCGGCCGCCTGACCGCCACGGAGGGGCGCAAGGGGTTCGTGTCCGCGGAGCTGGTCGACGGCGAGGACACGGTGCTGGCCGAGGCGAACGGCCTGATGGTGCGGCTGCTGCCCGGCCAGCCCTGAATCGGGTCCGCCGCGCTCGCGCGGCGCGCACCTATCCTTGAGCGGTGACCGACGGCGTGACTGATGAAGGACAGCAAGAACCCGACGACCCCGACGGCAAGACGACCGCCATCGAGTTGACCCCCCCGGTCGCGGGGGCGGATCCCGGCGCCCGAGCCGGCGAAGCCGCCGAACCCGAGAGGCCCCGCGTGCTGCTGCTGGGTTCCGGTGCGCCCGGCCAGGAGTTGACGATCGCGTTGCGGCGCCTCGGCGCGGAGGTGGTCGTCGGCGACGAGGACCACGGCGGGCCCGCGCACGCCGTCGCCGACCAGTCGCTGGTCCTCACGCTGGGCGACCCCGCCGCGCTGTCGGAGGCCGTCGGACGGTTGCGGCCGGACTTCGTGGTGACCGCGACCGGCGCCGTCGCCGGTCAGGCCCTCGAGTCCCTGGAGGGCACCGAGCTGGTGCCCGGCGCCCGCGCCGTCGGGCTCACCGGTGCCCCGGAGCGGCTGCGTCGGCTCGCCGCCGACGAGCTGGGCCTGCCCACCGCGCCGTTCTGGTTCGTCGGGTCGGTCGGCGAACTCGAGGCGGTGGCCGCCCATGCCGGCCTGCCGTTGCTGGTCAAGCCGGTGGCCGGAGCGCCCGGGCGCGGGCAGTCCGTCGTCACCAAGCGCCATGACCTGGAGGCCGTATGGCAGGGCATCGTCGGGAAGCCAGTAGGGACGCCGGCGGGGGAGGGGCAGTACCGGGTGCTGGCCGAAACGCTGGTCGACGTCGACTGTTTCGTCACCCTGCTCGCGGTGAGCAGCCGGGGGCCGATCGGTGAGCAGATCGAGTTCTGCTCACCGATCGGTCACAGCCGCGCCGAGGCCGACGTGCTGGAGTGCTGGCAGCCGCAGCAGCTGACCCCGGCCGCGCTGGACGCCGCCAGGTCGATCGCCGCGCGGATCGTCAAGGCGCTGGGCGGGTGCGGGGTGTTCGGCGTCGAGCTGATGGTCCACGGCGACGAGGTGTACTTCGCCGACGTCACCGCGTGCCCGCGCGAGAGCGCCTGGGTGACGCTGCGCAGCCAGCGGCTCTCGGCGTTCGAGCTGCAGGCGCGCGCGATCCTGGGCCTGCCGGTGGACACGATGATGACGTCGCCGGGCGCCGCGCGGGTGATGAGCCCCGGTGCCGGGCTGCCGGGTGCGGGCGCGCTGGCGCACGCGCTCGGCGTGCCCGAAAGCGACGCACGCCTGGTCGGCCCGGGATCGCGGGCCGGGTCGTGGGTGGCGCTGGCCACGGCACCGGACGTCGCGGCCGCGCGCGAGCGCGCCCGCGAGGTCGCCGGCCGGGCGCATGTGCCAGACTCGGGCCGATGAGCTACGCCGGAGACATCACGCCGCAGCAGGCGTGGAAGATACTCAGCGACAACCCCGATGCGGTGCTGGTCGACGTGCGCACCGACGCCGAATGGCGCGTCGTCGGGGTGCCCGACCTGTCGAGCCTGGGCCGCGACGTGATCTGCCTCGAGTGGCACGCGTCCGACGGCCGGGTCAACGAGAACTTCGTCACCGAACTGCGGGACCGGATCGCGGCCGCCGGGCGTGAGCGGCCCGTGGTGTTCCTGTGCCGCTCCGGCGGCCGCTCCGTCGCCGCGGCCCACGTCGCGACCGAGTCGGGCATCACCCCGGCCTACAACGTGCTGGACGGCTTCGAAGGCCACGTCAACGCGGGCTGGCGGGCAACGGGTTTGCCCTGCAAGGAATTCTGAGGCGTCAGCCGGCCCGGCGTTCGGCCGCGTCGGCGCTTTCGGCCGCCGCCAGTGTTCCGGCCTGCTGTCCCACCCAGTTCACCAGCGGCCGCGCGTAGATCATCTGGCTCGTGATGGCCATCTGGCCGCGGGTCCGGCCCAGGAACGAGATCCCCCAGGCGAACAACGCGGCCATGCGATTGCGATACCCCACAAGGTAATACAGGTGCAACAGCAGCCACGCCAGCCAGGCGATGAAGCCGCCGAACTCGAGCTTGCCGACTTTCGCGACGGCGCTGTAGCGCGAGACGAGCGCCATGGAGCCCTTGTCGCGATAGCCGAACGGCTGCCGCGTGGCCGGGTCGTCGGTGCCCTTGACCGCATGCCTGATGATCGTGGCCGCGTACTGCGCCCCCTGGATTGCGGCCTGGGCCATGCCGGGCACGCCGGGCACCGACATCAGGTCGCCCACGACGAACACGTGCGGGTGGCCCTTGACGGTGAGGTCGGGCTCGACGAGCACCCTTCCGGCGCGGTCGGTTTCGGTGCCGTCGGACTGGTCGGCGATCATCTTGCCCAGCGGGCTGGCCTGCACGCCGGCCGCCCACACCTTGCAGGCGCATTCGATGCGCCGCTCGCCGCCGTCCTTCTCCTTGATCGTGATGCCCATGTAGTCGACCGCGGTCACCATCGCGTTGAGCTGGATCTCGACGTCCATCTTCTCCAGCCGGCGCTGCGCGATGAGACCCAGCTTCTCGCCCATCGGGGGCAACACCGCGGGGGCGGCGTCGAGCAGGATGACCCGGCAGTCGCTGGGCTTGATGGTGCGAAACGCCCCGGCCAGGGTGCGTTCGGCGAGCTGGACGATCTCGCCGGCCAGCTCGACGCCGGTGGGTCCGGCGCCGACCACCACGAAGGTCAGGCGCCGCTGCCGCTCGGCGGGGTCGGTGGCGACCTCGGCCGCCTCGAACGCGCCCAGGATGCGGCCCCTGAGCTCGAGGGCGTCGTCGATGGTTTTCATGCCGGGCGCGAACGCGGCGTACTCGTCGTGGCCGAAATAGGACTGCTGGGCACCGGCGGCCACGATCAGGCTGTCGTAGGGCGTCACCGTCTGGATGCCCATCAGATGTGACGTCACCGTCTTGGCCGTGAGGTCGATCGCGCTGACCTCGCCCCACAACACCCGGACGTTCTGCTGCTTGCGCAGGACCAGGCGGGTCGTCGGCGCGATGTCGCCCTCCGACAGGATGCCGGTGGCGACCTGATACAGCAGCGGCTGGAACAGGTGGGTCGTCGTCTTGGAGACCAGGGTGATCTCGACCTGGCTTCCCCTGGGCACGCGTTTGAGCGACCTGGCCGCCGTCAGCCCGCCGAAGCCGCTCCCGATGATGACGACGCGGTGGCGCGACATACTCGTCCCCTCTGGTTGCCGGTGCTGGTGCTGGCCGTTTGCGGCGCACTACTACCGTACGACGCCGGCGGCGGCGGGTTGTCGTGCCCGGGTGAGATACGCGAACCCATGTTCGGTGGGCGGCTGCGCGCGGTCAGGCCGGTAACGCCTTTACGTGTTGGCTAGTTGGCTGATTCGTTGTGGTGATAGGTGGAGGAGTTCACCGGCGTCGCGCACCGGAATTCCCGCGGCGGTCAGTTCACGCACGAAGCCTGCGGCCATGTTTTGGGCCTTCTTGACGGCCTGGGCGGCTTCATCGCGCATGAAGATGAGTTCTTCGGCGCTGCGTTGAACGTTACCCATGTCAGGCACGGTGATGCTCGTGACGTGCACGGCAACATCGGCGATAGGCGTGCCGGTGCTGACTGCAATCCATTCGCGGGCCATCAATTCGGCTTCGGAGAGACGCCGCGCTTGGGTGAGGCCTTCGAGTTCGGGGATGTGAACCATCCACCAGCGGCCGTCCCGCTCGATTTCGATCATGTATTCGCGTTTCATTTCCGCTCCCTGGTTAGTTCTTCGGCTTCGGCGATGGCTTTGTCGACTTGGCGGACAACGCCCGGGGAGATGGTGCGGTGACCGTCCGGGATGCTGACCCATGGGCCTAGCGGGTGAATCCACTTGGCGTGGCTGCCTTCTGCGTCGGTGCGGGCGAAGCCTGCTTTGCGAAGCCGTCTGATGATGGGCGCGGGTTGGTTCTTCGCTGACCACGAGAATAGTCTAGCTGGCTAGACAGAAGCTAGTCAAGCGGACTAGACAGAAAACATCGCTGGTCAGGAGCCCGGGCCGTAGGGGTCGCACGAGTACCGCGGTGCGCATGGCTGGTGTTCGACGAGCGCTCGGCAGGCTCGGTGGACGCGGCCGTTCGGGCAGTGCCGGGGCGGGTGATCAACCGTCTTCGGCGCAGAGGATAGGGTGACCGACGCCAGGCATGGCTTTCACCGGATTCAAGCGGAGGTCTGGAGCCCACCGCCAACCGTAGTAATTCACCGTGCCGCAACCAATTACATTGATTGGTTATATGGATAGTCGGCAATCCTGATTCCGTTGAGCGGCAGCGGTTCTCGTCGGCGGTCCGGCCGGCGTGGGCACGCAAGTCCCCACAGATGGCCGAGGTACTGCCGTTGCTGTACCTGCACGGTCTGTCGACCAGCGATTTCGGTCCTGCGCTGGAGCGGTTACTGGGCTCCGGTGCCGGGTTGTCGGCCACGACGATCACCCGACCGACCTCGCAGTGGCAGGACGAGGCCAGGACATTCCACGACCGTGATCTGTCGAGCACCGACTACGTCTAGCTGTGGGTCGACGGCATCCACCTCAAGGTTCGCCCCGAGCAGGAGAAGCTGTGCTTGCTGGTGATGATCGGGGTCCGGTCCGACGGCCGCAAGGAGCTCGTCGCGCTCACCGACGGCTACCGGGAGTCGACCGAGTCGTGGGCTGATCTACTCCGAGGATGCCGCCGCCGCGGGATTACCGCCCCGGTGCTGGCCGTCGGCGACGGAGCGCCGGGGTTCTGGAAAGCGATGCGCGAGGTGTTCCCCGACACCCGCGAGCAGCGGTGCTGGTTCCACAAGCAGGCCAATGTCCGTGCCGCGCTTCCGAAGTCAGAACATTCGGGTGCTTTGGCGGCGACGCGGGAGATCTGCAACGCCGAGGACATCGACAAGGCCCGGGTCGCGATCAAGGCCTTCGAGGTCGACTACGGCGCCAAGTACCCCAAAGCGGTCACCAAGATAGTCGACGACGCCGACGTGCTTCTGGAGTTCTACAAATATCCCGCCGAGCATTGTGCGTGAACGTGGTAGGAGTCGACCGCGGGCATGGAGAACATGTGCATGTCATGCGCATGTGATAGCGTGTCGCTATGGCAGTCGCGATCCAGATCAAGGATGTCCCTGAAGAAGTTCGCGACGCACTGGCCGCCCGCGCCGAGGCGCGCGGCCAATCCACCCAGGCGTATCTGCGATCACTGTTGGAACGGGAGTACCAGGCTCAACGCAACCGGCAGCTCCTGGAGGCATTGGCGAGTCGTCGCAGCCTCACCATGACAGCCGAGGAAGTGGCGGCCGTCATCCGCGCCGACCGCGACGGGTGAGTTTTCGCCCGTGATCGTGGTGGACGCAGGCGTGCTGGTGTTGGCGCTCACCAGCGGCACTCCCCAGGGCGACGCGGCACGCGCAGCCCTGAACGGCGACGACGGCTGGCTCGCACCGGCCCACATGCCGGGCGAGGTGCTACGCACCCTGCACAAAGCCGTGTTGCGCGAGCAATTGAAGCGCGAGGACGCCGAGGCCGCCGCCGATACCGCCGCCGCACTCGCCATCGAATACGTGCTCCCTGACGCACTGCTCCTGCGCACCGCCTGGGCCTGGCGGCACAACATGGCGATCTACGACGGCCTGTATGTCGCTGTGGCCGTGGAACGTTCGGCCGCGATGATCACCGTCGACAGGCGCTTGGCCAGCGCCACCGATCAGCTCGGTATCCCCGTCGCCATCACCGTGCTCTACTAACTCAGCCGCAGGTCGTGGACATCGGCCCCAGGCGCGGCACCGCCACGGTGACGCGTGGGCAAAGCGGGCCCTACGACGCCCCCGACGCCTGGCGGCACCCCCCGGCCCTTCCGGCTCACGGCCCTTCTTGCTCACGGCCACCCGCGGGCGTTGTTCTTCAGCTTGTCGTTGAGGTCGACACAGAAGTCCGCGGAGGTGCCGGCGAGCAGGATGTGGTAGGTCTCGACCTTGCGCAGGTCGCCGTTGGTCGGGGTCTCCCAACTGCCGTTGCACATCGCGTGTTCTCCACCCGCGCTGGCCCGGCGCCAGTTGGTCATGACGCACTGCTTGAGGCTGTCGACGCTCTTGGCGGCGACCAGCATCGCTCCGCCCCACTGGCCGTCCTTGCGGCGGTAGGCGCGCGCCCCGAACCCGGCATTGTCCTTCTGGCAGGACAACCCCCGCCGCAGCAGGGCGAACGGAGCCGCGAGCTGCTCGTTGGTGACCGAGGCGGCGGCGTTGATGAAGTTGGCGGCATCGGTGCCGTCGCCCTGTTGGATGTCGGGGTCGGCGAGGTCGATCAGCTGCTGGGCGACCCCGGCGTTGGTGCCGCCGCCGATGATCGACCCGCCGCCGGAGGTCAGCGGCGGCAGGGCGGCGGCGGGATCGGCGGCCGCCGCGGGCGGCCCGGCGACGGCCGCCAGGACCAGGGACGCGGCCACAAGTGAAACGGTCGAAGGGCTCATCACGCCCACGATTGTGCCCCCTCGGCGAGCAGGGCGTTGAGCACGTGGCGGGTTTGCCGCCGGATGTATTCGTCGACGGTGTAGATCGGCCCGAAGTGCCAATGTTTGAGCGCCCAGCCGTGGGCGATCAGCACGATGTCGAACACGGTGAGGTCGACGTCGACGTCGCGGAACACCCCCCGGGCGATCCCGTCCTCGATGGCCGCGCGCAGCGGTGCGGCACTGGCGATCTCGAGCTCCTTGATCTGCGCGCGCCCGGCGGGCCCCAGCGTGCGGCTCTCCCGGTAGGTCAGCACCACCCCGTCGAGGTTCTCGTCGACGATCTCGACGTAGCGGCGGATCCCCGCGGTCAGCCGGGCGACGACGTCGTCGCCGGCCGCGGCCATCACCGGTGCCAGCTGGTCGCGGAACGCATCGAGGATCCGCACGATCGTGGCCAGCAGCAGGTCTTCCTTGCCGCCGAAGTACGTGTAGATCAGGCCGACGCTGACCTTGGCCTCGCGGGCCAGATCCTGCATGGACATCCGGTGAAAGCCGTTGCGGCCCATGACGGTGACCGCGGCATCGAGCACCTGGCGGCGCCGGGAGCTGGCGCGGACCGCGCGCACCGCCTCCTCGACGGGTAGCTCGCCGTGGCCGATCACCACTAGATCCCCAGATCCTTGGCGATGATCGTCTTCATGATCTCGTTGGTGCCGCCGTAGATCGTCTGGATGCGGGCGTCGACGAATGCGCGCGACACCGCGTACTCGCGCATGTAGCCGTATCCGCCGTGCAACTGCAGGCAGCGGTCGGCGGTGCGCACCTGCAGGTCGGTGGTCCACCATTTCAGCTTCGCGGCCCGCGCGGCGGTCAGCCTGCCCTCCAGGTGCTCGGCCAGGCAGTCGTCGAGAAACGTTCGGGCGATGTCGATTTCGGTCGCCAGCTCGGCGAGCACGAACTGGCTGTGCTGGAAGCTGGAGATCGGTGCGCCGAACGCCGTGCGGCCGCGCACGTAGTCCAGCGTCTCGGCCAGGACGGCTTCGGCGGCGGCCACCGCACCCACCCCCAGCGCGAGCCGCTCCTGCGGCAGGTTCCCCACCAACTGGTAGAAGCCCCTGCCCTCTTCCCCGAGCAGGTTGTCCACCGGCACCCGCATGTCGGTGAAGGTCAGCTCGCTGGTGTCCTGGGCGTGCAGGCCGATCTTCTCCAGGTTGCGGCCACGGCAGAAGCCGGGGGTGTCCGCGTCCACCACCAGCAGCGACAGACCCTGGTGCCGATCCGGTGAGGTGCGCACCGCGATGACGAACAGGTCGCCGCACTGCCCGTTGGAGATGAACGTCTTGGCGCCGTTGACGACGTAGCAGTCTCCGTCGCGGGTCGCCGACGTCCGAATCCCTGCCAGGTCGCTGCCGACGCCGGGTTCGGTCATCGCGATCCCGAGCACGGTCTGCCCGGTCACCACCCCGGGCAGCCAGCGTTGCTGCTGCTCGGGTGTGGTCAGGTCGGTCAGGTAGGGCAGCACGATGTCGTTCTGCAGCGTGACGGCGATCGACTCGGCCGCCGCCCCGGCCCGCTGCAACTCGTCGATGACGATCGCGTTGTAGCGGAAGTCGTCGACGCCCGGGCCCCCGAACCGTTCGGGCACCGAAAAGCCCAGCAGCCCAAGCTTTCCGGCTTCGACGAACAGCGACCGGTCCCATTGGCCGGCGCGCTCCCAGCGCTCGTGGTTGGGCACGACGGTCTGACGCACGAAATCGCGGACCAGCTCGCGGAACTGGTGGTGCTCGGGGGTGTATTCCAGGCGTGACATGCCGGTGCTCGACGTCAGCGGAAGGCGTCGCTGCCGGTGAAGGCCTGGCCCAGGACGAGCTGATGCATCTCGGCGGTGCCCTCGTAGGTCAGCACCGATTCGAGGTTGACCATGTGCCGGATCACCGGGTACTCCAGCGAGATTCCGTTGCCTCCCAGGATGGTCCGCGCGGTCCGGCAGATCTTGATCGCCTCGCGGGTGTTGTTGAGCTTGCCGAAACTGACCTGCTCGGGGCGCAGCCCGACGGCGTCCTTCAGGCGGCCCAGGTGCAGCGAGAGCAGCTGCCCCTTGTGCAGCTCGAGCGCCATGTCGGCGAGTTTGGCCTGGGTCAGCTGGAATCCGGCGATCGGTCGGCCGAACTGGGTGCGCTGCGTGGCGTAGTCGAGGGCGGACTGCCACGCCGAGCGCGCCGCACCCATCGATCCCCAGATGATCCCGTAGCGCGCCTCGGACAGGCACGACAGCGGGCCGCGCAGTCCCTTGACCTCGGGCAGCATCGCGTCGGCGGGCAACCGGACGTCGTCGAGCACCAGCTCGCTGGTGATCGATGCCCGCAGCGACAGCTTGTGGTGGATGGTGTTGGCGACGAACCCTGGGGTGTCGGTGGGGACCACAAAGCCCCGAATCCCGGGGGATTCGCCGTCGTCGGTGGCGGCCCACACGATCGCGACGTCGGCGATCGAGCCGTTGGTGATCCACATCTTGCGCCCGTTGAGCACCCAATCCGAGCCGTCCCGGCGCGCACGGGTTTTCATGGCGGCCGGATCGGACCCGGCGTCGGGCTCGGTCAGCCCGAAGCAGCCGAGCAGCTCGCCGGCGGCCATGCCGGGCAGCCACTGTTGCTTGTGCTCCTGCGAGCCGAACTTCCAGATCGCGAACATTGCCAGCGAGCCCTGCACGGACACCATCGACCGGACGCCGGAGTCGGCGGCCTCCAGTTCGGTGCAGGCCAGGCCGTAGTGCACGGCCGAGGCCCCGCCGCACCCGTAGCCGTCCAGGTGCATCCCGAGCAGGCCGAGTGCGCCGAACTGCTTGGCCAGCTCCCGCGCGACGGGCAGGTCGCCGGCCTCGAACCAGTCGGCGACATAGGGGGTGACGTGCTCGGCGCAGAACTTCCTTACGGTGTCGCGCAGCGCGATCTCGTCGCTGGACAGCGAGGCGTCCAGGGACAGCGGGTCGGCGCGGTCGAAGGGGGGCGGTGTGCTCGTGCTCACTGGACTACCTTCCTGAGGTCATCGCTTCTGGATGAAGGTTGATGCACCCGAGGTGCCACCAGGTCACTGCCCTGCTCGCTTGACGCGGTTGATGTCCAGCATGAGATCTGCAGG
>NZ_VMQU01000159.1 GCF_007714205.1 Mycobacterium helveticum | reverse complement strand
CCACCCCGATGCACCCCGCCGCCGTCGAGGCGATGACGGCCGTGCTCGGCACGGTCGGCAACGCGTCCTCGCTGCACACCAGCGGGCGGGCGGCGCGGCGGCGGATCGAGGAGTCCCGCGAGCTCATCGCCGACCGGCTGGGCGCGCGGCCGTCGGAGGTGATCTTCACCGCGGGCGGCACCGAGAGCGACAACCTGGCCGTCAAGGGCATCTACTGGGCCCGGCGCGACGCGGACCCGCGCCACCGCCGCATCGTGACCACCGAGGTCGAACACCACGCCGTCCTGGACGCGGTGAACTGGCTCGCCGAACACGAGGGCGCCCGGGTGACCCGGCTGCCCACCTCCCCCGACGGGTCGGTCTCGGCGGCTGCGCTGCGCGAGGTGCTGCAGACCCACGATGACGTCGCGCTGGTGTCGGTGATGTGGGCCAACAACGAGGTCGGCACCGTGTTGCCCGTCGCCGAGCTCGCTGCCGTCGCCGCCGAATTCGGCGTCCCGCTGCACAGCGACGCCGTGCAGGCCGTCGGTCAGCTGCCCGTCGACTTCGCCGCCGGCCCGCTGTCGGCGATGAGCCTGACCGCGCACAAGTTCGGCGGGCCCGCGGGGGTGGGCGCGTTGCTGCTGCGCCGCGACGTCGGCTGCGTGCCGCTGTTGCACGGCGGTGGTCAGGAGCGCGACATCCGCTCCGGCACAGCCGATGTCGCCGGCGCCGTCGGCATGGCGGCGGCGGTCCGGATCGCGGTGGACGGACTGCAGGTCCAGGGCGTGCGGCTGCGGGCCCTGCGGGACCGGCTGGTCGACGGCGTGCTGGCCGGCATCGACGACGTCAGCTTCAATGGCGCCCGCGACCCGCTGCGGCTACCCGGCAACGCGCACTTCACCTTTCGCGGCTGCGAAGGCGATGCGCTGCTGATGCTCTTGGACGCCAACGGGATCGAGTGTTCGACGGGGTCGGCCTGCACCGCCGGCGTCGCACAGCCGTCGCATGTGCTGGTTGCGATGGGCGCCGACCCGGCCAGTGCCCGCGGATCGCTGCGGTTCTCGTTGGGTCACAACAGTGTCGACGCGGACGTCGACGCGCTGTTGGCCATGCTGCCCGGTGCGGTGGACCGCGCCCGCAGGGCCGCCCTGGCCGCCGCGGGAGCCTCCTAGGTGAAGGTCCTCGCGGCGATGAGCGGCGGCGTGGACTCGTCGGTGGCCGCCGCCCGCATGGTCGACGCCGGGCACGAGGTGGTCGGCGTGCACCTGGCGCTGTCGGCCGCGCCCGCCGCGCTGCGCACCGGTTCGCGCGGCTGCTGCTCCAAGGAAGACGCCTCGGACGCGCGCCGGGTCGCCGACGTTCTCGGAATCCCTTTCTACGTTTGGGATTTCGCCGAAAGATTCGAAGCCGAGGTGATCGGCGACTTCGTGTCGTCCTACGCGCGCGGCGAGACGCCCAACCCGTGCGTGCGCTGCAATCAGCGGATCAAGTTCTCGGCGCTGTCGGCCAAGGCGCTCGCGCTGGGCTTCGACACCGTGGCCACAGGCCACTACGCCCGGCTGTCCGGGGGGCGGCTGCGCCGCGCCGTCGACCGCGACAAGGATCAGTCCTACGTGCTGGCCGTGCTGACCGCCGGGCAGCTGCGCCACGCGGTGTTCCCGATCGGGGACACGCCCAAGCCGCAGATCCGTGCCGAGGCCGCCCGGCGCGGCCTGGCGGTCGCCGAAAAGCCGGACAGCCACGACATCTGCTTCATCCCGTCCGGGGACACCCGGACCTTCCTGGGCGAGCGCATCGGCGTGCGGCCCGGCAGCGTGGTCGACGCCGACGGCGCGGTGCTGGCGACCCACGACGGGGTGCACGGCTTCACCGTCGGGCAGCGCAAGGGCCTGGGCATCGCCGGGCCGGGGCCCGGCGGCGCCCCGCGCTACGTGACCGCGATCGACGCGGAGACCGCCACGGTCCGGGTGGGCGGTGTGACCGACCTCGACGTCGACGAGCTGGTCGGGCGGTCGCCGGTGTTCACCGGCGGCGGCGCGCCGTCCGGCGCGATCGAGTGCGCGGTCCAGGTGCGCGCGCACGGTGAAACGGCAAGTGCGGTCGCGGAATTGGTCGGCGACGAGCTCGTCGTGCGGTTGCGTGCCCCGCTGCGCGGGGTGGCGCGCGGCCAGACGCTGGTGCTGTACCGGCCCGACCCCGGCGGCGACGAGGTGATCGGCAGCGCCACCATCGCCGGCGCCGGGCGCTAACCCGGCACGTTCGCGACGATGTTGGTCATCACGATGTCGGACACCGACTGCGGGAAGCCGCAGTAGGTGACCTCCAGCAGGGCCACCGACAGGACCCGGTAGTCGCGCCCGCAGCCGCCGGGCCGCAGGTGCAGCGAGTCGGCGTCGGCCTGCCAGTCGCCGACGAGCAGCTGGCCGGCCGAGCTGTCGGCGCAGTTGCCGACGGTTCTCACCAGGTCGCCGAACGCCCGTCGCGCGGTCGCGGCGTCCGGGTAGGCGGCGGCGCCCTCCGAGATCAGCGCCCCCTCGGGCGGGTCCTGGAACGTCGTCTTGTGGAACTCCGCGATGTCGGGGCCGAACGTCGCGGTCTCGGCGAACAGGAACCGGCATTCCTGCGGCGCGTTGTCGGCCAGGGCGTCGATGTCCACCGGGTTGATGCCGTCCATCGACGGAATGATCGTGAGGTGTTCGCCGGCGCCGGTGATCGCGCGCATCCGGGGCTGGTCCAGCAGCACCGTGTCGACATCGACGCCGTGCACGGGATGGCGGGTGGCGCCGAAGCCCGGCAGCGCCGTGCCGTCCACCACCCGCGTGCACGCCGCGGTGAGCACCACCGCGCCGGTGATCAGCAGGGGCCGCGTGAATCTCACCATCCGCCACACCGTCCGTTCCTGAGTCGAAACTACCCGGACGGGCCCGCGCCAAACACCCCTGGCGGGGCGCGTCCCACGTGGCGTCGCATACGGTTGCCCGGTGAGTGCCTTCGCAACCGCCAGCGGCGTCGGCTCCTGGCCCGGAACCGCCCCGCGGCAGGCGGCCGAGGTCATCGTCGGCGAGTTGGCGGGCGCGCTCGCTCACATCGCCGAGCTGCCCGCGCGCGGCGTGGGCGCCGACCCGATCGGCCGGGCGGGCGCGCTGCTCATCGACGTGGCCATCGACACCACGACGCGCGGCTACCGCATCGCCGCCCGGCCCGGCGCGGTGACGCGCCGGGCCGTCAGCCTGCTCGACGAGGACCTGGACGCGCTCGAAGAGGCCTGGGAGACGGCCGGTCTGCGCGGCGGGGGACGCGTGGTCAAGGTGCAGGCGCCCGGGCCGATCACGCTGGCCGCCGGGCTCGAACTGGCCAACGGCCACCGGGCGATCACCGACCCCGGCGCGCTGCGCGACCTGGCGGCCTCGCTGGCCGAGGGTGTCGCCGCGCACCGCGCCGCGCTGTCCCGACGGCTCGAGACGCCGGTGGTGGTGCAGTTCGACGAGCCGTCGCTGCCGACGGCGCTGGGCGGACGGCTGAGCGGGGTGACATCGCTGAGCACGGTCCCCGCGCTGGACGAGGCGGTCGCGGTCGCACTGCTCGACGCCTGCGTCGACAAGGCGGGATCCGATGTGGCGCTGCACTGCTGCGCCCCCCAACTGCCGTGGGAGCTGTTGCAGCGCAGCATCATCGGCGCAGTGTCGGTGAATGTGGACACGCTGCGCGCGGCGGACCTGGACGGCGTCGCGGCCTTCGTCGAGTCGGGCCGCACCGTCGTGCTCGGCGTCGTCGCCGCGACAGCCCCGGTAGCCCCCGGCCAGCGCCCGTCCGCCGCGCAGGTGGCCGCGTCGGTGGTCGCGGTGACCGACCGGCTCGGGTTCGGCCGGGCGGCGTTGCGCGAGCGCATCGGCGTCACCCCGGCGTGCGGGCTGGCCGGGGCGACACCGCAGTGGGCCCGCACCGCGATCGGGCTCGCCCGCAAAGCCGCCGAGGCGTTCGCCGAGGACCCGGACGCGATCAGCCACGGGTAGGGGATCGTCTCGGTCAGCCGAACGGCGGACGCCATCGCGGGCCCGGAAAACGGGCGAAACCGCGATCGGTGGTGGCCGCTGTCGCGCCGTTCTCGATGGCGAGAGCGGCGTGATAGAACCTCCGATCTGCTGGTGGCGCGAAAAATTGAGGCCGATTATCAGGGGGCGGATGCCTCAACCCAGGTTGACAGAGAGGGATCTGGTCGTAGGTCGAGATAACCGCATGACAACGCCGCACGAGCCCAAATCAAATGAGAGGCACAACGGCCCTATCGAGGTTGGGGGCCGCCTCATACATTTACGGGTATATGCGTATCAGCAAACAGACCGGCTGAGCAAACAGGCCGGAGCTGTGTATTGGTGCTGACGCACAGGCGCTGATGGCGGCGGGCGGTCAATGATGGCTCTTCAATGCTGTCAACAGATGATGGGAGATCGATAATGAGGAATGCACATATGCTCGATGGCGTCGACACGAGCGCGTTGACAAAAATGGTCGAAGCAGTGCGGAACGACCGTAACCTGGCCAAGGTGACCTTCCGGGCCAACTCCCAATGGCAGGGTGGTTGCCTTGTCAGCTCGCAGATCGCACCGATGACCCAGGGCGGTGACACCGACACCGGTCGTGCTGGGAAGTTCACCTTGACTAGCGACCATCCGCCCTCACTGCTGGGGAACGATGAGGCACCCACGCCGGCCGAGTACCTTCTGCAGGGTTTCGCGGGGTGCTTGGCGTGCAACATAGTGGCCACCGCCGCGTCTCGTGGAGTTGAGCTGGAAAGCTATTCCTGCGAGGCGGAAACCGACTGGGATGTGTCGTCGCTGTTCCTGGGTATCACCGCGGGGATCACCGCCGAACAGGGGTCCGGCGCCCAGGAGTTTCGGGCGAAGCTGAAGATCGTTGCGCCCAAAGCGAGCCGGGAAGAAATCGAAGCGGTGGTCAAGGCCGGACGGGAACGTTCTCCTGTCACCAATACCCTCGCCAGAGGGGCCAAGGTGGTCGTGACGCTGGAATGAAGCACCGCTGCCCGATTGTCATTATCCCCTGATGTTGATTATCCCCTGGCGGCAACAAAATTCCGCCAGGGGATCAGCGTCGCAGTATGAGCTGTTACGTCGCGACTACCGGTAGTGCGTTGATCTTCCGGTAGAGGTTGTCGCGGTATGCAACGCGATCGCTGGATGGCCGAGTTGACGATAGTCCCCTCGACGTGTCCCGGATCCATTGAGACGCCTCCGATCCGGCGGCGGCGGACACGAGGACCGGAACCCTGATGCAGCAGGCGTCCGGGCGGACGCCCGGCGCACCGACGGACCGTGTCGGCGTGTTCCGTTAGCCTGCCAAGGTGAGTTCAGCAGAGGCCGGTCCCGCCCCGCCCGAGGTTCGGCGGCAATGGCGCGAACTGGCCGACGAGGTGCGCGAACACCAGTTCCGCTACTACGTGCGGGACGCGCCGATCATCTCCGACGCGGAGTTCGACGAGCTGTTGCTGCGGCTGACGGCGCTCGAGGAGCGCTATCCCGAGCTGCGCACCCCCGATTCGCCCACCCAGCTGGTCGGCGGCGCCGGCTTCGCCACCGAGTTCACCTCGGCCGAACACCTGGAGCGAATGCTCAGCCTGGACAACGTGTTCAGCGCCGAGGAATTCGACGTGTGGGCCGCGCGCGTCCACGCCGAGGTCGGCGGTGATGTTCGCGAACTCGCCTACCTGTGCGAGCTCAAGATCGACGGGGTGGCCCTGGCGCTGGTCTACCGCGCGGGCCGGCTCGTCCGTGCCGCGACGCGGGGCGACGGGCGGGTGGGCGAGGACGTCACGCTGAACGCGCGCACCATCGACGACGTCCCCGAACGGCTGACGGCCAGCGACCGCTACCCGGTACCCGAGGTCCTCGAGGTGCGCGGTGAGGTGTTCTTCCGGCTCGCCGACTTCGAGGCGCTCAACGCCAGCCTCGTCGAGGAAGGCAAGGCGCCGTTCGCCAACCCGCGCAACAGCGCCGCGGGGTCGCTGCGGCAGAAGGACCCGGCGGTCACCGCGCGCCGCAGGCTCCGGATGATCTGCCACGGGCTCGGGCACACCGAGGGATTCCGGCCCGCGACCCTGCACGACGCCTACCTTGCGCTCGGCGCCTGGGGACTGCCCGTCTCCGGCCACACCACCCGGGTCGACAGCGTCGCCGGCGTGCACGAGCGGATCCGCTACTGGGGTGAGCACCGCCACGACGTGGACCACGAAATCGACGGCGTCGTCGTCAAACTCGACGATGTGGCGCTGCAGCGCAGGCTCGGCTCGACGTCGCGCGCGCCGCGCTGGGCGATCGCCTACAAGTACCCGCCGCAGGAGGTGCAGACCAAGCTCCTCGACATCCGGGTCAACGTCGGCCGGACCGGGCGCGTCACGCCGTTCGCCCTCATGGCGCCGGTCAAGGTCGCCGGTTCGACGGTGGCGTTGGCGACACTGCACAACGCCGCCGAGGTCAGGCGCAAGGGCGTGCTGATCGGGGACACCGTCGTGATCCGCAAGGCTGGCGACGTGATCCCCGAGGTGCTGGGCCCGGTCGTCGACCTGCGCGACGGCTCCGAACGCGAGTTCGTCATGCCCACCCACTGCCCCGAGTGCGGTGCCGAACTGGCCCCCGAGAAGGAGGGCGACGCCGACATCCGCTGCCCCAACGCCCGGTCCTGCCCGGCGCAGCTGCGGGAGCGCGTGTTCCACGTCGCCGGCCGCGGCGCCCTCGACATCGAGGGTCTGGGCTACGAGGCGGCCACCGCGCTGCTGGCCGCCGGGGTGATCGCCGACGAGGGCGACCTGTTCACCCTCACCGAGGATGGTCTGCTGCGCACCGAGCTGTTCACCACCAAGAGCGGCGGGCTGTCGGCCAACGGGACCCGGCTGCTGGCCAACCTGGGCACGGCCAAGGCGGCGCCGTTGTGGCGGGTGCTGGTGGCGCTGTCGATCCGGCACGTGGGGCCCACGGCCGCCCGCGCCCTGGCCACCGAGTTCGCCAGTCTGGACGCGATCATGTCGGCGTCGACCGAGCGGCTGGCCGCGGTCGAGGGCGTGGGGCCCACCATCGCCGCCGCGGTCACCGAGTGGTTCGCCGTGGACTGGCACCGTGCGATCGTCGACAAGTGGCGGGCCGCGGGCGTGCGCATGGCCGACGAGCGCGACACCAGCGTGCCGCGCACCTGCGAGGGCCTGACGATCGTGGTCACCGGGTCGCTGACCGGGTTCTCGCGCGACGGCGCCAAGGAGGCGATCGTGGCGCGCGGAGGCAAGGCCGCCGGTTCGGTGTCGAAGAAGACCGACTTCGTCGTCGCGGGCGACGCGCCGGGTTCCAAATACGACAAGGCGGTCGAGCTGGGGGTCCCGATCCTCGACGAGGACGGCTTTCGTCGGTTGCTTGCGGAGGGGCCGTCTGCGCAGGCGGCGCCGGGGTAACGCTCGCCGGCGGTCTCAGCGCAGCATGGTGGCCACGATCCCGGCGAGGTAGCCCAGCCGGGCCACCTCCGACGGGCGGAAGTCGGGGCCGGGGCGGCCCAGCACCACCGCGGTGTGCGGGTCGCCCAGCGGCGCCGCGACCATCGTGGTGTCCATGTCCCGCCACGCCTGCGGCACCCAGTCGCCGGTGTTGTCCAGCGTGACCGCCTGCTCGATCGGCAGCCACGGGGCCGAGTCGGCCTTGGTCTCCGGGGCGCCCGGGCTGCCGGCGAGGCGGTGCAGCTTTCCCTGCGCGCTGTGCAGGACCGTGCACCAGTTCACCCGCAGCACCCGGGGCGCCTCGTTCGCCAGCACCTGCAGCTTGGCACCCTTACCGCCCGCCGCCGCCACACGGTCGAGAAGTTCGAGCTCCCGATGCGCCTCGAGGCGGCCGGTGTGCGGACGGACGCTGTCCACCCGGACACCGGACAGCGACTCGGCGGCCGTGATCAGCGTGTCGGGCATCGACCCGGCCGGCAGTTCGATGACCAGGTCGTCGATCGCATAGCCCGAGCTGCGCTCGACCACGTCGAGCGACAGGATGTCGGCGCCCACCGAACCCAGCGCCACGGCCAGCGACCCGAGGCTGCCCGGGCGGTCGGCCAACTCGATGCGCAACAGATACGACGGCACGGCCACTTACTTTTGCACAGCGGGGCCCGCACGGCATTCCGGGGACCGGGTGGCCCGCGCCTGCCCGACGTGCGTGCGGCCGGCTTCACGTTCGCGTCGTCACCCGGGCTAGGCTTTTCGCTCGTGTCCCAGATCTCCCGCGACGAGGTCGCGCACCTGGCCCGGCTGTCCCGGCTGGCGCTGACCGATGCCGAGCTGGATAGCTTCGCCGGCCAACTCGACGCCATCCTCAACCACGTCAGCCAGGTCCAGGCGGTCGACGTCAGCGGCGTGGCGGCGACCGACAACCCGCTCAAGGACGTCAACGTGATGCGCCCGGACGAGAAGGCGCCCTGCCTGACCCAGCAGGAGGCGCTGGCCGGGGCGCCCGAGGCCGTCGACGGCCGCTTCGCCGTCCCGCAGATCCTGGGGGATGCCCAGTGAGCGAGATCATCCGCAGGGACGCCGCGACGCTGGCCGCCGGGATCGCCGCCGGGGAGCTGTCGTCGGTCGAGGTCACCCAAGCGTGTCTGGACCAGATCGAGGCGACCGACGACCGCTACCATGCGTTTCTGCACGTGGCCGCCGACGAGGCGCTGGCGGCGGCGGCCACGGTCGACCAGGCGGTCGCCGCCGGCGAGCGGTTGCCCTCGGCCCTGGCCGGTGTCCCGCTGGCGCTCAAGGACGTGTTCACCGCGGTCGACATGCCCACCACCTGCGGCTCCAAGATCCTGCAGGGTTGGCGTTCCCCCTACGACGCCACCGTCACGCTGCGGTTGCGGGCCGCCGGCATCCCGATCCTGGGCAAGACCAACATGGACGAGTTCGCGATGGGGTCCTCGACCGAGAACTCCGCCTACGGCCCCACCCGCAACCCGTGGGACGTCGAGCGGGTGCCGGGCGGCTCCGGCGGCGGCAGCGCGGCGGCGCTGGCCGCGTTCCAGGCGCCGCTGGCCATCGGTTCCGACACCGGGGGCTCGATCCGCCAGCCGGCCGCGCTCACCGCGACCGTCGGCGTCAAGCCCACCTACGGCACGGTGTCCCGCTACGGGCTGGTGGCCTGCGCGTCGTCGCTGGACCAGGGTGGCCCCTGCGCACGCACGGTGCTGGACACCGCGCTGCTGCATCAGGTGATCGCCGGGCACGACACCCGCGACTCCACGTCGGTGGACGCCGAGATCCCCGACGTGGTCGGCGCCGCGAGGGCCGGCGCGGGCGGTGACTTGCGCGGTGTGCGCATCGGGGTGGTCAAGCAACTGCGTGGCGAGGGCTACCAGCCGGGGGTGCTGGCGTCGTTCGGGGCCGCGGTGGACCAGCTGACCGCGCTGGGCGCCGAGGTCGGCGAGGTCGACTGCCCGCACTTCGACTATGCGCTGGCCGCCTACTATCTGATCCTGCCGTCGGAGGTGTCCAGCAACCTGGCGCGCTTCGACGCGATGCGCTACGGGCTGCGCGTCGGCGACGACGGCAGCCACAGTGCCGAGGAGGTGATGGCGCTGACCCGCGCGGCTGGTTTCGGCCCGGAAGTCAAGCGGCGCATCATGATCGGCACCTACGCGCTGTCGGCTGGCTATTACGACGCGTACTACAACCAGGCGCAGAAGGTGCGCACGTTGATCGCCCGCGATCTCGACAGGGCGTACGAATCTGTCGACGTCGTCGTGTCACCCACGACTCCCACCACCGCGTTCCCGCTGGGCGAGAAGGTCGACGACCCGCTGGCGATGTACCTGTTCGACCTGTGCACGCTGCCGCTGAACCTGGCCGGGCACTGCGGCATGTCGGTGCCCTCGGGGCTGTCGCCCGACGACGGCCTGCCGGTCGGCCTGCAGATCATGGCGCCCGCGCTGGCCGACGACCGCCTCTACCGGGTGGGCGCCGCCTACGAGGCCGCCCGCGGCCCGCTGTCGTCCGCCATCTAGACGGTATGGGCAGGCTGGGGCCTCGCTGCATGTGAACGTGGGTTGCCGACAGGAATTAGGTCCTGGCCGGTAGAGCCACAGATGTAGGAGGCCCCAGTGAAA